>CBIGXQ010000248.1:0-1513 GCA_966193865.1 uncultured Sphingosinicella sp. | reverse complement strand
CACTTGCTCGAAAGGTGCCTGAACAGCGGGAATTGGTGAAGATCGATGTGGAAGTGGAGGATATCGAACTCGCCCGACCGGCGAAGGACGCGATCGAGCATGACGAGCGTGTGAGCGGTATGATCGCCGACGCCGGCGAGTCGAAGCCCGCTTTCGGCGCAGGAGACGAGCCTGCCCGACGTCACCGAATCGCCGCTGGCGAACAAGGTGACCTGATGGCCGAGGTCGACCAGGGCCTCGGTCAGCCACCAGATGACGCGTTCGGTGCCGCCATAGAGCCTTGGCGGAACGGCTTCTGCAAGCGGCGCAATTTGCGCGATACGCACTTCGACTTCTCCAGACCCCCCTGCAGCCCATGCTCAGGCGCACGACCCCCGCCAGCGTGGAAAAAACGAAGTGCGCCGAAGCCCGGTTCCCTCGCGCGACCGCTGGGAACCGGCCAGGCCGGTGCCGAAAAGGGCTGGGCCGAAAGCGGCGCTCGGCGATTACAGGGAGGGTCTAGAAGGAGCGGCGAAGGCCGCTTATTCGCCTTCGCACTCGCCGCAGCGGCCGCGAACCTCGATCACCGGCCGATCGGGCGCGAAGCCCGCCGCCTTGGCCGCGTCGCGGACTCCGCCGGACAGGCGATCGTCGTCGATATGCTTGGTCTGGCCGCAATGGTCGCAGATCAGGAAGATGCAGTCGTGGAGGCAATCGGGATGGTCGTTGGCGACATAGGCGTTGGCGCTCTCGACCCGCCGGGCGAGGTTCGAGCCGACGAACAGATCGAGGATCCGGTAGACGCTGTTGGCGGCGACCCGGCGGCCCTGGTCCTTCGACACCTGATCGGCAATGTCATAGGCCGAGGCGGGCTTGTCGAAGCTCGCGAGCGCGTTGAACACGGCGGCGCGCATCGGAGTCCATTGCTCGCCCGACTTCTCCATCGTCGTCTGGGCGGCCGAGGTGAGGTCGGAGCCGCTGTGGCTGTGATG
This sequence comes from uncultured Sphingosinicella sp., assembly GCA_966193865.1. Classification (GTDB taxonomy): domain Bacteria; phylum Pseudomonadota; class Alphaproteobacteria; order Sphingomonadales; family Sphingomonadaceae; genus Allosphingosinicella. The sequence goes on along the minus strand of CBIGXQ010000248.1, from coordinate 542 downwards.
CACGTGCGCCATAGCTGAGATGTAAGCTTTCGTTGGAGCCGGAACAAGCGGGTCGAGGCCGTGAATAAAGGTGCAAGGTCATGCCAGCGGAGGCTGGCATCCATTCGGACTCGGCTTGGACCCCAGCCTTCGCTGGGGTGACGGGGCTTAGGTCCCCGTCAGATCACCGCGCGGCGGTTGAGATCGTGGCCGAGAGCGAGGATCAGCACACCGACGATCGAATAGAGGGTTCCGCCGTCATGATGGTCGAGTGTCAGCGCGCCGGCCATGATGCCGAGGCCGAGGCCGCCGATCGCGGCCGGGAGCATGAAGCCATGGTCCCAGATGCCGCGGCCGAGCCCGAACAGGCCGAGCCCGAGCGCGAGCATCATGCCGACCTCGTGGATGATCGGATCGAGAAGCATCCCGCCGGCCGAAGCGAGCATCGCGACGAACACCGCGCTCGCCACGCAATGGACGAGGCAAAGCCCCGACAGGCCGATGGCCAGCCGGTCCAATGCTCCATTCCTGGCGATGCTTGCGAGCATGCGATTCCCTTCTTC
>CBIGXQ010000247.1:0-1539 GCA_966193865.1 uncultured Sphingosinicella sp. | reverse complement strand
TCGCGAAGGCTTCGGCCGCGGGTTTCGCGGCCGGCATAGGATACCAGGCCGGCCGAGGCGGCCATCGGCGCGACGAGCGCCAGCGCGGCACCGCCCAAGGTAGGAATGAGGCCGATGATGGCGAAGACCTGGACCGCGACTCCGCCCACCTTGCTGGCACCGGCGACAAGGCCGGTGGCTCGTCCCCGAACCCCGAGCGGAGAATTTTCGGCGGCATAAGGAAGGAGGACCGCGATCATGCCGTTGGTGCCGACGATGAGCATGGCGATGACGGCGATGAGCAAGGGCGGCCAGGAAAGGACCGAGGCGGGAAGCAGGGCGCCGACCAGTCCCGCCAGGGTCAGGAGGATCATCCCGACCAGGGTCCATTTGCTGCTCCAGCGGCTGTAGAGCCAGGCGGCGAGCATGATCGTCGGGAGCGCGACCAAAGCCGAGCTGGCAAGAATTCCGCTGGCGAGAGCCGAGCTGAAGCCCCGTTCGTGGAGATCGAGAGGAAGCCACAGCAGCAGGCCGAAATTGACGAAGCTCCAGCTAAGCGCGGTGATGGTCAGCGCCAGGGTCAGCCGGCCATGGCGTCGCGCGGCGACGGCGGCATCGGCGGGCGCCGCCGGCTTTTCGCGCCGAATGATTCCGAACCTGTGCTCCATCGCCTGAAGTTCGGCGGTTCGTCCCTGCTCGGCGAGAAAGCGCGGCGATTCAGGGATCAGCCGAGCGAGCAGGAGCAGAAGGACTCCCGTCGGGAACCCCTGGAGCCAGAGCACGCGCCACCCGAAGACTGGCTCGAAGGCATGGGCTGCGCCGCTCGCGGCAAGATAGCCGCCGACGAGGCCGGTGCCGCCGACCAGGACCAGCACCCAGGATCGGTGCCTTGGCGGCATCACCTCCGCCAGCAAGGTATAGACGACGGGCAGCATCCCGCCTGCCGAGGAACCCATCAGGAAGCACATAGCCAAGTTGAGCTCGAACATCGGCATGGCGCCGCAGATCGAGGTGGAGACGAACAGGATCGTCGACAGAAGGATGGAGACCCGTCGGCCGTAGACGTCGGCCAGCCAACCCCAGAGTAAGGAACCGACCGTGGTGCCGACGAGGGCGCTGAGCGGAAACCAGGCCACGACCGATCGGGCCAGGCCATATTCCTCGCTCATCCCGGGCAGGACGAAGCCCAGGGTCGCCGGCTTCATCACGTCGATGACCAGGCCGAGGATGAGAACGGCGAGGACTCCGGCGTGCCAGCGGTTCAGCGGAGTCGAATCCGGCGCTTCGAAAAGAGTCCCGGCGTGGGAGCCGTGTGCGGCCCGGTGCTTGGGAAGCGCTCCGTAAATGGCGGCCGGAACTCCGCCGACGATGAGCACCATGCCGATCCACATCCATGGGTCCATGGGCATTCCGGCGATTCGATTGCCCATCCGATGCGCCATTTCCAGCATGGGCAGATGGAGGAGCACGCCGGCCCCGATCGCGACGCAGGCGCTCCAAAAGATCGGTGCGCGCTCGCCGATGATCGATATGTCCCCGCTGCGGTCCGTCATCGGGTCG
>CBIGXQ010000246.1:0-1542 GCA_966193865.1 uncultured Sphingosinicella sp. | reverse complement strand
GCCCGGTCCGCACCTTCATGATCGAATATCGGGAGCCTTCCACCGACGGGCAGCCAGGACGACTGGTCGGTGCCTGCCTGACCGACCAGCAGGCCGACGGCCTGTCGATGATCTACAGCTTCTTCGAGCCGGACGACGATCGCCGCTCGGGCCTCGGCACCTTCATCATCCTCGATCATATCGTCCGCGCCGGCCGCGGCGGCCTGCCTTATGTCTATCTCGGCTATTGGGTCGAGGAATCGAAGCGGATGGCCTACAAGTCGCGCTTCCGCCCGCTCGAGAAGCTTGGGCCGGCCGGCTGGCATCGTTTCGATCCCGAGCAGCGTGAGTTGCCGCTCACCTAGAACCCGTACGGTCCAGGCGACCTCTATTCGCTCGCTTCGCCGTCTTCGCGCCACCAGGTCTCGACCTCTCCCGACAGCTTCACCGTCACCGGATAGCCGTGGCGGTCGACTGACTTGCCCGCCTGGACCCTGATCCAGCCTTCCGAGGCGCAATATTCCTCGACGTCCTCGCGCTCGCGGTCCTTGAATCGGATGCCGACGCCGCGGCGAAGCGCGTCGGCGTCGAAATAGGGGCTCCTGGGGTCGTTCGACAGGCGATCGGGCGGGGCATTTTCGGTCATGGCAGGTCCTGTTCTGGGTCTGGTGCTGCGCTTAATCAGGGGCCGCTGGAATTCCAACCCTTGCCGATCCCTGGCGTCTCGGCTGCGGCTAAACCGAGTACGCGAGTAAGCACTTCTTAAAGCTGTTCGAATTCATAGTGGAAACGGGCGGCAAGGGATCTCGCCCGAGTGAGGGGAGTGAATGTACGCAGCGCGCCAGATCGAGGAGACCAGCTTCTCCTTTTCCGAACAGGCTCCGGCTCCGCCCGAACGGCGGCGCGAGGAACGGCATATCCGAATCCTTCGTGTCGGCCTGCTCTTCTTCGACGGCCGCCGCGAGCTCTGCCTGATCCGCAACATCTCGTCGGGCGGTCTCGTCGCTCATGTCTACAGCAAGGTCGCGCCTAGCGACCGGGTCACCGTCGAATTGAAGACCAACCAGCAGGTGACCGGCGCGGTCGCGTGGGTCGAGGGATCCGATGCCGGAATCGCGTTCGACGACGCGGTCGACATCGTCGAGCTGCTCGCCAATCCGCCGGTTCTCGACAATGGCTGGCGGCCTCGTTCGCCTCGGGTCGAGGTCGATCGGGCGGCGACTCTCCGCGCCGGCTCGCGAACCCGCTGGGGGCGGACCCGCGACATTTCGCAGAGCGGCGTCAAGATCGAGGTCGATCAGCCGCTCGAGATCGGAAGCGCCGTCGTCGTCACCCTCGAGCATCTCGGCCCGATCGCCGGCGTCGTCCGCTGGCAGGACGGATCGATCTGCGGGGTCGAGTTCAACCAGCTGATCCCGTTCGGCGAGCTGATCGACTGGCTGAAGCGGTCCTGAAGGCTGGCAAGAGCGAAGGCCGGCCAGGCGAGGGCTGGAGCGGGTAGCGGGAATCGAACCCGCGTCACAAGCTTGGAAGGCTAGTGCTCTACCATTGAGCTATACCCGC
>CBIGXQ010000245.1:0-1545 GCA_966193865.1 uncultured Sphingosinicella sp. | reverse complement strand
CCACACCTACCAGCTCAACACCGGCGGCAATACCGACTTCCTCAACATGCTCGACCGCGGCCGCCTTCTTTCGAAGAAGGAATCGAAGACCGAGGCGGTCCAGTCGGTGATGGACGAACGGCTGGCGTCCGAGGACATCCATGTCGGTCCGTCGGACTACATCCCCTGGCTCAACGACAACAAGCTCTGCTTCCTTCGGATGGAAGGGGAATTGTTCGGCGGGGTTCCGATGAACCTGGAGCTTCGGCTGTCGGTCGAGGACAGCCCCAATTCCGCTGCCTGCGTTCTCGACGCGATCCGCTGCTGCAAGGTCGCTCTCGAGCGCGGTGAAGGCGGAGTCCTGGTCGGGCCGTCGGCCTTCTTCTGCAAGCACCCCCCGCAGCAGTTCAGCGACGACGTCGCCGCCCAGCTGACCGAGGAATTCATCGCAGGGCAGGCGCTGGCGGCCGAATGAACTGCCTGATCCTGGCCGCCGGTTACGGCAGCCGGTTGCGCCGTCTCGGCCCGTCCAAGCCGCTCGCGGAGGTCGCCGGGATCCCCCTCGTCGAGCATGTCGTCCGATCGGCGGCGGCCGGCGGAGCAAGCCGCTTCACGATCGTCACCGGCCATTGCGCGGACCGGGTCGAGGCCTTCCTGGCCGATCTTTCCACCCGGCTGGGCCTGCCCATCGCACCGGTCCGGATCGGCGACTGGGACCGCCCCAACGGATATTCGGTCGTTGCCGGGGCCGATCGGATCGAGGGCGATTATCTGCTCTCCATGTCCGATCATCTGTTCGATCCCGACATCGTTCGCCGGCTGATCGCCGCGCCCCGAACGGACGGCGTCCGGCTCGCCATCGACCGAAACCTCGCCAATTCCTTCGTCGATCTCGACGACGTCACCCGGGTCGAAACCGGACCAGGCGGGGAGATCGTGCGGATCGGAAAGGCGCTGGAAGTCTATGACGCGTTCGACACCGGTCTCTTCTTCGCGACCGACTCGCTTCGAGCCGCGATCCTCGAAGCCGTCGAAAGCGGCAAGTCCGGCAGCCTTTCGGACGGGGTCCAGCGCCTCGCCGAACAGGGCCGAGCCTCGACCCTGGAAATAGAGGGCGCCTGGTGGGCCGACGTCGACGACGAGCCGGCCCATGCTTCGGTCGAGGCATGGCTGAGCCGGGATCTTCGCCGCCAGGGCTAGCTCGCCCTCGGCACATCAGTCGGCGATATCGCGTCCGCGCGTCTCCGGAAGGAAGAGCAGGCCGATGACGACGGTCGCCGACGCCACCACGACCGGATACCAGAGGCCGTAATAGATGTTGCCGCTCGCGGCGACCATCGCGAAGGCGGTGGTGGGAAGGAAGCCGCCGAACCAGCCATTGCCGATATGGTAGGGAAGCGACATCGACGTGTAGCGGATCCGGGCCGGGAACAGCTCGACGAGAAGGGCCGCGATCGGCCCGTAGACCATCGTCACGTAGAGGACGAGGATGGTGAGGATCAGCACCACCAGGGGCCGGTCGATCTCGTCCGGATCGGCCTTGTCGGGATAGCCGACCCGGGTGAG
>CBIGXQ010000244.1:0-1604 GCA_966193865.1 uncultured Sphingosinicella sp. | reverse complement strand
CATTTCTCGTCGGGTCCCTGCGCCAAGCCGCCCGGCTGGTCGGCCGGCAAGCTCGCCACCGGTTCGCTCGGGCGGTCGCACCGATCGAAGCTCGGCAAGGCGCGGCTCGCCCACGCCATCGACCTGACCCGCCACGTCCTTCGAGTGCCGGCAAGCCACCGGATCGCGATCGTCCCCGCTTCCGATACCGGCGCCGTCGAGATGGCGCTGTGGAGCCTGCTCGGCGCCCGGCCGGCGACCCTGCTGGCCTGGGAGAGCTTCGGCGAAGGCTGGGTGACCGACGTCGTCAAGCAGCTGAAGCTCGATGCGAAGGTGCTCCGCGCCGATTACGGCGCCCTCCCCGACCTCGAGTCGGTCGACCAGGGTAACGACATCGTCTTCACCTGGAACGGGACCACCTCGGGCGTCCGGGTGCCGGACGGCGCCTGGATCGACGACGATCGCGACGGGCTGACGATCTGCGACGCGACTTCGGCGGCTTTCGCCGTCGACCTGCCCTGGGACAAGCTCGATGTCGTCACCTTCTCCTGGCAGAAGGTGCTCGGCGGCGAAGGTGGACATGGAGTCCTCATCCTCTCGCCGCGCGCGGTCGAGCGGCTGGAAAGCCATGTCCCCGCCTGGCCGCTGCCGAAGATCTTCCGGATGACGAAGGGCGGAAAGCTCGTCGAGGGGCTGTTCAGGGGCGAGACGATCAACACGCCGTCGATGCTCGCGGTCGAGGATTATATCTGGGCGCTGGAATGGGCCGAGCTTCAGGGCGGCCTTCATGCCCTGATCGCCCGGGCCGACGCCAACGCCGCAGCCCTCGATTCCTGGGTCGAGCGCACGCCCTGGATCGACCATCTCGCCGCCGATCCCGCGACCCGAAGCAATACCAGCGTCTGCCTCAAATTCGCCGATTCCATTGCCGCGGAGCTGGACGAGGACGGGCAGCGCGCGCTGGCGAAGAAGATCGATTCGCTGCTCGAGGCGGAAGGCGCGGCGTTCGACGTCGCCGGCTATCGCGACGCCCCGCCGGGAATCCGGATCTGGTGCGGAGCGACCGTCGAGACCGACGACATCGAAGCGCTCGGTCCCTGGCTCGACTGGGCCTTTCACGAAGCCCGAGCGAGCTAGCCGCAGGCTTCACACCAAGAGCGAGCCTCTCAACTCGGCTGGATCCGGGTTCACGAATTTACGGAGTGTGAAATGCCCAAAGTGCTGATCTCGGACCCGATGGACCCCAACGCCGCCGCCATCTTCCGAGCCAATGGAGTCGAGGTCGACGAGCGCCCAGGGCTGTCGAAGGACGAGCTCAAGGCGATCATCGCCGATTATGACGGCCTCGCCATCCGCTCGGCCACCAAGGTCACCGCCGACCTGCTCGACTCCGCCGCCAGCCTCAAGGTCATCGGCCGGGCCGGGATCGGCGTCGACAATGTCGACGTCTCCGCCGCCACCGCCCGCGGGATCGTCGTCATGAACACGCCGTTCGGCAATTCGATCACCACTGCCGAACATGCGATCGCCCTGATGTTCGCGCTCGCCCGCGAGCTTCCCCAGGCCGATTCCTCCACCCAGGCCGGCAAGTGGGAGAAGAACCGCTTCATGGGCGTCGAGCTCAC
>CBIGXQ010000243.1:0-1625 GCA_966193865.1 uncultured Sphingosinicella sp. | reverse complement strand
CCGCTGTCCCCCTCCCCGTCCATCGCTTTGGCCATTTCCTTGCCGAGCTCGACCCCGAACTGATCGAACGGGTTGATCCCCAGCAATACGGCATTGGCGAAGGTGCGATGCTCGTAAAAGGCGATGAGCGCGCCGAGAGTGCGCGGATCGAGACGGTCGAGAAGGATCGTCGTCGACGGCCGGTCGCCGGGATAGGCGCGGTGCGGATCCTCCGACTCGCGGCCTGCGAGAAGGGCGGCGCCCTGGGCGAAGCAGTTGACGAGCAATTGGCGGTGATGCTCGGGGGCGAGGCTGTGGCCCGGCTCGAGCGCGGCGACGAACTCGACCGGGACGACATGGGTACCCTGGTGAAGAAGCTGGAACACCGCATGCTGGGCGTCGGTGCCGACTCCGCCCCAGACGACCGGAGAAGTCATCCGGGTCACCGCCGCGCCGTCGAGACCAACCGCCTTGCCGTTGGATTCCATCTCGAGCTGCTGGAGATAGGAAGGCAATAGCCTCAGCCGCTCGTCATAAGCGAAGACGGCGCGGGTCGAGGCGCCGCGGACATTGGCATAATAACGATCGACGAAAGCGGCGAGCAAAGGGGCGTTGCGCTCGGGCGGCGCCAGCCGGAAATGACGGTCCATCGCCGCCGCGCCTTCGAGCAGATTCTCGAACGCCTCCCAGCCGAGCGCGAGGGCCGCCGGAAAGCCGATCGAGGACCAGAGCGAGAATCGGCCGCCGACCGTTTCCGAGAAGGGCAGGATCCGAGTCTCGTCGATGCCGAAGGCGATCGCCTTGTCGGGGCTGGCGGTGAGAGCGACCGTCTTGCCGAACGGGTCGGTCACTCCGGCTTCGTCCATCCACTGGAGCGCGGAGCGGGCGTTGAGCATCGTCTCGCTGGTGGTGAAGGTCTTCGACGCGATCACGAGGAGGGTGGCGTGCGGGTCGAAGCCGCTGACGGCTTCCTCGAGGGCGGCGCCGTCGACGTTCGAGACGACCGCGGCGTCGTAGCGGCCGGCGCCTCGGCCAAGGGCGTCGATCAGAAGCTCGGGACCGAGCGCCGATCCGCCGATGCCGATATGGAGGATATGGCGGACCGATCCGAACGCCTCGGCTTCGATCGCATCGACGAGGGTTCGCATTCGCGCGTGGAAGCGGCGCGCCAGAGCGACGCTGTCGGGCGCCCCCTCGCCCCGCTCGGCGGCATGTTCGGCGGCGCGATCCTCGGTCGGATTGACGATGCCACCGGCGAAGAGCGCTTCGCGATGCCCCGGAAAGTCCGCCGCCTCGGCCAAAGCGGTGAAGGATTCGAGAAGGTCGAGATCGAGATGGGTCTTGGCGAAATCGAAGCGGATCCCCGATTCCTCGATCGTCAGCCGGTCGAGCCGGTCAGGGTCGGCATCGAACAGCTCGCTCAACAGGCTTCGGGGCGCATTTTCCAGGGCCTGCCACCGATCCTTCATTCGAACTTCCTCCTTATCGCCTTTTCTCTAGGGCCCGCGCCGGCCAATGCCCAGTGCGCGGGCTGGTTCCTGGACCTGGAGCCTGCCCCCTTCATATGGAAGCCCCGTGATCGCCCGAGGAAGCGTGCTGGGTAGGAGCGCAGCGCAGTCGCGTAGCTGACGCTACGCGCAAGCCAG
>CBIGXQ010000242.1:0-1689 GCA_966193865.1 uncultured Sphingosinicella sp. | reverse complement strand
TGAAGGCGAGGATCAGGAAATTGATCAGGACGGTGACGAACTGGCCCCAGCCGAGAACCGGCGCCCCTGCCGCCTTCAACGCCTCATAATCGGTCATCGACCCGGAATAGCCGTCCGGGACCGGGCCGAGCAGGACGAAATAGCTCGAAAAATCCATGCCGCCGAAGATCGCGCCGACCACCGGCATGATGATGTCGTCGGTCAGCGAGGTGGTGATCGTGGCGAAGGCGGCGCCGATGATGACGGCGACGGCGAGATCGAGAACATTGCCGCGGGCGACGAAATCCCTGAATTCCTTCAGCATGTCTTCCTCCCTCTCGAGCTTCGGAGCCAATCTTCGGCCCAGCCGTTGCGGTCCCGTTGCGAAATGCTTACTTCCCGCGGCACTGGATTGAAAGGGAGCCCCGTTCATGAACCGAACGCGACTGATCGCCGTGCTTGCCCCGGTGCTGCTGTTCCTCTCCGCCTGCGGGGTCAATTCCATCCCCACCGCGGAGGAGAATGCGAAGGCCAAATGGGCCGACGTCCAGGCCGCCTACCAGCGCCGCGCCAATCTGATCCCGAACCTCGTCGCCACGGTTCGCGGCGCAGCGGCGTCCGAAGAACGGATCCTGACCGGAGTGACCCAGGCCCGCGCCGACGCGACCCGGATCACGGTCTCGCCCGACCAGCTTACCGACCCGGCAGCCATGGCCCGCTTCCAGGAGGCGCAGAGCCGGTTGAGCGCCGCCATCATCCCGCTCCAGCGGCTCCAGGAGGCCTATCCGAATCTCCAGAGCCAGCAGAATTTCGCGACCCTGATGAGCCAGCTCGAAGGGACCGAGAATCGGATCAACATCTCGATCCGAGACTATAACGAGGCGGTCCGTGCCTATAATACCGAGATCCGGACCTTCCCGTCGGTAATCGGCGCGAAGATCATCTACGGTTCCGATCCGATGGTACCGTTCGAGGCGACGACTCCGAACGCCGACGTCGCGCCGACGGTCGATTTCGGCAACGGCAGCTGAACTTCCGGCTTGCGCCCTTGCTCTCCGCTCATGCTCACGGGTGCCGCGCCGGCGGGCACGGTGCGGCGCTCGCCGTCCCGGCGTCGTGACATGATCCGGAGCCTCCTTCTCCTGCTCGCCTTGCTGGTCGCCGCGCCGGCGGCAGCGCAGAGCTTTCCGGAACTGAGCGGCCGGGTCGTCGACCAGGCCGGACTCCTGTCCCAGGAGCAGGAAGCGCAGCTCACCCAGAAGCTCGAGGCGCTCGAACAGGCCTCGTCACGCCAGCTGGTGATCGCGACGATCCGCAGCCTCGAGGATTATCCGATCGAGGATTATGGCTACCAGCTCGGACGGCATTGGGGGATCGGCCAGAGCGAGGCCAATAACGGCATCATCCTCATCGTCGCGCCGGCCGAGCGCAAGGTCCGGATCGAGGTCGGCTACGGACTCGAGCCGATCATGACCGACGCCTTGTCGCACCAGATCATCCAGCAGCAGATCCTGCCGCGCTTCCGCGACAATGATTATCCCGGCGGAATCGCTGCCGGCGCCGACGCGATCATCGCCCAGCTCCAGGCGCCGCCTGAGCTGGCCGAGCAAAGGGCGCTCGAGGCCGCCCGAGCCGAGCAGGGCAGCGGCAGTGAAGGCGGCTCCGTCTTTCCCTTGATCTTCTGGAGGATCATTCTCTTCTTCATCATCA
>CBIGXQ010000241.1:0-1691 GCA_966193865.1 uncultured Sphingosinicella sp. | reverse complement strand
GCAGCACGGCATGGCCGTGGCCGCCGGCGATCCCGATCAGGTGCCAGGGCAGGACTCTCCTGTCGCGCCAGCTCAGCGACGCGGGAACCGATTCCTCCGGCGCAGGCTCGGCGCCGCCGCCGCCGATCGCCGGATAGGCGACGATCCGTCCTTTCGCCTCGCTTCGCGGCGTATCGTCGGGAAGCTTGAGGACGAGCAGGGCCAGCACCACCGCCCCGATCAGGGCGAAGGCGAACAAGGGCGCGGAAAGCCCGAGCGGCGGGAAGATGAAGAGAGGCGCGATCGCCGGGCCGATGATCGTTCCGAGCCCGAACGAGGAGGCGATGGCGGCGAGCGCGTTCGTCCGGTCGGCGCCGACGGTACGGGCGGCGACATAGGCCTGGACCGCCGGCGGCGAGGCCGAGCCGAAGGCGCCGTAGATGGTTCGGCCAAGCATGAAGATCGTGAACACGATCATCCCGCCGGCATAGCCGGCAAGGCCGACTGCGAGAGCGCCGCCGCAGACCAGCATCGAGGCGATGAAGCCGTAGAGGCCGAGCCGCATCAGCGCCCGCCGGCCTCGGCGGTCGGCACGGTGCGCCCAGACCGGTGCCAGGACCACCCAGACGATCGCCGAAAGGCTGAACGCGATCGCGACCCAGATATCGGCGACCTCGAGCTGCCGGCCGATCGCCGGGAGCAGCGACTGCATCGCCGTATTGCCGGCCGCGGCGACCAGCATGACCGAGAACAGCAAGGCGAATCGCCCGCGCGAAAGACCGAAGCCGTTCACGAAGCGAGACTTTCCGGGGACGGGCCGATCCGAACGCACATCATTTCGCGGAGCTTTTCCTCTGTCCCCGGGGTTGAACTGCAGAAGCGGAAAGGGGTGCCTTCAGGCGAACCGGCCTTGCCATTGCGGCCGCGATTTGCCAACGCACCACCTTCCCGAAAAAGCGAGTGGAACACGGCATGTCGGCATCTTGGAACGAAGCGCGCAGAGAAGGACGTCTGACGCGTCGGGCGGGCGGGGGCCCGCTTTGGCAGTTCCTCCGCGGTTTCATCAAGCATCCGGTTATGGTGGGATCCGTCATCCCGTCGTCGAAAGTGCTGATCGACAAGATGCTCGCTCCTGTCGACTGGGCGAACTGCAAATTGTTCGTCGAATATGGCCCCGGCGTCGGGACCTTCACCGAGCATTTGCTCCAGCGGATGGCGCCGGACGCCACCCTGATCGCGATCGACACCAACGCCGATTTCACCCATTATCTGCGCCGCAAGTTCAGCGACAGCCGCCTGTTCGCGGTCACCGGATCGGCGGCCGACGTTCGCCAGATCATCGAGGATTGCGGCTTCAAGGAGGCCGATTACATCCTGTCGGGCCTCCCCTTCTCGACCCTCCCGCCGGGCATCGGACCCAAGATCGCGGAGGAAACGGCGGCTGCGCTCAGGCCCGGCGGCTGCTTCCTCGTCTATCAATTCTCGCCGAAGGTCCGCGATTTCCTGGTGCCCTATTTCGACCGGATTGAACGCGGCTTCGAGTGGATCAACATCCCTCCGGCGCAGCTCTTCTGGGCCTATCGCGACTGAACGATCCGGCCCTCACGGGCCGAGCCGCCGGCCGAAATTGAGCCGGCGCGCCAGATTATAGTCCGCCGTCGCCATCACGAAGAAGCCGAAGCCCCAGCGCAGACGGTTCAGGAAGGTCATGT
>CBIGXQ010000240.1:0-1743 GCA_966193865.1 uncultured Sphingosinicella sp. | reverse complement strand
CTCGACAATGAAACCGAGGCTGCCGTCATGGCGAATCTGGGACGAAGCGATGCCGATCTCACCATCCTGATGGTGGCGCACCGTCTTTCGACCCTGGCGAGCTGCGATCGCCTCGTCAGGCTGAGCGGTGGCCGGGTCGCGGAAGTCGGAAGCTATGCCGACCTAGTCGAGGCACGTCCCGCTGCCACGCGTAGCTCGGCCTGATGCGGACGACGGATCAGGCGGCCGCCATGGCCTGACCGTCGCGGGCGGCAAGAAACCAGCGGTCACGGCCCTCCAGCCCCAAAGCGGTGAGGACGCCGCTTCGATAGGCGCCGGTGTCGAGCGCGATCCGGTTGGGATGCTGTTCGGGCGAGCCGACGATGGTGTGGCCGTGGACGACGATGACGCCATGGTCGCTGGGATCGTCGAGAAAGCCCTCCCGGATCCAGCGCAGGTCCTTGCTGGTCTGGGCGTCGAGAGGGACGCCCGGTCGGATTCCGGCATGGACGAAAAGATAGTCGCCGAACTGGAAGCTGTCGGCCATGGATTCGAGGAAGAGGCGGTGCGAAGCAGGGACGACGGCGCGAAGCCGCTCCTGAATCTCGCGGGCGGAGGCATTGAGGGTCCAGCCCTGGGTCACCCCGTAGCTCTCGCAGCATTGGTAGCCGCCATAGGTGAGCCAGTCGACGACCATGTCCTCCTCGCCGTCGAGGACGCGGAGGAAGAATTCCTCGTGATTGCCCTTGATGTGGACGGGTCGGGCGAAATCGGCCGGACGAGAAAGCAGAAACTCGATGACTCCGCGCGAATCGGGGCCGCGGTCGATGAGATCGCCGAGGAAAACGATATAGGTCTTGGCCGGCCGGCGAGCCTCATTGTCGCGGGCGATCTGCCGGAGCAGGTCCTGAAGCAGGTCGAGACGGCCGTGAACATCGCCGATCGCATAAGCGCGGCTATGGGACGGACCGCTGGGACCCTTATTGCCGGACAGGCCCAGAAGGCGACGCAACATGTTCGACCATTTCCTCACTTTTGCAGCCGCAGTCGATATCGGGCGCAGGGCCGAAGATGCAAGACTTCGGCTGGACCTCGGCACCAGTGCGTGGCAAAGGAATCGCCGCAACCGCGGCAGGAGTGCGGATGAAAGCTCCGCGGACCCCAAAAAGGGTTATGGATCAAAGGCTTTGAATGGGCCAAAACCATGCTGTAGGGGCTTCGGCCGATGTGATTCAGGGAGTGTCCTGTGCGAGTAACTGATCTTGTCGGAACGTTCCGGCGCAATTTCCGGGCGGCGATGACCGCCGGATTCGCCGCTTCTCTCCTCGCTCTCGGCGGCTGCGGCGCAGGCGGCCGTGGCGGAAGCGTGCCCTATGAGCCCGCCAATTTCGGTGCGCCCGACGTCGAGGCGGTCGCCGTTCCGCCCTCGCAGCAGCGGCTCGCTCCGCTCGACAAGATCCGGGTCACCGTCTTCCAGGTCGCCGACCTTTCCGGCGAGTTCCAGGTCGACGCCGCCGGCAATATCCAGTTTCCACTGATCGGCACGGTCCCCGCCCAGGGCAAGACGCCGATCGAGCTCAAGAACGAGATCACTCGCCTCCTCAGCGCCCGCTACCTCAATCAGCCGGACGTCCAGGTCGCGGTGACGGAGCAGAGCGAGCAGACGATCACGGTCGACGGGGCGGTTCGCCAGCCCGGGGTCGTGCCGATCCGCGGTGCCACCACCTTGATGCGCGCCGTCGCGCTCGCCCGCGGCACGACCGA
>CBIGXQ010000239.1:0-1793 GCA_966193865.1 uncultured Sphingosinicella sp. | reverse complement strand
CAGGAGGCGGGCGAACATGGGTACGGACGAAGACCGCGATTATCATACCGCGAGGGCACAAGCAGAGCTCGACTCGTCCTATCGGGCCACCCACCGAGCGGCCGCCGAGGCCCACATGAAATTGTCGGCGATGCACATGCAGCGCGCCCAGGCGCCGAAAACGTCCGGAGACTAGCCGCCGCTCGGCCGGAATTCGGGCCGACGCTCGACCGCTTCATGCCATGCCTGCCAATCAGGAATCCGCCGCCGGTAAAGCGAGCAGGAGGTCGATCAACGACTTGCCGAGGTCGTCACCGGCCGGCGAGCTCAGGTTGGAAATGACGACGACGGACCCGTCGCCATCTTCCGACGTGAAGGCCGAGATCTCCGGCGTTGCCGCCCGATCATTCGACGATGATCACCGCCGACATGCCCAGCAGGCGGTGGATGATGTTGCCGCTCCGGACCCGGTAGCGGCCCTGGGCGGGGACGAGGGCGATCGTCCGCCTTTCGCCCGGGGCGAGGCGCAGGCTGCCGCCGCCGACCGCGTCCGAATCGCCCGAGCGAACCCGGGCGGAGCGGAAGAAAGCATCGGCGGAAAAGCTGTGCGTCGCCTGGCCCTGGTTGACGAAGCGGAGCTTGATCGGCCGGCCCGCCTCGAGCCGGATCGGATTGGGTTCGAACGCCCAGGGGCGAAGGAGAACGTCATATTCCGGGGCGATCCGCCATTCCGGCTCCTGCGCCGCGACCGGCGTCGCGAGCAGGAAGGCGCAGAGGAGAAGCAGCAGGCGGCGCATCGTCAGGTCCTTCAGCAACTGAGCGAACCGGTGCCTAACATATTTGTCTCAGAAGCGCAGCGGCTTGACCCGCTTCACGCCCGGCAGGGTTCCGAGCCTTCCGACCAGGGTCTCGTCGACATGCTGGTCGACCGACACCAGCGCCACTGCCTCGCCGCCGGCGGAGCGGCGACCGAGATGGAAGGTGCCGATATTCACCCCGGCTTCGCCGAGGGTCGTGCCGAGCCGCCCGATGAAGCCGGGCGCGTCCTCGTTGACGATATAGATCATCTCGCCCTGGAGCTCGGCCTCGATCGACACGCCGAAAATCTCGACCAGCCTCGGCGCGGCATTGCCGAACAGGGTGCCGGCGACCGAGCGCTCGCCGTCCGGCGTTCTTGCGGTGACCCGGACCAGAGTGTGGTAGTCGCCCTCGCGGTCGTGGCGGATCTCGCGCAGGTCGAGTCCGCGTTCCCTCGCGAGGAACGGGGCGTTGACCATGTTGACCGTGTCGGAATGGACTTTCATCAGCCCGGCGAGGACGGCGCCGGTGATCGGCTTCGGGTTCAGTTGAGCCGCCGCGCCCTCCACCTCGATCGCGACTCCGGTCAGCCGCCGACCCTCGACCTGGCCGACGAGCGAGCCGAGCTTCTCGGCCAGCTCCATATAGGGCCGAAGGCGCGGGGCCTCCTCGGCGGACAGCGACGGCATGTTGAGCGCGTTGGTGACTCCGCCGCGGATCAGGAAGTCAGACATCTGCTCGGCGACCTGGATCGCGACATTGACCTGGGCCTCGGTCGTCGAGGCGCCGAGATGGGGGGTGGCGACGAAGCCGGGGGTGCCGAACAGGGGGCTCGCCTTGGCCGGCTCCTCGACGAACCCGTCGAGAGCGGCGCCGGCGACATGGCCGGTTTCGAGCATTTCCTTCAGCGCCGCCACGTCGACGAGGCCGCCCCGGGCGCAGTTGATGATCCTCACGCCCTTCTTGGTCTTGGCCAGATTTTCGCGGGAAAGGATGTTGCGGGTCTGGTCGGTCAG
>CBIGXQ010000238.1:0-1805 GCA_966193865.1 uncultured Sphingosinicella sp. | reverse complement strand
GGCTTGCGGCCGACCCGGTCGGACAGCCAGCCGAAGAAGACATAGAGCGGCGCGCTGGCGACGGTCACGCCGAGCATCAGCGCGTCCTTGGTCGCCTCCGGGACTCCGAGCGACTTGGTCAGGAACACCTGAATATAGAAGAAGGACAGATACCAGACCGCGCCCTGCGCGAGCATGATCCCGAAGAAAGCGATCAGAACGCGCTTTAAAATGTCCCAGCGGGCGAACGATTCGCGCAGCGGCGCGGTGGTGACCGCACCCTCTTCCTTGAGCTTGGCGAAGGCTGGGCTCTCCGACAGCCTGAAGCGCAGCCACACCGAGATGACGAGCAGCACGACCGAAATCAGGAAGGGCACCCGCCAGCCCCAGTCGAGAAAGGCCGCTTCGCCGACCGCGGTGCGGGTGGCGAGGATCACCAGCAGGCCGGCGATCAGGCCGATCGACGCGGTGACCTGGATCCAGCCGGTGGTGAAGCCGCGGCGGTCGTTGGGCGAATGCTCGGCGACATAAATCGCCGCCCCGCCATATTCGCCGCCGAGCGCGATCCCCTGCAGGATTCGAAGCAGGATCAGCAGGATCGGCGAGAGGATGCCCGCCGTGGCATAGGTCGGCAGGACGCCGATCAGGAAGGTCGCGCCGCCCATCAGGCTGACGGTGGCGAGGAAGGCGCCCTTGCGGCCGAGCCGGTCGCCGATCACCCCGAAGATAATCGCGCCCAGCGGCCGGAAGGCGAAGCCGGCGGCGAACAGGCCGAGCGCGGCGATCAGGCCAGCGGTCGGGTTCAGCCCTGCGAAAAAGACCTTCTGGATGGTCAGCGCCAGGCTGCCGAAGATGAAGAAGTCGTACCATTCGAAGGCGGTGCCGGCGGACGAGGCCGCGATCACCTTCGACATCGACCATGGCTTGTGCCCGGCTTCGGCCATACTCAGCTCCCCTGCGGCTGGCAGGGTTAGCAGCGCCGTTCCGTCAGTCCAGCTTGCGGATCGTGCCGTCGAGGCGGCCGAGGCGGACCCCGAGCTTTTTCGCCGCGACATGGTTGGTCAGCGTCTTGCGGTCGCGCATCGCCAGCGTCTGGTCGATGCTGATGCCGCCTTTCATCTTGTAGCGAATCCTAGCGTTGGGCCCGTCGATCGTGATCCGCACCGGACCGACCGCCTCCGACATGACGGCGGTGAAGCTGTTCGGGCCTGAGGGGCGCACGACCCAGCGACGCTCTTTCTTCGGCTTGCCTTCCTCCTTGATCGAATCGAGCAGGATCAGGTCGCCGTTGGCGGCGCGGCGGCCGACGCTGTCGGTGATGTGGCGCACGGGTTTGCGGAAGCCGACCTTGATCTGGCTCTCGGCATGGGTGCGGCCGATGAAGAATCCGGCGAAGTCGAACTTCGGCTGGTCGGCGGCCGCCACTGGGGCCGCGACGGACAAAGCGACGATCAGGAGCGATGGAAGGAGCTTCACTGCCGGCCCTCCAGGAGTGACTCGACGACTCCGGGGTCGGCCAGCGTCGAGGTATCACCAAAGCCGCCGGTCTCGCCCTCGGCGATCTTGCGCAGGATCCGCCGCATGATCTTGCCGGACCTAGTCTTTGGAAGTGCTGGGGTGAAATGGATCTTCTCGGCCACCGCCATCCCGCCGATCTCCTTGCGAATTTCCTGGTTGAGCTCCTGGCGAAGCGAATCGTCGCCTTCCTCGCCGGCGTTCAGCGTGACGTAGGCGTAGATGCCCTGGCCCTTCACCTCGTGCGGGAAACCGACCACCGCCGCCTCGGCAACCTTGGCGTGGGCGACCAGCGCACTCTCCACTTCGGC
>CBIGXQ010000237.1:0-1850 GCA_966193865.1 uncultured Sphingosinicella sp. | reverse complement strand
AGCGCTTCTTCAGCTCGTCCCTGATCTCGGCAAGCAGCTCGACTTCGGTCGGAGCGGCGGCATCCGGCTTCCGGCCAGCCAGCCGGTTCGCCGCGCGCACCATCAGGAAGATGATGAAGGCGAGGATCAGGAAGTTGATCAGCACCGTCACGAACTGGCCCCAGCCGAGCACCGGCGCGCCGGCGGCTTTCAGCGCCGCATAATCGGACAGGCTGCCGCGATAGCCTTCCGGCACCGGGCCGAGCAGCACGAAGTAGCTCGAAAAATCGAGGCCGCCGAAAATTGCCCCGATTACCGGCATGATCAGGTCTTCGGTCAGGCTGGTGGTGATCGTCGCGAAGGCGGCGCCGATGATGACCGCAACGGCAAGGTCGAGCACGTTGCCGCGCGCGATGAACGTCCGAAATTCCTTGAGCATTCCAAACTCCTTTCCAGAAGCAGCGTTGAATGCGCGCCCGCGCCCCTCTACCTATCCAACCCTCGTTCTTCAGGGGAAACGAAAATGTCACTGCTCAGCCGCTTTCGACTGCTCGCGCCGCTCGCCGCTCTGACGCTCGCCGGCTGCGGGCTCAACACGGTTCCGACCGCCGAGGAGCAGGTCAATGCCGAGTTCGCCAACCTGCAGGCGGAATATCAGCGCCGCAACGATTTGGTCGGCAACCTGGTCGAGACGGTGAAAGCGGCGGCTGGAAGCGAAACCCAGATCCTGACCCAGGTCACCGAAGCGCGCGCCCGGGCGACGTCGGTCAATTTGACCCCTGAACAGCTCGATGATCCGCAGGCGGTCCAGGCCTACAACCAAGCGCAGGCCGGGCTGTCGCAGGCCCGCAGCCTGCTCGGAACGGTCATCATGGAGCGCTATCCGCAGCTGCAGAGCCAGCAGCGCTTCGCCGATCTGATGGTCGCGCTGGAGGGCACCGAGAACCGAATCCGCACCCAGCGGCGCGACTACAATGAGGCGGTTCGCCGGTACAACACGACGATCCGCACCTTCCCCGACGCGATCGGCGCGCGAATCTTCTACGGCGCCAAGCCGAAAGTGCCGTTCGAGGCGGCGGAGGGCGCGGAGGTTGCGCCGCAGGTGAACTTCAACGCGAGCTGAGGTGGCACGCTTCCTCGCCGTCCTGTGGCTGGCGCTGATCGCTCTGGCCGTCCCGGCCGCGGCGCAGACTTTCCCTGAGCACGGCGGATCGTCGGTTGTCGATCAAGCCGATCTGTTGCGGCCCGAGCAGGAGGCCGAGCTCAAAGCCAAGTCCGAAGCCCTGCTCGCACAGACCGGTCGCGCGTTCGTCGTCGCGACGGTGAAGAGCCTCGATGGCCTGACGATCGAAGACTATGGCTATCGCCTCGGCCGTTATTGGCAGCTCGGCGGCAAAGAGAATGACGACGGCGTGATCCTGCTCGTCGCGCCCAACGAAAAGAAGGTCCGGATCGAGACGGGCTACGGCGCCGAAGGCTTCCTTCCCGACATCCTCGCCGGACGGATCATCCGCGACGACATCCTGCCGCGCTTCCGCGACGGCGACATGGCCGGCGGGGTCATGGCCGGAGCCGACGCAATCGTTCGGCAGATGAGTCTGCCTTCGGAACAAGCGCGCGAGAACGTCGCCGAGGCCGAGTCTCGAGAGGCAGCCCGGGAGAAGGATAGCCCCGGGTTCCTGCCGATCGCCTTCTGGGCGATGATCGCCGGCTTCATCCTGCTGTCGATGTTCCGGCGCGCTGGCGGCCGACGCTATCTCGGCGGTTTGCCTGCATCGAAAAGACGGAAAGGGCGAGGCGGCGGCTTCGATGCCGGTGACGCGGCGATCATCCTCTGGGGCCTCAGCGAGCTGGCCGGAGCATCCCGCAAG
>CBIGXQ010000236.1:0-1876 GCA_966193865.1 uncultured Sphingosinicella sp. | reverse complement strand
ATTCGACGCAACGCCGAATTCATGGAAGCCGAGGTCGACGGCGAGCTCGTCGCTCTGCACGTCGACAAGGGCACCTGCTACGGCTTCAACGCCACCGCCACCCGGATCTGGAACCTGCTGGCCGAGCCGAAGACCCTGGCCGAGCTGCACGAGGCGCTGATGGCCGAATTTGAGGTCGATCGCGCCACTTGCGAACGCGAAGTCGAGCCGCTTCTGCGCGATCTCGAAGCTGACGGTCTGGTGGCCATCGAAGGCTAGGTCTTTCTGCCGGGGACGATGCTCAATCGGAGCGCGATACCGTCTTCGTTTTGATCGAAGCGCGGCGCCGGAGCCAAAGCGGGATGAGCAGCAAGGGATAGAGAAATCGCGCCCCTGGCGGCAAGCGGAGCTCGAGCGCGTTCATCGGGTTGAAGGCCTGCCGTTTCACCTCGGAGCCGAGATAGCCGAGCCCAGGCATCGCCAGCGCCTGCACGGCGTGGATCGCGATCGCGCCGGCCTTGGACTGCGAAGGCTCGGCGACGGCCTTCTTCCCGGTCATGGCGACCAGCGCGAGGCGGACGAGCAATCGGACGGACGGATCCCGCCGAAGCTTCGCCAGGCCGGCCGGCAGCGGCCGGCCGAACAGGCGCTCGATGAGAAGCAGGGCCGCGGCGGAAGTCCGGCCTGCGCCCAGGGCGACGGCGCTCCGGTGAAGCCGCTCGAGCTCCGCCGCCGTCCGGCCGGCGACGAAGGCGTTGAGATCGGCGATCCACTTCATCCGGAACCAGGCCGAGCTGGCGCCGTGAACGCAGAGATAGGCAAAAAGGGGCTCGTCGGCCAAGGTGGCGAGCTGGATTCCGGGAACGATTTCGATCTTCTGGCGCGGCGATGTCATGCCGACACCGGGCAGTAGGCGCGGATTGTCGACCAGTCTCCAGTGGAGCTCGACCGGCACTCCGCTCGACTCATGGGTCCAGATCTCTTCCTTCACCCGAGCACGCCAGGCCGCCGCCGCATCCGCGGGCGCGTCCTCGCCCGGCAAGGTTCGAACATAGCGAAGGCCGAACAGCAGATCTCCTGTCCGGTCCACATTGTCCGGAGAAACGAGCAGGTCGATGTCCCACCCTTTCTTGAGATCGATGCCGCCATAAGCGAGCCTGGCAATCGCCAGCCCCTTGACGAAGAGATGGTCGATCCCCGCCTTTTCCAGATGTCGCCGAAGCCGCTCGCATTCGCCGGCGAGGAGCAGATTGTCGCGCCGAACCCGGGCCGATTCCGATTTCAGTCTCTCGAGAGTCTCGGGCGGCGCGGCCAGCCCCGCTTCCTCGATCGCGCGAAGGGCGAGAGGCTCGATCCGATGGCGCCGAACGACCTTCTCGAAATGCGGCCAGTCGATCCCGGCGCCGGCGGCCCGAACGGCGGCCATTTTTTCGGGGCCGGGCGGCCAGCGGCAGCACGCCGCCGCCAGTTCGAACTCGGCCAGCCTGGTCATCGCGCGTGGGTTGCAAGGTGCCGAGGCGCGGTCAATGCCGGCGGGTCAAAATCGGCTGATATTTCCGTATTTTTCCGTTATCCCGCCGCGGATGATGGCGCGATCAGGTTCGATCCGACGGTTGCTCGCCTTGCCCCCAAGGGACTGGTTCCTGATGGCGGAGGCGCTGATCCTGCTCGCCGCAGCGTCGGCAATGGTAAGGCTGTTGCCGTTCCGCCGGCTCGTAAGACTGGCGCAATCGCCGCTTCGAGCCGCCGGCGAGAAATCGGTCGATCTCGATCGGCTTCGCCGGGCGATCGAGGCGTGGGCACGGCGGGTGCCGTGGCGCGCAATGTGCATCCAGTGCGCGCTCGCTCTTCACCTGCTGCTCAGACGTCGCGGCATCGCGAGCGAGCTTCATTACGG
>CBIGXQ010000235.1:0-1892 GCA_966193865.1 uncultured Sphingosinicella sp. | reverse complement strand
TAGTGAACTCCACGAAGCGGGCAAGGCGGCGAGGAAGGCGATCCTCCGGATCAGCTTCGTTCCGGCCGCCTCGAGGCCTTGCCTGAGCGGATTCGGCACGGACTCGAAAACTTATCCACGTTATCCACGTTATCCACAGGCTGGATTGTGAAGATTCCGCTTGGCGCGACTCGGAAAGCGGAGTCATGAAGATAGTCCGCGGTCGGAAGCGGACCTTCGGAGACGAAGGAAAGTGGAAGACCGGGGCCATCGCGGGAAGCGGCGGACATTCGCAAGGATGATCGACGAAGAAGCGGTGGAAGGGCGATCCCAGGGAGAAGCGTGAGGCAAAGGCGCAAGCCGGAGCCGACCCCACTTCCCGAAGGAAGTCCTGCGAAGCCGGAGCTTTCGGGCAAAGGCGGAGCGAAAGGGTCATCGGCGGAATAGCAATATTCCGATGCGAGCCCGGCAGGAGTCCGAGGAATAGCGATATTCCGAGGAGACCTGGGGAAGCTGGCGAAGCAGCAATGTTTCGAGGAGCGCCTGAACTGGGGACCGATCCGCGGCAGCAATGTCACGGCGCGGCGACCCGAGAGGGAAACGACCTGAGCCGCAAGGTTTTGGCCGAATTCCGATCCGCCAAGGGAAGAGAGCCTGGCCTTCACCGGCTTTGGTATCGACCCAAGGAAAGTGGGGGCTGGCAGCAATGTCAGCCCCCATTACTTTGTGCGCTGTCCGGGAATCGCCGCCTTTGCGCCTGCAGGTCGCCGACAGCCGCTTATCTCCTGCGCCATCCGGCTCCCGCACATCGCGACGAAAACGCTATCGGGCCGCTTGGCTCATCCTTCGTCCTCGAGGACGATCCAAGCCGGCGCATGGTCGCTGGCATGCGGCCTGCCGCGCAGCGCCTTGTCGACTCCGGCCGATTCCAGCCGTCGGAGAGCGCGGCCGTTGACGAGCAAATGGTCGATCCTGATTCCTGCATCGCGGGCCCAGGCGTTTCGCCAATAATCCCAGAAGGTATAGATCGTCTCCTCGGGGTGAAGGTGACGGATCGAATCGGTCCAACCCTGGCTCAGCATGGTCCGGTAGAGCGCCCGCGGCTCCGGCTGGAACAAGGCGTCGTCGATCCAGCGCTCCGGCTTGTAGACGTCGGCGTCGGTCGGGATCACATTATAGTCCCCGGCGAGGACGATCGGGCAGTCCAGGGACTTCAGTTCCGCGGCATGGGCGATGAGCCGCTCCATCCAGGCCAGCTTGTAGTCGAATTTCGGCCCGGGCACCGGATTGCCATTGGGCAGATAGAGGCACCCGATCAGGACTCCGTCGATCGCCGCCTCGATATAGCGCGAATGGCTGTCGTCGGGATCGCCGGGAAGACCGCGCCGGGTTTCGAGCGGGTCGCAGCCGCGGGCGAGGATCGCGACTCCGTTCCAGCGGCTCTGGCCGTGCCAGATCGCGCCATAGCCGGCCTTCTCGATCGCCCTTGCCGGAAATTTCTCGTCCGGGCTTTTCAGTTCCTGGAGGCAGGCGACGTCGGGTTGCGCCTCGGCGAGCCAGTCCAGAAGAAGCTCGAGCCGGCCGTTGACCCCGTTCACGTTGAAAGTGGCGATCTTCACCCGCCTTCAATGCGCGAAGCAGAGCGGGGATGCGTTCGAATGCCCCAACTGAAGTCGGCAGAGGAATATCGGCCAGGTGCCAAAACTGAACCGGCGCCCGCTTCGCAGCGGACGCCGGTCCCTTGCCCCCGGTGAATGTTCAGGCGACCTTGGTGGCCTCGACGTCGTCGGGCTCGCGAAGCACATAGCCGCGGCCCCAGACGGTCTCGATATAATTTTCGCCGCCGCACGCCAGCGACAGCTTCTTGCGCAGCTTGCAGATGAAGACGTCGATGATCTTGAGCTCGGGCTCGT
>CBIGXQ010000234.1:0-1937 GCA_966193865.1 uncultured Sphingosinicella sp. | reverse complement strand
CGATCGGCGAGCCGGGCACCCAGCTGACGATGCGGACCTTCCACATCGGCGGCGCCGCCCAGCTCAACGAGACGTCGAGCCTGGAAGCCCCAGCCGACGGCACGATCGAGCTTCGCGACCTGCCGACCATCGTCGATCCGCGCGGTCGCCGGGTCGCCATGGCCCGCAACGGCGAGCTGGCGATCGTCGACATGGACGGCCGCGAGCGTGCGGTTCACCGCATCCCTTACGGTGCCCATCTCATGGTCGACCATGGCCACATCGCCACCAAGGGCGATCGCCTGGCCGAGTGGGACCCGTTCATGATGCCGGTCATCACCGAGAAGGGTGGCGTCGTGAAGTTCCAGGACCTGGTCGAGGGCAAGACGCTCACCGAGCAGACCGACGAAGCCACCGGCATCGCGCAGCGCGTCGTCACCGAGTTCCGTGGAACCGCCCGTTCGAAGGAGGATCTGCGTCCGCGCATCACCCTCCTCGACGAGGATAGCGGCGAAGCGGCGCGCTACATGCTGTCGCCCGGGGCGATGCTGTCGGTCGAGGATGGCCAGCGGGTCGAAGGCGGCGAAGTGCTCGCCCGAGTCTCGCGCGAAGCGGCCAAGACCCGCGACATCACCGGCGGTCTGCCGCGGGTGGCGGAGCTGTTCGAGGCGCGCAAGCCCAAGGAGAATGCGATCATCGCCAAGGTTTCCGGCCGGATCGCGTTCGGCAAGGACTATAAGGCCAAGCGCAAGATCGCCATCATCCCCGAGGAGGGCGGCGATCCGGTCGAATATCTGGTGCCCAAGTCGAAGGTCATCGACGTTCAGGAAGGCGACTTCGTCAAGCGCGGCGACAATCTGATCGGCGGAAGCCCCGATCCGCACGACATCCTCGAGGTTCTCGGGGTGAAGGCGCTGGCCGAATATCTCGTGTCCGAGATCCAGGAAGTCTACCGGCTCCAGGGCGTGAAGATCAACGACAAGCACATCGAGGTGATCGTTCGCCAGATGCTTCAGAAGGTGGAGATCACCGAGAGCGGCGACAGCACCTTCCTTGTCGGCGAACAGGTCGATCGGCAGGAGATGAACGAGGCCAATGCCAAGCTGAAGTCGGGCAAGAAGAAGCTGGCCGAAGGCAAGCCGGTCCTGCTCGGGATCACCAAGGCGAGCCTTCAGACGCGAAGCTTCATCTCGGCGGCCTCCTTCCAGGAGACGACCCGGGTGCTCACCGAAGCTTCCGTCCAGGGCAAGATCGACAGCCTCGAGGGCCTCAAGGAAAATGTCATCGTCGGCCGCCTCATCCCGGCGGGTACCGGCGCAGGCATGAAGCGGATGCGGATCGCGGCCTCGTCGCGCGACGCAGCGCTTCGGGCCCAGCATCGCCGGATCCAGGAGGCGCTCATCGCCGCCAATACCGCCGAGGAAGAGCATGCCGCCGAACTGGCCCAGGGGCCGGAAGCGGCGATCAATGCCGATCCGCTCGCCGAGGTCGCCCAGAGCGGCCACGGCACCGACGCCGATGCCGGTGAATATCTGCAGGACTGACCTTCGGTCCATCGACAATGAAGCGCCCTGCCGGCTCGTCCGGCAGGGCGTTTTCGTTTAGGGTCAAGCGATGAAAGAAGTTTTCGTCCTTTTCCTGCTGCTGCTTCTGATCCTTCCGCCGATCATCGGGATCCGCCGGGTCAGGCGGGTCCTTCGACAGAAGGAGCAAGAGCCCCGCGACGAGGTTTAACCTCCATGGCGGACAAGGAACGCGATGAGGGGCTTCGGGAGATGGCCCGCCATCGCGGCTTCAGGCTGGTGAAGTCGCGTCGGCGCAAGGCCGGCGGCGATTTCGGCCGCTACGGCCTCAAGTCCGCCGAAAGCGGCGAAGAATGCCTCGGGTTCGGCAGAACCGGGCTCACCGCCAGCGCCGACGAGATCGAGGCCTTTCTTCGCCAGCAGACGGCGACGACC
>CBIGXQ010000233.1:0-1998 GCA_966193865.1 uncultured Sphingosinicella sp. | reverse complement strand
GCTCGTAGCCGATCTTCTGGACGACGTGGCGGACGACCTGCTCGATCTCGTCGCGGGATCCGGGCGCCCAGCCGTGCGTGTCCTTGAACGTCTCCTCGTCATAGACCGGCTTGCAGCGAATCTCGCCGCCGATGACGATCCGCTGGGTCGTCACCAGGGTTTCGCAGGCAACCCGCGCCTCGGGGTCCTTGCCGATGAAATAGTCGACCAGCGCGTCGGAAATCTGATCCGAAACCTTGTCGGGATGTCCCTCCGACACGGACTCGGAGGTGAAATGGTAGCTGCTGCGCATCGACAGAAAAGCCTTCCTCGCTCAAGTAAAAGGGCAAATTTGCGGATATAAAGATATGTTTATGTCCGCCGCCCGCTAGCGGGTTTTGCGTCTGACCGCAACAGCCGCGGCGACGAGCAGAAGCACAAAGAGGAAGGGTAGCGCATTGCCGAACCGGGCGAACAGGGTGTCCGGACCCGGCGGCGGCAGCCGGGCGTCGATCACCCCTTCGACGCCGGAGGGAAGCGCATGGAGAAGCCGGCCCTGGGCGTCGATGACCGCGGAAATGCCGGTCGGAGTCGCCCGGAGGACCGGCAGGCCTTCCTCGAGCGCCCGAAGCCGCGCCTGGGCGAGATGCTGCGGCGGCCCCCACGCGCCGAACCAGGCGTCGTTGGACGGGTTGAAGATGAAGTCCGGACGATCCGAGTCGCTGACGACGTCGCCGGAGAAGATGATCTCGTAGCAGATCTGGATTCCGGCGGTGCCGAAGCCGGGCAGATCGATGTTGCGCGGGCCGGGGCCGTTGAGGAAATCCTTGTCGCCGGGCGCCAGCCGGCTGATCCCGAGCGCCGAAAGCAAAGGCCGCATCGGCAGATATTCGCCATAGGGGACGAGGTGCGCCTTGTCGTAGCGGCCGACGATCCGTGCCCGAGAATCGAGCGCGAAGAGGCTGTTATAGGCAGCGTCGGCAGTCCCGTCCGGTCCGAACACGAGCTCGACCGCGCCGAGCAGGATGAGGTCGTTCGGCCCGATCAGGCCGGCGAAACTCTGGCGGGCGCGGCGATCGACGCCGATGAAGTCGGGAGTCGCGGCCTCGGGCCACAAGATCAGCCTCGGCTCCGCCGTCGGCGCTCCGGTCAGGCGCTGCTGGCGCCGGAAATTCTCTTCCCGAAAGCCGGGATCCCACTTGTTCTGCTGGCCGATATTGGGCTGGACGATCCGGACCGCGCCTCCTGGCTGGCCCTTCGGAGCGGCGGACGCGACCGCCCACGCGCCTCCGCAGAGAAGCAGAATGGCCGAAGCCGTCGCGCCGCCGGCGCGGCGATGGTGCCGCCGAAGCAAAAGCAGCAGCGCGCCCGAGGCCAGCAACGCGAGGCCCGACAGTCCGTAGGTGCCGATCCATCGTGCCGGCCAGGCCAGGCCGGTGTCGATGAGGGCGACGCCCACCGGGTTCCAGGCGAAGCCGGTGAACAAGGTGGCTCGGAGCCATTCGGTGACGACCCAGGAGGCGGCGAAGAGGAGCACGAAGACGAGCGCATGGCGCCGCCCCCAGCGCCACGCCAAACCGGCCGCGGCGGCCGGATAGATGGCGAGGTAGAGCGACAGCAGGACCACCGCCACCCAACCGAGCCAGGCCGGCATCGCCGCCTGGTAGGTGAAGGCGGTCGCGATCCAGTTGAGCCCGATGACGAACTGGCCGAGCCCGAACAGCCAGCCGCGGGCCAGCGCCGAGCGAAGGGTCGGCGCCCGCTCGACCAGCCACAGCAAGGCGAGCAGCGAGGCGAGCATGATCGGCCAAAAGCCGACCGGCTCGAAGCCGAGCGCTCCGGCGACGCCGGCGACGAAGGAGAGGCCGAGATATTTCATCGGCAGCCGCTATGGCGACCGGGCTCCGCCGCCGTCAATGGCACTTGCCGCGGCCGGGGAGAGGCGGGCGGGCTCTGCCCCGTCACGGCCATTGCGGGTCTCGAATACACGCCTGAGGGCGTGTGTGCTACGCGCACAAC
>CBIGXQ010000232.1:0-2036 GCA_966193865.1 uncultured Sphingosinicella sp. | reverse complement strand
GGCGGGCGCCTCGTCGCGGCGATCAGGCAGGCGATCACGATCATCGCCGCGCCGGCCAGGGTCAGCGGCCGAACCGCTTCGTCGAAGGCCAGGAAACCGATGATCGCCGCCCAGATGAAGCTGGTATATTCGACCGGCGCGAGGTGCTGCGCCTCCGCCCTGGCATAGGCCCAGGACAGGAGCAGGAGCGAGGCGAAGGCGAGCAGGGCCGCGGCGATGATCGCCGGGAAATGGTCCGACGAAGGCACGGCGGCGAGGAACGGCGCCGCGACCAGGAAGGAGACGCCCATCAGGCCGCTGGTGAAGAAGGCGACCTCGACCGGCCGGGCGAGCAGGGCCTGCCGGCGCATCAGGATGATGTTGTAGGCATAGAGGCCGGCCGAGGCGAGGATGGCGAGCGAGCCGGTGAACGCCTCCGCCCCGAGATCGGCTTCCGCCTGGCCGACGAAGATGACGAGGACTCCGGAAAAGCCCAGGAGGGACGCCGCTATCGCCCGCCGCTCGATCTTCTCGCCGAGCAGCAGGGCCGCCAGATAGAGGGCGATGAGCGGAGCGACGAAGGCCAAAGCGATCGCCTGCGCCATCGGCACCCGGGCCAGCCCCCAGAAGAAGAGCAAGGCCATCGGCACCCCGAGAAGGCCGCGCGTGAGATGGACCTTCATCGCCTCCGGCCCCGGCCAGGCGGTACGCCGACCGAAATAGAAGACGGCGGCGATCAGCGCTCCGGCCCCCGTCCGCCACAGGAGCGCATTGTAGGTGCCGATCGCCAGCGACAGATGCTTCATCAGGCCGTCCATCGCGGAGAAGAGGGCGATGCCGGCGGTGGCGACGCCAAAGGCGACCGCCGTGCTGTGGCGGTTCATTCGGCGGCGTCGGGAATGGACGACTGGGCCGCCTCGATCTCCGCCGCCTTGGCTTCGACCAAGCGAACGATGTGATCGATCATCTCTTCGTCGCGGACATGATGATCGGTCACTCCGGACAGATAGACCATATGCTTGCCCTGGCCGCCGCCGGTGATCCCGATGTCCGTCTCGCGCGCCTCGCCCGGGCCGTTGACGACGCAGCCGAGGACCGACAGCGACATCGGGGTGCGGATGTGGGAGAGCCTGTCTTCCAGCTTCTCGACGGTCCGGATGACGTCGAAACCCTGGCGGGCACAGCTCGGGCAGGACACGACTCGGACCCCGCGATTGCGGATTCCCAGCGCCTTGAGAATCTCGAACCCGGCCCGGACTTCCTCCTCCGGTTCGGCCGACAGCGAAACCCGGATCGTGTCGCCGATCCCGGCCCAGAGCAGCGAGCCGATGCCGATCGCGCTCTTGACGGTGCCGCCGCGAAGTCCGCCCGCTTCGGTGATGCCGAGATGGAGCGGGCAATCGACGGCGTCGGCGAGCTGGTGATAGGCGGCGACGGCAAGGAAGACGTCCGACGCCTTCACCGCCACCTTGTAGTCGCGGAAATCATGATCCTCGAGGATCCGGATATGATCGAGCGCGCTCTCGACCAGCGCCTCGGGACAGGGCTCGCCATATTTTTCGAGCAAATCGCGCTCGAGGCTGCCGGCATTGACCCCGATCCGGATCGAGCAGCCATTGGCCTTGGCGGCGTTGACGACCTCGCGGACCCGCTCGGCTGAGCCGATATTGCCCGGATTGATCCGGAGGCAGGCGGCGCCGGCGTCGGCGGCCTCGAGCGCGCGCTTGTAGTGAAAATGGATGTCGGCGACGATCGGCACCCGGGCCGCCCGGACGATCTGCCTGAGGGCAGCGGTCGATTCGGAATCGGGGCAGGAGATCCGGACGATGTCCGCTCCCGCTTCCTCGCAGCGCCGAAGCTGATCCACCGTCGCCTTGACGTCGGCTGTCACGGTGTTGGTCATCGTCTGGACCGTCACGGGCGCGTCGCCGCCGACCGGAACGGCGCCGACCATGATCTGCCGCGACTTGCGGCGTTCTATATCTCTCCAGGGACGGACCGACATGGCCGCGATATAGGGGAGCGAAGGCGCCGAAGAAAGGCTCGCCCCGATCGCC
>CBIGXQ010000231.1:0-2047 GCA_966193865.1 uncultured Sphingosinicella sp. | reverse complement strand
AGGCCCGAGGTCTCGGCGACGATGACCGGTCGGCGATAGCGTTTCCAGCCGTCCTCGATCATGTCGCAGAGCGGCCGGATCCGCGGGTCGCCGGGCTCGAGCGCGGCGTGCGGGCCTTCCGGCCGATATTCCATCTGGCCGAAGCTGTAATTGTTGAAGCCGACGATATCGAGGATGTCGGGGCTTCCGCCCGCTTCCGGGTGTTTCAGGCCGGCGATGACGTCGAAGGCGAAGAAGGCGTCGTCGATCGTCTCGCGCCGCGCTTCCTCGGCGAGGTCGGGCCGGTCGTTCGGCGCGACGACGTGGATCAGCGGATCGATATGGACCATCCGCGCGTCGGGAATCACCTGCCGGATGGCCTTGGCGGCGGCGATGTCCGCGGTGGCGAGGGCCAGGGTCAGCCGCCGCCTCGTCTCGCGGTCCTTGCCGAAGGGCGCGGCCCAGCCCCATTCGCCGGCCATATAGCCGAAGAAGGTGATCTCGTTCATCGGCGTGAAGAAGATCGGCTCGCGGTGGCTGTGAAGCACCAGATATTCGGCCGCGGCGCCGGCATAAGCGGCGAAGCGATCCGCGAAATCGGCGTTCCACGGGCTGCAATCGTCGGGATAGCCATAATGGCAAAGATCCCAGATCGGCATGATGTCGTGCCGGCGCTGGGCCGCGATATAGTCGTCGATCGCCGAGAAGTCGTACGTGCCTGCGCGGTCGACCATCGGCCAGGGAATGCCTTCGCGGGCGACGGCGATTCCGAGCGGACGGAGCATCGCATAATCCTCGTCGGCATGGACTCGGTGCTGGGTCTCCTCGCACAGGTCGCGCCGGCCGACCTCTTTCCAGCAGAAGGTCGAGCATTCGAACCCGGACAGGAAGAAGGTCGGGAAGATACCGGGTTTGCGTGCCACGCGCTTCATTACGCTCGGGCGCGCCATGGGCTCCGCGCTGCCTTGGCCTCCTCGCTCGCATTGCGCCGTCGCCGCTGCGGCCCTATCTGACGAGCAAGAGACCAAGGCAAAGGAACCCCATGACCACGTTCGACGACCGCGAGAGGGCTTTCGAGTCCCAATATGCCCGCGATCAGGAAATGCAGTTCAAGATCGTCGCCCGCCGCAACCGCCTGCTCGGCCAGTGGGCCGCGAAGAAGATGGGGCTGACCGAGGCCGAGGCCGACGCTTATGCGCGCGACGTCATCCGGGCCGATTTCGAGGAAGCCGGCGACGACGACGTAATCCGCAAGCTGCTCGGCGACCTGACCTCGGCCGGAGTGGAAATCGAGGAATCGGCGATCCGCCAGGCGCTCGATCACAAGACCGTCGAGGCTCGGCGCTATTTCATTGAAGCGCAGGGTTGATCGAGCCGTGCCGATGCCCGCCGAACAGATCGAGACCCTGATCCGCGAAGGGATTCCCGACGCTCGGATAGAGATCGTCGATCTGGCGGGCGACGGCGACCATTATGAAGCGCGTGTGGTCGCGGAAAGCTTCCGCGGCCTGCCGCGGGTCAAGCAGCACCAGCGCGTCTACGAGGCGCTGGGCGGAAGGATGGGGAACGAGCTTCACGCGTTGAAGCTGAGCACCGCCGTCCCCGAATGAAGGAAATGAATGATGAGTGACGTCAACGCCCGGATCCAAGACATCGTCGGCAAGAATGACATCGTCCTGTTCATGAAGGGCACCGCTTTGTTCCCGCAATGCGGCTTCTCGAGCCGGGCGGTGGCGATCCTCGACCATCTCGACGTGCCGTTCGAGACGGTGGACGTCCTCCAGGATCCCGAGATTCGCCAGGGCATCAAGGAATTTTCCGACTGGCCGACCGTTCCCCAGCTCTACGTGAAGGGCGAGTTCGTCGGCGGTTCGGACATCATGATGGAGATGTTCCAGGCCGGCGAGCTCCAGCAGCTGCTCGAGGAAAAGCAGATCGCCAAGGCCGGCTAGGCTCGCGAGCGCACTCCTGCGCCCGCCAATGGCATTTCTGATCTGTCGATCGCGACTGGCCCGCTCCGAGGGGCTCGAACCCCCAACCTCCGGGTTCGAAGCCCGGCGCTCTATCC
>CBIGXQ010000230.1:0-2099 GCA_966193865.1 uncultured Sphingosinicella sp. | reverse complement strand
CCGCCCATGTCGAGGCGATCGAATCGATCCTCGGCCTGATCCGCGACATTGCCGGACAGACCAATCTGCTCGCTCTCAACGCTACCATCGAGGCGGCGAGGGCCGGCGATGCCGGCCGCGGCTTCGCGGTCGTCGCCCAGGAGGTGAAGTCGCTGGCCAGCCAGACCGCCCGAGCCACCGACGACATCACCGCCAAGATCGCCGCCATCCAGACGGCGACCAAGCAGACCGTCGATGCCAATGATTCGATCCAGACGACGGTCGAGGAAGTCCAGACCAGCGCCGACCGGATCCGCGAGGCGATGGAGATGCAGGCCCAGACGGTGACGATGATCACCGCCGCGGTCGACGAGACCGCGCTTGCCGCCGACTCCATGTCGTCGACGATCGCCGCGATCCGAAGCGACACCGAGAACGTCGCCGCCGAGATCGACGAGGTCGAGAAGAATTTCTCCGAGGTCGACGAGGAGATGGCGCGGTTCAAGGCCACGGCCGGCCGGTTCGTCAGCACCTTCGCCGCCTAACCCAAAGCGAGCGGTCTTCCCTGGAGGCGCGACCGGGCCTATCGCCCGCGCCATGCCAGACTCGTCTTCGAACCCGCTCCACATCCTCGTCACCGGCGCCAGCCGGGGAATCGGCCAATCGATCGCTTCGGCCCTGGGGGGCCAGCGCGTCGTCGGCCACAACTCGGCCGGAGGCGGCGGCCTGATCGCCGCCGATCTTTCGAATCCCGAGGGCGCCACCGCCTTGTGGTGGGAAGCGATGGCGGCGCTCGACGGCCGGATCGACGTCGTCGTCAACAATGCCGGGATCTTCGAGGCCGTGGCGATCGACGGCAGCGACCAGGAATGGGAATCGGCCTGGGAGCGGACCCTCCGGGTCAATCTGCGCGCCTCGGCCGACCTTTGCCGATTGGCCGTGCTCCATTTCCGCGAGCGCGGCGGCGGCGGCCGGATCGTCAACATTGCAAGCCGGGCCGCCTATCGCGGCGACAGTCCCGACCATTGGCATTATGCCGCGTCCAAGGCGGGCATGGTGGCGATGTCGAAGACGATCGCCCGCGCATATGCCGGCGAAGGCATCTACGCCTTCACCGTCTGCCCGGGCTTCACCGTGACCGGAATGGTCGACGACTATATCCAGAGCCGCGGCGGGCTGGCCTCGCTGGGCGACCTTCCGATCGGCCGCCCGGCGACGACCGACGAGGTCGCCGAGACGGTGCGCTGGCTCGCGCTCGAGGCGCCGCCGTCCGCGACCGGCGCGGTCATCGACGTCAACGGCGCGAGCTTCGTCCGCTGATGGCGGACAGCTGGAAGGTCAGCCTGCCCTGCAGCCGCGCCGAGGCTGATTCGCTCAAGGAGGACATCGCCGAATTCGCGCGGCTCGATTCGCCGCCGGTGCTGATGACGAGCGAGGTCGATGCCACTCGCCCCGATCATTGGCGGCTCGACGCCTATTTCGACCGTGAGCCGAGCGAGGCCGATATCGCCCTCCTCCAGTCGCTGGTCCCGAGCGCCAAAGGCTTCAAAGCCGAGGTCGAGGAGATTGAAGACCAGGATTGGGTGACGCTGAGCCAGCAGGGCCTCGAGCCGATCCACGCCGGCCGTTTCTTCGTCCACACGCCGGCGCATCGCGACAGGGTGCCGGAACAAGCGATCGCCTTCGAGGTCGATGCGGGGCGGGCCTTCGGCACCGGCCAGCACGAAACCACCACCGGCTGCCTGCTCGCTCTGGACCGGCTGAAGAACGAGGGCGCCGCCTTCGCCAATCTGGTCGATCTCGGCACCGGCACCGGACTCCTCGCCTTCGCGGCGATTCGGCTGTGGCCGGCGGCGCGGGCCCTGGCCTCGGACATCGACCCGGTCTCGATCGAGGTGGCTGCGGAGAATGCGGCGATCAACCGGATCGACATCGGCCGAGCGCGCGGTCAGCTCGAGCTGGTCGTCGCGGCGGGCCTCGATCATGAACGTCTCCAGGCGAAAGCCCCCTACGACCTCGTCATCGCCAACATCCTCGCCGGTCCGCTGATCGAGCTCGCGCCTGCGATCGCCGCCGCCCTCGCTCCGGGCGGAAGGCTGATCCTCGCCGGCCTTCTCGAT
>CBIGXQ010000229.1:0-2106 GCA_966193865.1 uncultured Sphingosinicella sp. | reverse complement strand
CCCCTACCCCTCCCCATCCCCATCAAGGGGAGGGGATTAGGCTTCCTCTTCGCGCCTTGTCTTCTTCTTCGCGGCTTCGCGTGGAAAATGGCGCCTGCCGCACGCGGGGCGATGGGTGAGGAGGCGCGAAAGGAAGAAGCGGGATTCCCGCCTTCGCGGGAATGACGGTGGGGAGCGGGAATGACGGCGGGCGCGGAATATGCGCGTGGGGTCAGGCTTCGCCCTGGGTTTCGATGAGGGCGGCGGCGATGGCTTCCTGGGGGGTCTTGTCGGCCCAGAGGACGAACTGGAAGACCGGGTAGAAGCGCTCGCATTCCTCGATCGCGGCCTCGACCAAAGTCTCGGCCTGCTGGAGGCTGAGGCTGCCATTATTGTCGTCATTGTCGAGCAAGGCGGCGTGGCGGAAGAGGACGAGGCCGGAGGTCGACCAGAGCTCGAAATGGCCGAGCCAGAGCTGCTCGTTGATCAGCCCGATCGTCTCATAGGTGGCGGCGCGCTTCTCGGCCGAGACGCGCACGTCGGGGAGAGCGAGGAACTGGAGGACCTGGTCCTCCGAGCGCCAGATCGCGCGAAGCTCATATTGGGTCCAGCTGCCCTGGAAGGAGGAAACGATCTCGTCCTCGCCATTGCGCTCGAACGCCCAGCCGAGAGCGCTGTAATATTGCTCGAGCATGTCGATCGGGGCGCTGGCCTCGCGTTCGAGCTCATACTCATCCATGTCCATGAAGCGCTTCCAAACTCGCTTTGTTCACGTCGAATCTGAACGTCCTCCCGGCAAAGCGCAAGGAAGGCCGAGCGGTTCCGGCAACAAAGCTGTGGATTATCAGACGGCGCCTTCCGACGCGCCCGGCTTGCGGCGCGGGCGGCTGGCGGCGGGCTTCGCGGCGGCCTTGGGGGGCGCGGCCGAGGCGGTTCCGGCGGAGGGCGCCGAACGGGCCTCGAGCGCCTCGATCCGGGCGCGCAAGGCGGCATTTTCGTCGCGGGCGGCGACGGCGAGCGCCTTCACCGTCTCGAACTCCTCGCGGCTGACCATGTCGAGCCCGCCGATCCAGTCGCGGGCGCGCTCCTGCATCGCCGCCTGGGCCTCGCGGGTCATCCCGGCGAGGGTGCCGGCAGCGCCGTTCATCACCTTCACGAAATCGTCGAACATCCGGTTCTGGGACTGCATCAGAGTCTTCCCTGTGTCTGGTTCAAAGGACGATATCGGTGGCCGCGGGCCGAGGCGCAAGCTCCGCCCCGGGATTGAGGCGGCCGATCTCGAAGGTGAGCAAGGCGGCGAAGACGAGCCAGCCGAGATAAAGGAGGATAAGCAAGGCGGCGACGCGGCGGATCCGCCAGGTCAGGACGGCGAGGACCAGTGTCAGGCCGATCATGATCAGGAGGATCGCGAAAGCGAGATCGACCCGGTGTTCGGCGAAGAAGATCGGCGACCAGCTGTAATTGAGCGCGAGCTGGAGAAGGAAGAGGGTGATCACCGCCCCCCGCAGGCGGGCGCCGCGGGCGTGGAGGATCATCGCCAGAGCGAAGCCCAAGGCGATGTAGAGAAGGGTCCAGGCGGCGCCGAACACCCAGCCCGGGGGCATGAAAGCGGGCTTGGTGAGAGCGTCGAACCAGGGATTGCCGTAGCCCGAATTGGCGATCCGGCCGGAGATTGTGCCGAGAAGGAGCACCGCGGGCACGGTGAACAGAGCGTAGCGGAGGAAGCTCAGCCGAAGCTGCGATCGCGAGGCTATTCCCGTCATTCTTCCTCCCGTGGCGGCGCGGGCCCGTCCTTCCCGCTTTTTGGGGCTTTGTCGATATGGGGCTTCGGGGTGGTGCGGTTGCCGAGGCTGTTTGTTGCACGCGAAGGGGCGAAGGACGCGAAGGGGCTGCGGCCTACCGGTTTTGTGGGAGCGGCTGGCAGCGGTGCGCTGGATGGGCGCTGTTGGTTCACGCGAAGGCGCGAAGGAGAAGGAAGGCGCGAAGGCGCTGCGGGGTGCAATGAGGGCGGTGGATTTTCGGAGGAGCAGCTGACTGCTGGACACCCCTTGATGAGGGATGAGCAGGTACGAACCTCTCGCAGAGGTTCGTAGCCCTGTCCGGTGGACAGGGCGGCCTGCTCATGGG
>CBIGXQ010000228.1:0-2110 GCA_966193865.1 uncultured Sphingosinicella sp. | reverse complement strand
CGCGACAGGATCATCGCGTCGGCGCTGTTGTTGATCACCATCTCGTCGAAGGCGAGGAGCCTCGCCTCCTCGGCGATCGCCGCCGCCACCGGCGGGATCGGATCGCCGGCCTCCTTGGTCCTTTCCTGCCTCAGCCGGCCATGCACTTCGAGCATGAATTCGTGGAAATGGACCCGGCGCTTGGGCCGAACCGCGATCGATTCGAAGGCGAGGTCCATCAGCATGGATTTGCCGCGGCCAACCCCGCCCCACAGATAGATTCCCCGGGGCCGCGGTTCGGCCTTGCCGAACAGTCCGGCGAGGAGCCCAGGCCTTCGCGCCTGCGCAAGCTCCGCCGCGAGCCGGTCGAGGCTCTCGACCGCCTTTTCCTGGTCGCGGTCCGGCTTGAGCTCGCCGGCCTCGACGAGCTCGCCATAGCGATCAGCGACCGAGGCCACGGTCCGACTTGCGAAGCGCGCCCGAAAAGGCGGCGACAAGCTCCCCCTGCTGAACGACCTTGCCGGCGAAGAAAGCGAGCCGCTTCGTCTCGCGCAATATCTCCACTTCGGCGTCGAGCGGGACTCCGATCTTCCCAGGCGACAGGAATCGGACGCTGCAATCGAGAGTCACCGCCCGGATCACGTCGGCCCCGGCAACTCGGCCGCCGGCGAAGAAGGCCATGTCGATGAAGGTCAGGATCGCGCCGCCATGGACCATCTCGCCGAGGTTCGAATGGCGCCGCTCCGGGAACATCCGGCAGGTCGCCCGCCCCGGACCCTCTTCCCGGACGAGAAGCTTGCCGATCGTCGCGTTGAACCGATCGTCGTCGGCGACGTCCCAGGTCCACCAGCCGGGATGTTCGGGATCGGGTTCGTGGCGGATCGCCGGATGAACGTCCATGGATCGGATCAGTGGCGGCAAAGAGTCGGCTGATCAAGCAGGGCCATGCCGGCGCCGTTCAGGCCAGGCGCTGGAAGCTGATCGCGCGCTTGCCGGCATCGGCGGCGACCAGCTTCAGAACCAGCTCGTCGCCTGGCTGGACCTTGTTGGCGCTGACCCTCGCGACGACGGGCAAGTCGCGGAGCTGGACCCGGACGCCGCGCTGGTCGGAATCGGTGACGATCGCGGCGAAGGTTTCGCCGATCCGAGGCTCGAGCATGACCGCTTCGGCGAGGTCGACGACGGCCCGATCGATCTGCGAAGCGAGGGTGTCGGCCTTGGCCATGACCTTGGGCAGGCGGGGAAAAGCCTGTTCGGCCGATTCCGGAACCGGATCGCCATTGGCGATCGCCAAAGTGGCCATCACGACGTAGCGGTCGGCGAGCCGGCGAAGCGGCGCCGTCGCATGGGCATAAGTCGCCGCCATTGCCGCATGCCAGGGCCGCTCATCGTCCTTCCAGGGGAGATAGGATGCCGGCGGACCGGCCCGCCGTATCGCCAGCATCAAGGCGGCCTGGCGCGGCTCGTCCGGATCGAGGATCCGCTCGAGCGATTCGAGCGGCATCGGCGCCGGCCATTCGATCCTGAACGCGCGCGCCGTCTGCCGGAGCCGCTGAACGGCCCTTTCGTCGGGCTCGGCCATGACCCGGAACAGGCCGGTTCGGTGCTCCGCGAGAAGATCGGCGATGGCAAGATTGGCCGCGAGCGACATGGCCGCATTGTTGCGCTCCGATTCGCGCATCGGCCGGAAGTCGAGCGAGAAGCGGCCCTCCTCGAGCTCGACGACTTCCTGCTGGGGCGGATCGACCCGCTTCGCGCCGCGCCGCGCCTCGGCCGCCTGTATCCGCCTCGAAAGCTCCGGAAAGTCGGGTGGCAGGTCCTCCTCGCGGACGGCGTCATAAGCGAGCTTCGCCCGGCTTCGGATCACCGCCCGCTCCGCCGAATCGAGCCTTACCTCCCCGTCCGGAGCGACCCGGACGGTGAAGATCACCGCCGGCCGAGGCCCATCGGGAAGGAGGCTCGCCACCCCTTGGCTCAGGACCGGCGGGTAGAGCGGCGCCTTGCCGTCGGGAAGATAGAGGGTCGCGCCGCGCCGCCAGGCCTCGCTATCGACCGGGTCCCCGTCGTCGACGAACCAGGCGATGTCGGCGATCGCATAATGAAGCAGGAGATCGGATCCGCTGCGTTCGAG
>CBIGXQ010000227.1:0-2138 GCA_966193865.1 uncultured Sphingosinicella sp. | reverse complement strand
CATGGCCCTTGGCGATGTTGTTGATCAGCTCCTGGATGAGCACGGTCTTGCCGACCCCGGCGCCGCCGAACAGGCCGATCTTGCCGCCCTTCGCGTAAGGCGCGAGCAGGTCGATGACCTTGATCCCGGTGACGAGGATGCTGCTGTCGGTCGACTGGTCGACGAACAGGGGGGCATCGGCGTGGATCGGGGCGGACTGGTCGGCGCCGATCGGGCCACGCTCGTCGATCGGCTCGCCGATGACGTTCATGATCCGGCCGAGCGTCTTCGGACCGACCGGGACCCGGATCTGAGAGCCGGTGTCGCGGACTTCCTGGCCGCGGGTGAGGCCGTCGGTCGAATCCATCGCGATCGTCCGGACGGTGCTCTCGCCGAGATGCTGGGCGACTTCGAGGACGAGGCGGTTGCCGCCATTGTCCGTCTCGAGCGCGCTCAGGATCTCCGGAAGCTCGGCGTCGAAGGTCACGTCGACGACGGCGCCGATCACCTGGCTGATTCGGCCGACATTGTTGGTTGTTGGGGCGGTCTTAGCGGCGGTGGCCATGTCTTCTCTTCCTTCGTGCAATCTGGTCAGCGCGCCTCGCCGTCGATGAACCAGAGCTCGGTCTCGACGTCGAAGCGGAATCGGGTTTCGCCGGCGCGCCAGGTGGCGGTGCCGGTGCGGCTTTCATAACGGCAGAGGGCCACGCCCTCCTCCTCGGATAAGCAGGTGAGGGCCCGGACCGAAGTCGCCGGCTGGCGGGCGATGCAGGCGTCGTCGTCGCCGCAGCGCGAGGCGAGCTCGTCGGCGAGCGCCTGCCGGACGTCTTCCTGGGCCGGAACCGGTGCCGACGCAGCCGATAGGGCGGCCGCGGCGGCCAGAGCGAAAACGGCGAACATCGTCACAGCGCCTCGGCCCCCGAGATGATCTCGATGAGCTCCTTGGTGATCGCCGCCTGGCGGGTCCGGTTATATTCGATCGTCAGTCGGTTGATCATGTCGCCGGCATTGCGCGTGGCATTGTCCATCGCGGTCATCCGGCTGCCCTGCTCCGAAGCGGCATTCTCGAGCAAGGCGCGGAAGATCTGGATGGCGACGTTGCGCGGCAGCAAATCGGCGAGGATCTCGTCCTCGTCGGGCTCATAATCGACGGCCGGAGCGACTCCGCCCGAGTCCGGCCCGGCGCTCTCGCCGAGCGGGACGGGGATGATCTGCTGGGCGATCGGCTCCTGGACCAGGGCCGATCGAAAGCGGGCATAGAAGAGGTGGACGACGTCGATGCCGTCGGTGGTGTAGCGATCGATCAGGTCGTCGGCGATCGCCTGGGCATCGGCGAAGCTCAGCTGCCGGATTCCGCTGGTGTCGTGCTGGTGGACGATCTGGCGGGGATAGAGGCGCTGGATGACGGCCCGGCCCTTGCGGCCGACCAGGTAGAAGCGGACCGTCTTGCCCTGGCCCTGCAATTCCTCGGCCTTGCGGCGAGCCGCCCGGACGATGTTCGCGTTGAAGCCGCCGGCAAGGCCGCGGTCGGACGTGCAGACGACGAGCAGGTGGGTCTGGTCGGCGCCGGTGCCGGCGAGCAGCTTGGGGCTCTGCGGTCCGACGGCGACGGTCGACGCCAGGCTCGACACGACCGCTTCGAGCCGGTCCGAATAGGGACGCGCGGCCTCGGCGGCCATCTGCGCCCGGCGCAGCTTGGCTGCGGCGACCATCTTCATCGCCTTGGTGATCTTCTGGGTCGACTTGACCGAGCCGATCCTGATCTTGAGCGCCTTGAGAGAGGCCATTTACTCGCTTCCCATTTCCGTTCGGGCTGAGCCTGTCGAAGCCCTTCCCGTCAAATTCCCCCCGAGGAAGGAAAGCCCTTCGACAAGCTCAGGGCGAACGGTGTTTCCAGTGCGTTACGCGAACGTCTTCACGAAATCGCCGATGATCGTCCGAAGCTGGCCGGCCGTGTCGTCGTCGAGCGTCTTGGTGTCGCGGATTTTGCCGAGGATTTCGGCATGGTCCGAGCGCATGTGGCTGAGCAAAGCGCTTTCGAAGCGGGTCACCGCGTCGGTCGGCACGCTGTCGATGAAGCCGTTGACGCCGGCGAAGATGGAGACGACCTGCTCCTCGACCGGCATCGGGCTGTATTGCGGCTGCTTCAGAAGCTCGGT
>CBIGXQ010000226.1:0-2139 GCA_966193865.1 uncultured Sphingosinicella sp. | reverse complement strand
TCGCAGCCGCCGCCGAGCGCATAGCCGGCGACGGCGGCGATCCACGGCTTTCGGGTCGCGGTGACCTTCTCCCAGCCGGCGAAGAAGTTGGACGAATACATCGAGGCGAAGCCCTGGTCCGACATTTCCTTGATGTCGGCGCCGGCGGCGAACGCCTTTTCCGAGCCGGTGAGGACGGCGCAACGCTGGCCCGGATCGGAATCATAGGCCTCGAA
This sequence comes from uncultured Sphingosinicella sp., assembly GCA_966193865.1. Lineage (GTDB taxonomy): Bacteria > Pseudomonadota > Alphaproteobacteria > Sphingomonadales > Sphingomonadaceae > Allosphingosinicella. Next base: position 1,924 of record CBIGXQ010000226.1, on the reverse strand, counting down.
CGCCCGGATCAGATCGGCCAGGACCGCCGAGTTGAGCGCGTTGAGCGCCTGCGGCCGGTTGAGCGTGATCAGCGTCACCGCGCCCTTCTGCTCGACCAGGATCGTTTCATAGTCTGCCATCGCGTCCCTCATTTCGTCATTCCAGCGCAGGCTGGAATCCATGCTGTCTTGTCGCCCCTACCTCCGTCTGGACCCCAGCCTGCGCTGGGGTGACGGAGGGTTTAGCGCATTCGGACGTAGCTGCCCGGCGCCGGCTCGATCGCCTTCAATTTGCCCTTGCCGGGGATCCGCGCCTTGACCCGGTCCACGCCGTCGCGGACGAGCCAGGCCTGCCAGTCCGGCCACCAGGAGCCTTCGTTGCGGACGGCCTGTTCCATCCATTCCTCGGCCGTTTCCGGCATCGCCTCGTTCGTCCAATAGCCATGCTTGTTGGCCGACGGGGGGTTGATCACGCCGGCATTGTGGCCCGAGCCGCCGAGGAGGAAGCGGACCTCGCCGCCGAACAGCTTCGCCCCGTCATAGGTCGCCTCCCAGGCCGAGACATGGTCGTCCTTCAGCGAGACGACCATCACCGGCGTTTCGACCGCGCCGAGATCGATGGAGTCTTCGCCGACCTTGAGCGCGCCGGCGCGGACGAGCTGGTTGTCCCTGAGCACGCCGCCGACCCAGTCGAGCAGGAAGGCCTTCGGGATGTGGGCGCCGTCGGCGAACCAGTGGAGGATGTCGGAAGGCGGCGCTTCCCTGTCGAGCAGATAGTGGCTGACCACCGACGACCAGATCAGGTCGTTGGCGCGAACGACGCTGAACAGGGCCTGCAGTTCGTGGGCGTGCATGATTCCCTTCGCGTGAAGGTGGCGCTCCATCGCCGCGAGCTGCTCGGGCTCGGTGAAGGTCGACCACTGGCCGAGCCGGGCGAAATCGAACAGCGAACCGATCGCGGTGACCGACCCCAGGCGATCGCCTTCGCCCCGCGCGGCGAGCAGGGCGGCGGCGATCCCGGCCAGCGTCCCGCCCATGCAGAACCCGAACAGGTCCGCCCGGCGTTCGCCGGTCGCCTTCTCGATCGCGTCCAATGCGACGACCGGGCCCTGCTCGAGATAATCGGCAAGCCCCTTGTCGCCGAGCTCGGGCCCCGGATTGACCCAGGAGATGACGAAGACATTGTGGCCCTGCTCGACCAGCCAGCGGATCAGGCTCGATTTCGGCTGGAGATCGAGGAGGTAATATTTGTTCACCAGCGGCGGCACGTAGAGCAAGGGCCGGCGCCAGACCGTCTCCGTGCTCGGCGCGTACTGGATGAGCTGCATCAGATCGTTCTGGAAGACGATGCTGCCCGGGGTCGCGGCAATGTCTCGGCCGAGCTCGAACTCGGCGCTCGCGCGGCGCTGCGGCAGCTTCGCCTCGCTCGCCGCGTCGGCGAGCAGGTTGGCGAGACCCGACAGCAGGCTGATCGATCCGGTATCGATCGCCCGCCGGATCGCCTCCGGGTTGGTGAAGGCGAAATTGGCCGGCGACAAGGCGTTGAGATAGGCCTGGGTGAAGAAGAGGGCCTTGGTCCGGGTCGCCTCGTCCACCCCTTCCGCCTGCTCGACGAGGTCGGTCGCCTGGCGGCTGGCGAGCAGATAGGCCTGCTTGAGATAGTCGAAGACGGGCTCTTCCGACCAGGCGGGATCGTTGAACCGGCGGTCGCCGCGTTCCGGCGCGATCATGGGCTCGGCCTCGGCGCCGGCGGCGCGGCGGGCGGCGATCCCCCAAAGCTCGATCCATTCCGCCGCCGCGGCCTGGCTGGCCTGGAGGATTCCGACCGGATCGGTCCACATCTGGCGGGTGAATTCGGCCAGCGCCCGGGCCGGCGCGGTGGGATCATGGGCGATCGTCGACGGCGGCCGCGCGCCCGACGCCATCGCCGCGACGGCGTTTTCGA
>CBIGXQ010000225.1:0-2154 GCA_966193865.1 uncultured Sphingosinicella sp. | reverse complement strand
GAAACGGGATTTGAGGAGAGAACCGGCGGGGCGCCCGCCCGGTTCCGGGCGCCCCGAGCGGGGATCAGGACGAATAATACATGTCATATTCGACCGGGCTCGGCGTCGTCTCCCAGCGCAGCTGCTCTTCCCACCGCAATTCCATATAGGCGTCGATCTGGTCGTCGCTGAACACGTCGCCCTTGGTCAGGAAGGCGCGGTCGCTGTGAAGGGCGAGCAGCGCCTCGCGAAGCGATCCGCACACGGTCGGGACTTCGGCGAGCTCCTGAGGCGGGAGATCGTAGAGATTCTTGTCGATCGGATCGCCCGGGTGGATCCGGTTCTGGATCCCGTCGAGCCCGGCCATCAGGATCGCCGCATAGGCCAGATAGGGATTGGCCATCGCGTCGGGAAAACGGAACTCGACTCGCTTCGCTTTCTCTCCGGTGCCGTAGGGGATCCGGCAGGAAGCGGAGCGGTTGCGGCTCGAATAAGCGAGCAGGACCGGCGCCTCGAAACCGGGGACGAGGCGCTTGTAGCTGTTGGTGGTCGGGTTGGTGAAGGCGTTCAGCGCCTTGGCGTGGCGGATGACCCCGCCGATGAAGTAGAGCGCCGTTTCCGACAGGCCGGCATAGCCGTTGCCGGCGAAGAGCGGCTTGCCGCCTTTCCAGATCGACACGTGGGTGTGCATCCCGGAGCCGTTGTCGCCCTTGATCGGCTTGGGCATGAAGGTCGCGGTCTTGCCATAGGCCTGGGCGACCATGTGGACGACATATTTGTAGATCTGCATCCGGTCGGCGGTCTCGACCAGGGTGCCGTAAGTGAGTCCGAGCTCGTGCTGGCTGGCGGCGACCTCGTGATGGTGCTTGTCCATCGGCAGGCCCATTTCGAGCATGGTCGAGACCATCTCGGCACGGATGTCCATCGCGCTGTCGACCGGCGCCACCGGGAAATAGCCGCCTTTCTCGCGCGGCCGGTGGGCGAGATTGCCCGCCTCGTACTGGCGGCCGGTATTGGTCGGAAGCTCGATATCGTCGATCCGGAAGCCGGAGGCGGCATAGCCGTCCTCGAAGCGGACGTCGTCGAACATGAAGAATTCCGCCTCGGGCCCGACATTGACGGTGTCGCCGATTCCGGTCGCCTTGAGATAGGCTTCGGCGCGCTTCGCGGTCGAGCGCGGGTCGCGGGCATAAAGCTCGCCGGTGCCCGGGTCGACGACGTCGCAGAACAGGATTCCCATCGGGGTCGCGCTGAACGGGTCGAGATACCAGGCGTCGAGATCGGGCTTCAGGATCATGTCGCTCTCGTTGATCGCCTTCCAGCCGGCGATCGACGAGCCGTCGAACATGAAGCCGTCGGTGAGCTGGTCCTCGTCGACGATCCCGGCGCACATGCTGAGATGCTGCCACTTGCCCTTGGGGTCGGTGAACCTGAGGTCGACCCACTCGATCTCCTGCTCCTTGATCTGCTTGAGGATGCTGCCTGCGCTGTTCGCCATGTGAGATCGCCCTGTCTTCGAGAAAATGGGTTCGAACGCGCCCGGACGAATCTCCGAAGCGCTCGTCGAGAGGATTCCGGCAGCCGCCCGAGGCGTCCAGCGCCGGTGAATAATTCACGAGAAAAGGCGCGGGGAGCCTTTCTTGAACGGAGGTGCGTCGCCGGAGGCGGGACGGAGTCGTGAAGGCAAGTCCTCAGCCGGAAAGGCGATTCAATATTGCCGCCGCTGCGCCGCGACGAGCATCCTCAGAAGCATCGCCACCGGCCTCGGCACCCCGACCTTGCCGTCGAGCCACAGGCTTACCGCGGAGCGGCTGACCCCGATCGCCTCGGCGAGCTCGTTCTGGGTCCGGTAGCCAAGGGTCCGCATCGCGGTCCGCACCTCCTGGGGCGACATCGAGGCGAGCAGGGGATCGTCCACCACGCCGCCCTTAACGCCTTAACGGGACGAGCGGAACGCCTCTTCAGATCGCGTCGGAGCCCCGCTCGCCGGTCCGGATCCGCAAGGCCTCCTCGACCGAAGAGACGAAGATCTTGCCGTCGCCGATCCGGCCGGTGCGGGCGGCGGCGGCGATCGCCTCGACCACCCGTTCGGCGAGGCCGTCCTCGACGACCACCTCGAGCTTCACCTTGGGCAGGAAGTCGACGACATATTCGGCGCCGCGATAGAGCTCGGTA
>CBIGXQ010000224.1:0-2267 GCA_966193865.1 uncultured Sphingosinicella sp. | reverse complement strand
CTCGCGCTGAACCCGTTCGGTCAGATCCCGACCTGGGAGGAGGGCGACCTCGCTCTGTTCGAATCCGGGGCGATCGTCCTCCACATCGCCGAGCGTTCCGAGGTCCTGCTTGCTCGCGACCCGGACCAGCGCGCGCGCGCGATCAGCTGGATGTTCGCCGCTTTGAACACGGTCGAGCCGCCGATCGTCGAGCTCAGCATGGCCTTCGTCCTCGAGCGGGAAGAGCCCTGGTTCGAGCAGCGCCAGCCGCTCCTTCATTCGCGCGTTCGCGCCCGCCTGGACCAGCTTTCCCGGCGTCTCGGCGATTCCGACTGGCTCGGGGGCGATTTCAGCGCGGGCGACCTGCTGATGGTGAACGTCCTGCTCAGGCTCCGCTCTTCGGGCCTGTTGGACGAATTTCCGAACTTGTCGGCCTATGTCGGGCGAGGCGAGGAACGGCCCGCCTTCAGGCGCGCCTTCGACGCCCAGCTCGCCGTGTTCACGAGCTTGAGCCCGGCCGGCTGAACATCTGCCTCAGGACGCGGAACGGCCGGCCCCTTTGGTGGGGGCCGGCACGGTCCGCTTCGCCTACACGTCGACCCGGGCGAGGTTCAGTAGCTGTTCGTCATGTTGTTGGTCGGATCGCCGTCCATACCATTGTCCATGTCGTTGCCGTCGGTCGGCGGCGCATAATCGGAATCGTTTCCGGATTCGTTGTAGGACGCGTTCGAGTCGTAGGATGCATTGCCCTCGTCATAGGTCGCATTGCCCGCGTCATAGGCGGCGTTGTTGTAGGATTCCTCGTCATAGTCGCCGCAGGCGGCCGCGGTGAACGAAAGGGCGCCGATTGCGGTCATCAGAAACGCTCGGGTCATCTCTTCCTCCTCCTTCGCCAGTCACGTTCGAATGGGCGCCGGGGCGGAGCCCAGCCGACGCCCATACACGCTGCGCCGGGGAAAATCTCGCTTGCCGTGACGGCGTGAGAGGTCGGCCGCCACGCTTTCGCTACGCCTTGTCGCGGAGCTGGTGCGCCAGGCGACGAGGGCCCAATGACGCTCGCGGCCGCCGCCCCTGCCGGTCGCCGTTCGAAAAACAATGCCTTTGGAGGCTGGTTCGGCTAGATAGCTGCACATTCGAACTCGGTGAGGAAGGCCCGCATCGATTTCTCAGGCAGCCTCTGGTCCGCCGGAGCGTTGCCTGCACATCGCCGTTTCATTTGAAAGCTTCTTCTTGCACGCACCGCTCTCTCGTCTCCCAGCGCCCGATCCCAAAATCCTTCACCAGGAGATCCTCCGGTTTCGGCAGCCGAAATCGGCACGGAGCCTGTTTGAGCTCGCGGTCACGGCCGCGCCCTTCCTTTGTCTTTGGCTCCTCTCCTGGGCCGCCTTCAGCTGGGGCCATCCCCTGATCGGCCTGGCCCTGACCGTTCCGGCCGGCGCCTTCCTTCTCAGGCTCTTCCTCATCCAGCACGATTGCGGCCACGGCGCCTTCTTCCGCGGCCGGGCGAGCAACGACTGGCTCGGCCGGATCCTCGGCGTCCTCACCTTCACGCCTTATGATTACTGGCGCCGCTCCCATGCCATCCATCATGCCAGCACCGGCAATCTCGACGCCCGCGGAGTCGGCGACGTCGACACCCTCACCGTGGCCGAATATCGCGCGCTCGGACCCGCCGGCCGGCTCCGCTACCGCCTCTATCGCCACCCGATCGTCCTGTTCGGGCTCGGCCCGGCCTATCTGTTCCTTCTTCGCCACCGTCTGCCGATCGGAATGATGACGAAGGGCTGGCGGCCCTGGCTCAGCGCGATGGGGACCAATGCCAGCATCGCCGCGCTCGCCGGCGCTCTGATCTGGGCGATGGGCCTGAAGCTCTTCCTTCTCGTCCACCTGCCGATCATGCTCGTCGCCGCCTCGCTCGGCGTCTGGTTCTTCTACGTCCAGCATCAGTTCGAGCACACCTGCTGGGACAAGGAGGGCGACTGGTCCTTCCACGCCGCCGCGCTCCACGGCAGCTCGCATTACGATCTGCCGCTCGTCCTTCGCTGGTTCAGCGCCAATATCGGGGTCCACCACGTCCATCATCTGGCGAGCCGGATTCCCTATTACCGGCTTCCCGAGGTCCTTCGCGAAGTGCCTGAGCTCGCCCAGTGCAGCCGGGTGACGATCGGCCAGAGCTTCCGGGCGGTTCGGCTCGTTCTCTGGGACCAGGAGAAGAGGCGGCTCGTCTCGTTCGCCGAGGCCCGGGCCAAGGCTTCGGTCAAGGCGCCGCCGCTTTCAGGCGCTCGAGG
>CBIGXQ010000223.1:0-2273 GCA_966193865.1 uncultured Sphingosinicella sp. | reverse complement strand
CCATGGCGGAGAGGGAGGGATTCGAACCCTCGGAACCCTTGCGGGCTCAACGGTTTTCGAGACCGCCCCGATCGACCACTCCGGCACCTCTCCGCTGCATGGCAGGCCCCCCTGGATTCGGGGGCCGGTCGATGAGCCGCGCGCTCTAGCTCAAGGTCCGAGCCTTGCCAAGCCGCTGATCGCCTTGCGAACCGAGCCTTGCTTGTCGCCCTGCTCAGGGGCGCCTACATAGGAGGCGTGAACCGAAGCCGCAACATCGCCGCCGCCACCGCCGCCGATGGACGCGCTCTCAAGGCGCCGCCCATCGCCCATGCCCGATTCTCGGTCGGCGAGCTGGTCCGGCACCGGCTGTTCGATTTCCGCGGCGTCGTCTTCGACGTCGATCCTGTCTTCGCCAACAGCGAGGAATGGTACCAGTCGATCCCCGAGGACATCAGGCCGCCCAAGGACCAGCCCTTCTATCATCTCCTCGCCGAGAATTCGGAATCCTCCTACGTCGCTTATGTCAGCCAGCAGAATCTGCTCCCCGACGACGATGGCGAGCCGATCGACCATCCCGCCATTTCCGGCATCTTCGAAGGCTTCGCCGACGGCCGCTACCGGCTGCGCCGCGAACGGCGCCACTAGCCGCCCGTCGAAGGCGGATTTCAGCGGCCCTCTTGGTTGACACCGGGCCCGCGCCTATGTAGCAGCCGGCCTTCCGCGTGGGGCCCGGCCTCGCGCCATCCCGCGCGGTCAAGCATTTGGAAGGTTTGGACAGACCCATGTTCGCTATCGTGCGCACGGGCGGCAAGCAGTATCGCGTTGCCGCCGGAGACAAGATCGTCGTCGAGAAGCTGGCCGGAGAGGCGGGCGACAAGGTGACCCTGGACGACGTCCTGCTCGCGGGCGACGGCGGCGACCTCAAGTCGACCGACGGCCTGACCGTCTCGGCCGAGATCATCGCCCAGGCGAAAGGCGACAAGGTCGTCGTCTTCAAGAAGCGCCGCCGCCACAATTACCGGCGCAAGCGCGGCCACCGCCAGCAGCACACTATCCTTCGGATCACTGCGATCGGCGACCAGAAGGCCGAAAAGAAGGCGCCTGCCAAGAAGGCCGAAGCGGCTCCGGCCGCTGCTCAGGCTCCGGCCAAGGCCGAGGCTCCGGCCAAGGCGAAGGCCCAGGCTCCGGCCAACATCGAGGGCGCCGAAAGCCCGCTGACGGACAGCCCGGCGCCGAAGAAGGCGAAGAAGGAAACGGCGAAGACCGAAGCGAAGGCCCAGGCCCCCGCCAAGTCCGAACCGACGGCGAGCGAGCAGACCGATTCGCCGGCGCCGAAGAAGAAGGCTTCGACAAAGAAGCCGGCTGCTGATAAGAACGCTTAAGGATTCGAAGGTAGTATTTCGTCATGGCACATAAGAAAGCAGGCGGCTCGTCCCGCAACGGCCGCGACTCTCAGAGCAAGCGCCTCGGCGTGAAGAAGTTCGGTGGCGAAGCCGTCGTCCCGGGCAACATCATCGTGCGTCAGCGCGGCACCAAATATTATCCGGGCTCCGGCGTCGGCATGGGCAAGGACCATACCCTCTTTGCGCTTACCGACGGCCGAGTTGCGTTCCGCGACGGGAAGCTCGGCCGCAAATTTGTCCATATCGACATGTGGCAGATTGAAGCAGCAGCGGAATAGGGTCAGCCGAGAAAGGGCTGGCCCGGGATGGGCGGCCCAAGGATCTCGGTAGAGAACCAAGTGAGGGAGAGGGCCGCCGGTCCTCTCCCTTTTCTTTTCTCCCTCACGAAAGTGTCGCCGGACCGAAGCTCATATGGGGCAAGGCCGGCGGCGGATGTGGAAGGGGAAAAGTCATGTTCGCGCGAACGGAAAGACTGTTGCTTCGGCCCGGCTGGAAGGAGGACGCCCCGGCGCTCTTCCAGGCGATCTGCGACGAGCGGATCGTCTGCAATCTCGCCAATGCGCCCTGGCCCTACAGCTTTGCCGACGCCGAAGCCTTCCTCGAGCGCGAACCCGATGGGCCGCTCGCCACCCGTTGGCTGATCAATTTGCGGACCGACGCCGCGCCGCGGCTGATCGGCTGCATCGGCTTCGGCCATTCGCCTGAGGACGGCCTCGAATTCGGCTATTGGATCGCTCGTCCGTTCTGGGGCCGGGGCTATGCCACCGAAGCGGGCAGAGCGGTGGTCGACATCGCCCGGCGCGGGCTCAGGCTTCGCCGGCTCCGGGCGGGCCATTTCATCGACAATCCCGCCTCCGGCCGGGTGCTGAGGAAGCTCGGCTTCCGCTC
>CBIGXQ010000222.1:0-2274 GCA_966193865.1 uncultured Sphingosinicella sp. | reverse complement strand
CAGGGTAAACATCCTTAAACTATCGGCATTTACATCTCGATCGTCGGCGATTCGAATCATCGCTGTCGCGCCAGCGGACGGATCAGGATGCCGAACCCATGACGACAATTTTCGCGAAGGCGGGGTCACCATGAAGCCCGTCGACCCCCGCGAGCTCTGGGTGATGAGCGACGTGATCGACGGCGACCGGAAAAGCCGCGACCGTTCGCTTGCCGAGTTGAAGAGGATCCTGGATTATCTGCCGCAGATGGTATGGGTGAGCCTGCGCAGCGATCCACCCGTCGAACATTATAATCGCCATTTTCGCGACTTCACTGGAGTCCGCCTGTCGCCGGATGGCCTGACCCGCCGCGAGCTCATCCACCCCGACGACCGGGAAGCCGCCGTCGGGGCCTGGCAGCGCGCCCAGGATCTGGGCGAAAGCTACCAGGCGCAATATCGAATTCGCCATCATAGCGGCGAATATCGGTGGATCCTGAGCCGAGGCGATCCGCAGCGCAGCGACGCCGGAATCATCACCTGCTGGTACGGCACCTGCACCGATGTCGACGATGAGGTTCGGGCGACCCAGGCCCTGGATGTGAGCGAAGCACTCAACCGAAGCATCATCCAGTCGAGCACGGACTGCATCAAGCTCGTCGACAGTAATGGGCGCCTGGTCTTCATGAACGAGTCCGCGGTCAGGGAGCTTGGCGAGCGCGACTCCTCGAGCTTCATCGGCAAGCCCTGGACCGACACCCTGTCCGCCGCCTCGGAAAGCGCGGCCGCCCACGCCCTCAAGGAAGCTCTTCGCGGAAGAACGGCGCGTTTCACGACGACCCATCATGTCGGAAACGGCGTACTTCGCTGGCGCGACTATCTCCTGAGCCCGGTGCTTGGCGGCGACGGCCGCGCCGACCGGGTCGTGGTGAGTTCCCGCGACGTCACCGAGGAGCGGCAGATCCATGAGAAGCTCAAATGGGCCTCGAACCATGACGGCCTCACCCTGCTTCCCAACCGGTCCTATTTTCACGAGTGCGTCCAGGAAGCCATTCGCCAGTCGGACGGGACGGGCCGGCGCGTGGGGATTCTCCTCGTCGATGTCGATCATCTCAAGCAGATCAACGACGGACTGGGCCATGACGCCGGCGACCGGCTTCTCACGGTCTTCGCGGAACGGCTCCGCAATTGCGTCGGCCCGCACGACGTCGTCGGCCGCCTCGGCGGCGACGAGTTCGGCCTGCTCCTGTTCGATATCAGCAGCCCAGCCGACGTCCTCACCGTCGCCGACCGGATCCTCGAGCGGCTTCGGGAGCCGTTCGAATATGACGGCCGACTGATCGATTGCCGGGCCAGCATCGGCGGCAGCCTCTATCCGGATCAGAGCAGGCACAAGGCGGAGCTGATGAAGTTCGCCGATCTCGCTTTGTACAGCGCGAAGAAAGCGGGGCGGCTTCAGGCGGTCATGTTCGAGCCGTCGATGCGGGCCGAGCTGCAGACCCGCGCATCGATGCTCGCGCTCACCCGCGACGCGCTCCGCGACGGGCGGGTGATCCCTTATTATCAGTCCAAGGTCGATCTGCAGACCGGCGCGATCGTCGGCTTCGAGGCCCTGCTGCGCTGGCAGGACAGGCGCGGCAATGTCCATCTTCCGGGGACGATCGCCGCCGCGTTCGAGGACAAGGAGCTCGCACCGGCGATCACCGACAAGATCATGGATGTGGTGATCGACGATCTGCGCTGCTGGACGAGCGAGGGCCACGGGTTCGGACACGTCGCGATCAATGCCTCCGCCCCCGACTTCCGCTCATCCGATTTCGCCGATCGGCTGCTCGACCGGCTGGACAGGGCCCGCCTCCCGGCGAGCTGCATCCAGCTCGAAGTGACCGAAACCGTCTTCGTCGGGCGAGGCGCCGAATGCGTCGAAAGCGCCCTGGCCAAGCTGAGCTCCGCCGGCGTCAGGATCGCCCTGGACGATTTCGGAACCGGCTATGCGTCGCTCTCCCACCTGAAGCGCTTCCCGGTCGACGTCCTCAAGATCGACCAGTCCTTCGTCCGCGACGTCGAGGAGGAATCGGAGGACACGGCGATCATCAAGGGCGTCATCAACCTGGCGCGCAGCCTGAAGATCGAAGTGGTCGCGGAAGGCATCGAGACGATGGGGCAGCTTCGCTTCCTGATCGCCAACGGATGCCATGTCGGTCAGGGCTATTTGTTCAGTCGCGCGGTGGCGGGCTCGCAGGTGCCCTTGTTGCTCCAGCAGGAAACGGGCCCCGACGCGGCAGGCCGCCAGGT
>CBIGXQ010000221.1:0-2280 GCA_966193865.1 uncultured Sphingosinicella sp. | reverse complement strand
GTCGTCGGCCAGGAGCATTACGAGACCGCCCGCGCGGTCCAGGAGACTTTGCAGCGCTACAAGAGCCTGCAGGACATCATCGCCATCCTCGGCATGGACGAGCTGTCGGAAGAGGATAAGCTGATCGTCGGCCGCGCCCGCAAGATCCAGCGCTTCCTGAGCCAACCGTTCCACGTCGCCGAGGTGTTCACCGGAATCCCCGGCAAGTTCGTCCAGGTCGAGGACACGGTCCGCTCGTTCAAGGCGGTCGTCAACGGCGAATACGACCACCTTCCGGAGGCCGCTTTCTACATGGTCGGCGGCATCGACGAGGCGGTCGCCAAGGCCGAGAAGATGGCGCACGAGGCCTGATGAGCGACCCGCTCCGCCTCGAGGATTGCGTGAATGACCGCTGCCCCTGGTCGGGTGAGCCGGTCAGCGCGGACTCGCTGACCCGCTATCGCGGTCAGGTGGTCGGTTTCTGCAACACTGGCTGCCGCGACAAGTTCGAAGCGGCGGCGAAGGCGTTCGACCGCGCGATCGAGGACCACAACTGATGGCCGACCTGCATTTCGAGCTGGTAACGCCCGAGCGGCTGGTGATGTCGGAGGACGTCTATATGGTCGTCGTCCCGGGAACCGAGGGCCAATCCGGCATCATGGCCGGGCACGCCCCCTACATGACCGTGCTTCGCGATGGCGAGGAAGTGGCGGTTTACCGCACGGCCGGCGCCAGCCCCGAGCGGATCACGGTCAACGGCGGTTTCGCAGAGGTTGGAGACAAGGGCCTGACCATCCTCGCGGAGAAGGCCGGCGAGTAATCGCGGCAACGCGCTGGAGCGCCTTTAGCTTTTCCTAAAACTTTCGGACTTATTCACCACCTCGGTTTTTCCGCGGCGATGAACGGGGTTCGGAATGAACGCATTCGGTAAGCGAGGCAGCCTGACAGCAGGTCAGCGGCCGTCGTTCGGCGTCGCCAAGCCCATGAAAGGCGGGCCGGGTGCGCCTTCCGCCGCAGAAAGCGAGCAGTTCCCGCCGGTCGAGGAGCTCGAGCAGCCGGCCGAGGGCGCAGCTCCGGATTCGCCTTCGTCGCCGCCAGCCGGCGCGATGGATCGGCTGACCGCCCGCCAGAATGCCAGCGGAGAGGCGGCCAGCAGCAAGCAGGAAGGGTTCGAAGCCTCCGTCCACCGGATCAAGGAGCAGGTGCTTCCTCGCCTGCTCGAGCGCGTCGATCCCGAAGCGGCGGCGACTTTGTCCAAGGACGAGCTCGCCGAGGAGTTCCGGCCGATCATCTCCGAGGTGCTCACCGAGCTCAAGATCAACCTCAACAGGCGCGAGCAATTCGCCCTCGAAAAGGTTCTGGTCGACGAGCTGCTTGGCCTCGGGCCGCTCGAAGAGCTTCTCGCCGACCCCAGTATCAACGACATCATGGTCAACGGTCCCGACCAGTGCTTCGTCGAGCGCAAGGGCAAGCTCGAGCTCGCCCAAATCCAGTTCCGCGACGAGGAGCATCTGTTCCAGATCGCCCAGCGGATCGTCAACAAGGTCGGCCGCCGCGTCGACCAGACGACCCCGCTCGCCGATGCCCGGCTTCAGGACGGCAGCCGCGTCAACGTCATCATCCCGCCGCTGTCGCTTCGCGGCACCGCCATCTCGATCCGCAAATTCTCCGAAAAGCCGATCACCATCGACATGATGCGCGGCTTCGGGTCGATGTCGGAAAAAATGGCGACTTTGCTCAAGATCGCCGGCGCCAGCCGGATGAATGTCGTCATCTCCGGCGGCACCGGCTCGGGCAAGACGACGATGCTTAACGCTTTGTCGAAGATGATCGACCCGGGCGAGCGCGTCATCACCATCGAGGACGCGGCCGAGCTTCGGCTCCAGCAGCCGCACTGGCTGCCGCTGGAAACGCGGCCCGCCAACCTCGAGGGTCAGGGGGCGATCACCATCCGCGACCTTGTCATCAACGCTTTGCGTATGCGCCCCGACCGCATCATCCTCGGCGAGATTCGCGGCAGTGAGTGCTTCGACCTGCTCGCCGCGATGAACACCGGCCACGACGGCTCGATGGCGACGCTTCACTCCAACAGCCCGCGCGAATGCCTGGCGCGTATGGAGAATATGGTGATGATGTCGGACATCAAGATCCCGAAGGAGGCCATCTCCCGCCAGATCGCCGACTCCGTGGACCTCATCGTCCAGGTGAAGCGCCTCCGCGACGGTTCGCGCCGGACGACCAACATCACCGAGGTGATCGGCATGGAAGGCGACGTGATCGTCACCCAGGAGCTGTTCAAGT
>CBIGXQ010000220.1:0-2300 GCA_966193865.1 uncultured Sphingosinicella sp. | reverse complement strand
GATCTCGAGGCGGATAATCCCTGGGCGCTGGGATGCGTCGTCCGCGAGGACGTCACGGCGCCGAGCAACTTCCGCGCCGCTCAGACCTTCACCGAATGGATGCGATCGAACGGCCGGATCGGCCTGTCCGGAGTCGATACCCGCGCCCTCACTCGACGGATTCGAAACCAGGGCGCCCCCAACGCGGTCATCGCCCATGACAAGAAAGGTGAGTTCGACCTCGATTCGCTGCTCGCCAAGGCGCGCGAATGGCCGGGACTGGAGGGGATGGACCTCGCCACCGAAGTGTCGTGCCGGCAGATGTATCGATGGTCGGGCGGCCGCTGGAAGCTCGGCCTGGGCTATGGCGAGCAGGAGCATGACGAGACTCTGCCCCATGTCGTCGCCATCGATTATGGCTCCAAGCGGAACATCTTCCGCACTCTCGCCGACGCCGGCGCCCGGGTCACCGTCCTTCCCGCCACCGCAAGCTTCGACGAGGTGATGGCGCACGAGCCCGACGGCATCTTTCTCTCCAACGGACCCGGCGATCCGGCCGCGACAGGCCAATATGCCGTTCCGGTGATCCGCCAGCTGCTCGAGACGAAAATGCCGCTTTTCGGCATTTGCCTCGGCCACCAGCTGCTCGGCCTCGCCGTCGGCGCCCGAACCACGAAGATGCACCAGGGCCATCGCGGCGCCAACCATCCGGTCAAGCGGCTGGAGGACGGAAGGGTCGAGATCACCAGCATGAACCATGGCTTCGCGGTCGAGAAGGAAAGTCTGCCCGACAGCGTCCGCGAGACTCATGTCAGCCTGTTCGACGGGAGCAATTGCGGGATCGAGCTGACCGACCGTCCAGCCTTCAGCGTTCAATATCATCCCGAAGCGAGCCCCGGTCCCCAGGACAGCCTCTATCTGTTCGAGAAGTTCGTGGGGCAGCTGCGGTGAGCCCTGGTGCCGTTGCGCGACGTGGCGGGGAAATCGCCGTCCCCGTCTTTGCCAGCCTCTGCGTCGCCGGCTGCGCGGCGCCCTTGCTGTCGCGCCAGGATCTGGCCGACGTCTCCCAGCGCTGCGCCATTCCGGACGGGCTTCTGACCCAGGACCTCGAGGAGCGGCGCTTCCTTCTGCTTGAGCCGGTCTCGTCGGCCTCGCCGAGTCCGGAAGTCGCCTGCGTCAACCAGTGGGCGCGACGCCGCAATCTGCGGCTCATCTACATCGAGTCGATCGAGGAGCCGCAGCAATAAATGCCCAAGCGTACTGACATTTCCTCGATCCTGATCATCGGCGCCGGTCCGATCGTCATCGGCCAGGCCGCCGAGTTCGACTATTCCGGGACCCAGGCGGCCAAGGCGCTCAGGGCCGAAGGCTATCGGATCATCCTCGTCAACTCGAACCCGGCGACGATCATGACCGATCCGGAGCTCGCGGACGCCACCTATATCGAGCCGATCACGCCGGAATATGTCGCCCGAATCATCGAGAAGGAGCGGCCCGACGCGGTTCTTCCGACGATGGGCGGCCAGACCGCGCTCAACACGGCTCTTGCCCTGTTCAAGGACGGCACGCTCGACCGTTTCGGAGTGACGATGATCGGCGCCGACGCGGCGGCGATCGAAAAAGCCGAGGACCGGCTCAAGTTCCGCCAGGCGATGGACCGGATCGGCCTCGAAAGCCCGCGCTCGGCGATCGCCCACAGCCTCGATGACGCCATGGCGGCACTGGAGACGGTCGGCCTTCCTGCGATCATCCGGCCAAGCTTCACGCTCGGCGGGACCGGCGGCGGGATCGCCTATAATCGCGAGGAATTCGAGCAGATCGTCGCCGGAGGCCTGGAAGCTTCGCCGACAAACGAGGTGCTGATCGAGGAATCGGTGCTGGGCTGGAAGGAATATGAGATGGAGGTGGTCCGCGATCGTGCGGACAATGCCATCATCATCTGCTCGATCGAGAATGTCGATCCGATGGGAATCCATACCGGCGATTCGATCACCGTCGCCCCCGCGCTGACCCTGACCGACAAGGAATATCAGGTCATGCGCAACGCCTCGATCGCGGTGTTGCGGGAAATCGGGGTCGAGACAGGCGGCTCCAACGTCCAGTTCGCGGTCAATCCCAAGGACGGCAGGCTCGTCGTCATCGAGATGAACCCGCGCGTTTCAAGGTCCTCGGCGCTCGCCTCGAAGGCCACCGGCTTTCCGATCGCGAAGGTCGCAGCCAAGCTGGCGGTCGGCTACACGCTCGACGAGATTCAGAACGACATTACCGGCGCCACCCCGGCCAGCTTCGAGCCGACCATCGACTATGTCGTCACCAAGATC
>CBIGXQ010000219.1:0-2323 GCA_966193865.1 uncultured Sphingosinicella sp. | reverse complement strand
GCCCCTATTCGGTCTTGCTCCCGGTGGGGTTTGCCGTGCCGCCGGCGTTACCGTCGGCGCGGTGCGCTCTTACCGCACCCTTTCGACCTTACCGCGGGCCCGTCGAGGACGGGGCGCGGCGGATTGCTTTCTGTGGCACTTTCCCTGGGGTCGCCCCCGCCGGGCATTACCCGGCACCGTCGTTCCATGGAGCCCGGACTTTCCTCCCGCCTTCGCCGAAGCGAAGACCGGCGGCCGCCCGACCCTCTGGCCGATCCTATGTAAGGTGTCCGGCCTCCCGGTCCAAGAGAAGACTGAGCAGGATCGCCCGGCATTCGCCTTCGATCTCGCCGTCCACCAGCTCGGGTCGGAAGCGGCGCTGAAAGGCCCTGACCGCCGCCTTGGCATCGGCGACGTCATAGCCATAGCGCTCCAGCGCGAGCAGGAAGCCGCCGTCCGTCCAGTGCGGATCCATCAGCCCCTTCGTCGGCCGGGACACGGCCAGCTTGTGCCTGGCAAGAAGCGCCCAGTCGAACAGCTCGCCAGGATCCTGCTTGCGTGCCGGCGCGACGTCGGAATGGCCGACGACGTTGGCGCGCGGGATCTGGTGGCGCCGGACGATTCCGGCAAGCAGTGGGACGAGCGACTCCATCTGCTCGCGAGGGAACGGCCGATAGCCATATTCGTGGCCCGGATTGACGATCTCGATGCCGATGCTGGCGCCGTTCACGTTGCGAATTCCACGCCACCAGGATCGGCCGGCATGCCAGGCGCGCTTTTCCTCCGGCACCATCCGGACGACCTGGCCGTCTTCCATGATGAGATAGTGGCAGGAGACGCCCGCCTCCGGGTCGCGGAGGCGTTCCAGCGCCGCCTCGCCCGATTCCATGCCGGTATAATGGAGGACCGCGATCGAGACCGGCTGGTCGCGCTCGTTGAAATTGGGGGAAGGGCAGTCGATGGCATCCACACGCCTTTAGCGCGTGAAATGCCCCGCCCCGTCAAGTCCGCCCGTCAAACCGCGTTCAGGCCACCCGGGTGCGGGCCAGGCCTGTCTGCCGTTCTCCGCTCGAGCGGATGTAAAGGCCGCGATGGTCCGGATCGGAAACGAACCTTTCGGTCTGGCCGAGAACCGTCTCTCCGGCGCCGAGCATCAAGGTGCCGTCGTCGGCGATCGCCTCGGCAAGCCGGGTGAAGGCCAGACGCCGCATATCGGGGGTGAAATAGAGGAGGAGGTTGCGGCAGAGGATGATGTCGAACCGGCCCGGATGAGGCGGCGGCTCGATCATGTTTCGGACCTCGAACCGGACCATGTCCTTCAGCGCCCGCTGGACTTCCCAGACGCCATTGCCTTCGTCGAACCAGCGGATCATCTGGACCACCGGAAGGCCGCGCTGAACCTCGAATTGCGAATAGCTGCCGGCGCGGGCGCGCTCGACGGCTGACCGCGACAGATCGGTGCCGATGATGTCGATCTTCCATCCCTGCCAGCGCGCCTTCTCCTCGGCGAAGCTCATCGCCAGCGAATAGACTTCCTGGCCGGTCGAGCATCCCGCGCACCAGATCGACACCCGGCGATCCCTCGCCCGGGCCTGTTCGAGGCGCTTCACCGGCCCGCCGAGAAGAAGGTCGAAGGGCAGCTTGTCGCGGAAGAAATAGGTCTCGTTGTTGAGCAGCGCCTCGATCACCTGGTCGGTCAGCGCCGGCTCCTTTCCGGAGACGATCCGCGAGACGAGCTGGTCCATCGTCGCGAACCCATGTTCGCGGATGATCGAGGCCAGAGCGGTGTCGATCCGCCAGCGCCGGCTCAGGCTCAGCTGCTGACCGGTTCGGGCCTCGAGAAGGCTGGCGAGAATGCGCTGCGAAGCGGTGCTTATTTCCATGACTGAAACCCCGCGCGAAGCGCGACCCGGCGCGCGAGATCGGGCGGCGGGAGCACCGCCGAGGCAAGGCCGGCTTCGGCCACGGCTCGGGGCATGCCCCAGACCGCCGATGTTGCCCGGTCCTGGGCGAGGATGGCGCCGCCCTTGTCGATCAGGCGGCGGCCGCCGAGGAGGCCGTCCCGGCCCATGCCGCTCAGGATCACGCCGACGGCGCCGTCTCCATAAGCGTCGGCGACGGAGGCCAGCATCGGGTCGACCGAGGGCAGGCAGCCGGACGGCGCGGCCTTGCGGTCGAGCCGAACCGAGACTTCGGCGCCATGGCGGTGGAGGCAGAGATGGGCATCGCCGGGCGCGACATGGATGACGTCGGAGCGAAGCGCCTGCCCCTCTTCGGCGACTCGAGCGAGGCGGCCGGACGCCGCTTCGAGCTGACGGGCGAAGGAGGCCATGAAGACGGGCGG
>CBIGXQ010000218.1:0-2367 GCA_966193865.1 uncultured Sphingosinicella sp. | reverse complement strand
TCCTCGTCGAAGGTGCGCTCGGCGCTGACCGATTTGTACGGCCGGTCGGGCCTGACCTCGCGATCGTCGATTCCGCGGCAGATCCGGTAATACCAGGCGCCCGAGCTTCCGAACCGCGCTTCGAGCTCGCCCAGGCTCCAGGCCCGCAGATCCGCCCCGGTCAGGATTCCGAGCGCCTCCATCCTGCGCGCCGTCACTGGCCCGACTCCATGGAATCGCGCGACCGGCAGCGAAGCGACGAAATCGGCCCCCTGCTCGGGCCGGATCACCGTCAACCCGTCGGGCTTGCGATAGTCGGAGGCGAGCTTGGCGATGAACTTGCAGTAGGAGACCCCCGCCGACGCGGTCAGCCCGGTCTCGTTGCTGATCCGCCGCCTGATGTCCTCGGCGATCGCCCGGGCGCTTCCCAGCCGGCGCCGGTCCTCGCTGACGTCGAGATAGGCTTCATCGAGGCTCAACGGCTCGATCAGCTCGGTGTAATCGGCGAAGATCGAGCGGATCTGGTTCGAGACTTCGCGATAGGCATCGAAGCGCGGCTTGACGAAAACGAGATTGGGACAGCGGCGCCGGGCGGTCACCGACGGCATCGCCGAGCGGATCCCGAACTTGCGCGCCTCGTATGACGCTGCCGCGACCACGCCGCGATGGCCGCCGCCGACCGCCACCGGCCTGCCGCGCAATGTCGGATCGTCGCGCTGCTCGACCGACGCGTAGAAGGCGTCCATGTCGACATGGATGATCTTGCGTAGGGGGCGTTCGGAGTCGACCACGGCGGAGATTTCTCTGTCCTACACCTGTAGCTTGAGTCTAGGCAGGGAGGATCGTGAAGAGAGGATGGACGTGCGGTGATGCGAAATATTCTTTCTGTCAGCGCGCTGCTTCTTGGAATTGTAATGAGCGCGCCGGCGAAAGCCTGCATGGGTGAAGACGAAATCGTTCTTGATGACGTCAAATATGCCGACACGGTCGTCGTCGGTTGGATCTCCAACTACAAGGTCATAACACCCGAGGGTAGGAAGCGCGGCTATATCTGGGACTATGCTCGCTTCGAAGTCCGCGTCGATGAGGTCTTGAAAGGCCAGGCGGACCAGACGCTCACGGTCACTTGGGACAATTCGACGTTTGGTGAGCCCGATGAGATTCCTCCTGGCCCTTACCTCATCGCACTACGCAATCCGGATTCTAACACGATCCCGCCTCTGCGTGGGCCGAGCGCCACAATTTTCCCGCGGCCTGAGCCAGACGCGCCAACCTTGCTTCAAGCTCCCTGCGCTTCGCCCTTCATGTTCGAGAGCACGAGCAAGAAGGCAGTGGCCCTCCGAAAGATTCTGCGTACGGCCCAGCGATAGGTGGCGCACGATTAACCTTAATCGACTGCCCAGTAGGTGCATTCCTCTTCCGGGCATCGGCCTCTCGCTGCGAGTGGTCGCAATCCTGAACGACTCACGCGCGAGCGTGCGCGCGCGTTGCTTCGCTGCGTTTCGCGGGACAGGCGCTTTGCATCACTTCGGGCAATCTGCTTAAGGGCCGCGCGATGAACATCCACGAATATCAGGCCAAGGAACTGCTTGCCAGGTTCGGCGTGCCAGTGCCCGCCGGCCATGCCGCGATGAGCGTCGACGAGGCCGTCGAAGCCGCCGAAAGGCTTCCCGGGCCGCTTTGGGTCGTCAAGTCCCAGATCCACGCCGGCGGCCGCGGCAAGGGCCGGTTCAAGGAGCTCGACCCCGACGCCAAGGGCGGGGTCCGACTGGCCAGGTCGATCGAAGAAGTGCGCGGTCACGCCGCCGAGATGCTCGGCAAGACCCTGGTCACGGTCCAGACCGGGCCGGCCGGCAAGCAGGTCAACCGGCTCTACATCACCGACGGCGTCGATATCGCCAGGGAATTCTATCTGGCGCTGCTGGTCGACCGCGCCACCAGCCGCATCGCCATCGTCGCCTCGACCGAGGGCGGGGTCGAGATCGAGACCGTGGCGCACGAGACGCCGGAGAAAATCCTCACCCTGACAATCGATCCGGCGACGGGGCTGATGCCGCACCACGGCCGCGAAGTCGCCGCTGCGCTCGGGCTGGAAGGCGATCTCGCCAAACAGGCGAGCAAGCTTTTGGCGAAGCTCTACGACGCGTTCGTCGGCACCGACGCCTCGCAGATCGAGATCAATCCGCTGGCGATCACCGACAAGGGTGAGCTGCTGGTGCTCGACGCCAAGGTCGGCTTCGACAGCAACGCTGAATTCCGTCATCCGCAGCTCGAGGATCTTCGCGACCTCAGCGAGGAAGAACCAGCGGAGATCGAGGCGTCGAAATACGACCTCGCCTACATCAAGCTCGACGGCAATATCGGCTGCATGGTCAACGGCGCCGGCCT
>CBIGXQ010000217.1:0-2393 GCA_966193865.1 uncultured Sphingosinicella sp. | reverse complement strand
CTGCTCATCGAGCTGGACGGTCCCGCGCACCTTCTCGAGATCGTTACCGAAATCTCGCCGCGGGCGAACAGCCGGCTGATGGGGCTCTACGAATCCGGCGGGATCCTGTGCACCCAGTGCGAAGCCGAAGGCTTTCGGCGGATCACCTTCTTCCCCGACCGGCCGGACGTCCTCAGCCGATTCCGGGTGAAGATGACGGCCGACAAGGGGCTCTATCCGGTCCTGCTTGCCAATGGCGATCCGGTGGCGGCGGGCGAGTTGGCCAACGGACGTCACTGGGCGGAATGGCACGATCCCTTTCCCAAGCCCTGTTATCTGTTCGCTTTGGTCGCCGGCGATCTCAAGGCCAATCGCGATCTTTTCGTCACCCGATCCGGCAAGGAGGTGCAGCTCGGCATCTGGGTGCGCGAGCCCGATCTGCCGCGCACCGTCCATGCCATGGAGTCGCTCAAGTCGGCGATGGCCTGGGACGAGAAGGTCTATGGCCGCGAATATGATCTCGACGTGTTCAACATCGTCGCCGTCTCCGATTTCAACTTCGGCGCGATGGAGAATAAGGGCCTCAACATCTTCAATTCGCGCTACATCCTTGCCGATCCGGAAACAGCCACCGACGCCGATTTCGATGCCATCGCCGCGGTCGTGGCGCACGAATATTTCCACAATTGGTCGGGCAACCGGGTCACCTGCCGCGACTGGTTCCAGCTCAGCCTGAAGGAAGGCTTCACGGTCTTCCGCGATCAGGGCTTTTCCGCCGACATGGGCTCGGCGGCGGTCAAGCGGATCGAGGACGTCAGGGCATTGAGGGCGGCCCAGTTCCCGGAGGATGCCGGGCCGCTCGCCCACCCGGTTCGGCCGGATTCCTATATCGAGATCGCCAATTTCTACACCTCGACCGTCTACGTGAAGGGCGCGGAGCTGATCCGAATGCTCCATACCTTGCTCGGCCCGGAGACGTTCAGGGCCGGCTGCGACCTCTATTTCGATCGCCATGACGGCCAGGCGGTGACCTGCGAGGATTTCGTCAAGGCGATGGAGGATGCGAGCGGCCGCGATCTCGCCGGCTTCCGCTTGTGGTACGGCCAGGCCGGTACACCCAGGGTGACCGCGTCGCTCGGCCGCGACGGCGATCAGGCGCTGCTCCGGCTCGACCAGAAGGTGCCGCCGACCCCGGGTCAGCCGGTCAAGCGGCCGATGCCGATCCCGCTTCGGCTCGCTTTGTTCGGCGAAAAATCCGGGGAGAAGCTCGAGGAGCGGCTCGTCATGCTCGAGACCGAGTCACAGGAGCTTCGCCTCGACGCCGCGGGCGAGCGGCCGATCCTGTCGATCAACCGCGGCTTTTCGGCGCCGGTCATCGTCGAGACTGATCGAAGCCGCTCCGACCTTTCCTTCCTTTCGGCCCATGACGACGATCCTTTCGCTCGTTACGAGGCGATGCAGCAGCTGATGCTCGATACCTTGCTCGCCTCCGTCGCCGGCCGGGAAAGCGATCATCGCCCCGTCGTCGAGGCGGTTCGCCGGACGCTCACCAACAACGCGCTCGATTCCGCCTTCATCGCCGAAGCCGTGATGCTGCCGAGCGAGACCTTCATCGGCGACCATCTGCAGATCGTCGATCCCGAGGCGATCAGGCGCTCGCGCGAGGCGCTTCGGCGCGACCTCGGACGCGAGCTCGAGCCGCTCTGGCGAGGTGCCTATGCGGCGACCAGCGCCGACCGTTTCGAGCTCACGCCGGCGGCCAAAGGCGCTCGCCGCCTCAGGACGGTGGCGCTCAACTATCTGATCGCGTCGGGGGCAGAGGACGCAGCGGCGCTGGCGCGCCGCCAGTATGACGAAGCCGACAACATGACCCTTCGCGAAGGCGCGCTCGCCGCGCTCGTCAATTCGGACGCGCCGGAGCGGGAAGGGGCGCTTTCCGCCTTCTACGATCGCTGGCGCGACAATCCGCTGGTCCTCGACAAGTGGTTCACGATCCAGGCCCTGTCGACCCGCGACGACACGGTCGATCGGGTCACCGAGCTCACCCGCCATCCGGATTTCACGCTCGCCAATCCGAACCGCGTCCGATCGCTGATCGGCGCCTTTGCCGCGAACCAGCGCGCCCTCCACCACGAATCCGGCCGCGGCTATCGGCTGATCGCCGACACCTTGCTCGCCGCCGATCGGATCAACCCGCAGGTCGCGGCTCGGCTCGTGCCACCGCTCGGCCGCTGGCGGCGCTTCGACGAAAAGAGGGCAGCGCTGATGCGGGCCGAGCTCGAGCGGATCGTCGCGACTCCAGGCCTCAGCAAGGACGTGTTCGAGCAGGCGTCGAAGAGCCTGGGCTGAAAGCCTCTCCAGAGCCTGTCCTGCTCATTTGGAAGCATCGTGATCGCCCGAGGAGGTGTGCTGGG
>CBIGXQ010000216.1:0-2413 GCA_966193865.1 uncultured Sphingosinicella sp. | reverse complement strand
GGCCGCCGCCCGCGCCGGCCGGGACCAATTTCTACGACACCGAATATCAGCGGTCGAACGGCGCGACGTCGTCGGGTGCGATTCACGCCTGGAATGCAGGCGGCACCGGTCGCGGAGTCGACGTCGCCGTCGTCGACAGCGGAATCAATCCCAATCTCCCGGAATTCACCGGCCGAATCCATCCGGCGAGCCGCGACATCGTCGCCACCCGCGGAGTCGCGGATTCCGAAGGTCACGGTACCGCCGTCTCGGGGGTGATCGCCGCCAATCGCAACGGCATCGGCGCGATGGGAATCGCCTTCGAATCGCGGATCCTGTCGCTGAACACCTCCGATCCCAACGACTGCACCGAAGAGGATGGCTGCAAGCATCCCGGCTCCGCCATCGCCCAGGCGATCGACGTCGCCCGCGTGAACGGCGCCAAGATCGTCAACATGTCGCTGGGCGGCGAAGGCGTCGGCACGGCCACCCTGTCGGCAATTCGCCGCGCTGTTTCGGCGGGCATGGTCATCATCGTCTCGGCCGGCAACGAGAGCGAGCTCAATCCGAGCGGAATGGCGCTCGGAATCGCCAATGACGGCGGCGGCGGCCAGGTCATCATCGCCGGGGCGATGGACGGCAATCGGGCCATGGCGGATTTCTCCAACCTCGCCGGCTCGGGCGCGGCCCATTATCTGGTGGCGCTTGGATCGCGGGTTCGGACCATCGACCATCAGGGCACCGCCACGCTGTGGAGCGGAACCTCCTTTTCGGCGCCCGTCGTCAGCGGCGCCGCGGCGCTGCTCGCCAGCGCCTTCCCCAATCTGACCGGCCGCCAGATCGTCCAGCTGCTTTTGAGCACGGCCGACGACGCCGGCGCGCCGGGCCGCGACTCGACCTTCGGCAACGGCATCCTCAATATCGAGCGCGCCTTCTCGCCGCAGGGAACGACGGCCACGGCCGGCAGCTCGGTTCCGACCGACGAGCTTGGCGGCGACGGCTCCGATCCGATGGGTGACGCCAATCCGACGATGACCGGCGCAATCATCCTCGACGGTTATTCGCGCGCTTATGCCGCCGATTTCGCCAACATGCTCAACCGGGCGCCGCAGCAGCGGCCGCTCGCCCAGTCGCTTCAGGCCGACCTTTCCACCGGCTTCGCCGCCGCGGGCGGGACGATGGTGTCGGTGACGATGCGCCGCAATCTCCAGGGACAGCCGCAGGTCGGCCTCGCTCAGACGGGAATGAGCTACGAGGATGCGCGGTCGGCGCGTGCCATTGCCGGCTTCGCCCTCAGCCGGGTCACTCCGGCCACCGCCGTCGCTCTTGGCTTCTCCGAGAGCGGTCGAACCCTTCAGCAGCGGCTCGCCGATCGCGGCGGAAGTCCGTTCCTGATCGCCCGCGATCCACTCGCCAGAACCGGTTTCCATGGCGGCGGGACGACCAGCCTGGGGGTTCGCCACGATCTCGGCCCGGTCGCCCTGACCGTCACCGGCGAGCGCGGCGAGGTCCAGCGCGAGGGGCCGCGCCGAAATATCACTTCGCCCTCTTATTCGCTGTCTTCGATCACCGCCGACCGGCGGATCGGCGCCGCCGATCTCGCTCTCGGAGTCTCTCGGCTGGCCGAGGAGGAGACGGTGCTCGGCGGTCGTTTCGGATTCGCAGCGGGCGGCTCGACCAGCTATTTTCTCGACGCCTCGGCCGATTATGACTTCGGTTCGGGCTGGGGCGCCGGCGCCAGCTATCGCCGCGGGTGGACCCGGATGCCGGGAACCGGCGGACTCGTCAGCGATGGCAGCCTGTCCACCGATGCCTGGGCGCTGGACCTGTACCGCCGCGACGCCTTCGCGAGCGGGGATCGTCTCGCCTTCCGGATCGCTCAGCCGCTCCGGGTCCGCTCAGGCGGCTACATGCTGAACGTCCCGGTGTCCTACGATTATTCGACGCTCGGCGTCGGCTATGACCTGCGCCGGTTCAACCTGGCGCCGAACGGACGGGAAGTGGATTTCGAGGCCGCCTACGGGATCGGCCTGCTCGGCGGTGCCGGCTATCTCAGCGCCAACGCTTTTTGGCGGCTCCAGCCGGGCCATGTCCAGGCGGCGCAAAGCGACAAGGGCGCAGCGCTCCGTTTCTCGCTGGGTTTCTGACCCTCTCCGGCCGGGGACCGGCGCGCTGCCGCGCTAGACGGTGAAGCTTTCGCCGCAGCCGCAGGCGCCCTTGGCGTTCGGATTCTGGAAGACGAAGCCGGCGGCGAAATCGTCCTCCTGCCAGTCCATGACGCTTCCGATCAGGTAAAGGACCGAGGCACCGTCGATGTAGAAGGTGCCGCCGGGCGTGACGATCTTCTCGTCGAACTTCTCCTCCTCGCTCACATAATCGACCGAATAAGCGAGGCCCGAGCAGCCGCGGCGCGGGGTCGACAGCTTGACGCCGA
>CBIGXQ010000215.1:0-2472 GCA_966193865.1 uncultured Sphingosinicella sp. | reverse complement strand
CCGGCAATGTCGCGGATCAGGCCGAGGATCGATTCGATCGCCTCGACATGGGCGGAAAGCGCCTGGCTCACCTGGACGGCCTGGCACGCCTGCTCGCCGGCTCGGGTCGCGACTCCGGCGGCCACTTCGACCTCGCTCCGCGCTTCCTCGATCGCCATGATCAGGCCGGCGGCGGTCTGCGCCGCCTCCCGCATCGCGACGGCGGACTGCTCGGCCGCCGCGGCGACCTCGCTCGTCTTGCCGAGCATTCCGCGTGCAGCGGCGCTGGCCTCGGCCGCCTGGCTGCGGACCTTGCGGCTGCCGCTGGTGGTGCGTTCGACGACGCTCATGATCTGCTTGTTGAACTCGGCGCCCTCGTTGCTCCGGCGCTCGCGCTGGGCGATCGCGCGGAGGCGATCATAATGGGCGCCGTAAATGTCGACCTCGAGAAGGGTGGCGCGGATGAAGGCGTTGGCGAGGCGCATCTGGACGGCGTCGTCCTTCACCTTGGCGACGACGATCGCCTGGCCGATATTGGCCGCGGCGGCGATCCCCGCATAAAGCATTGTCAGGGGCACGTTCGCGGCGCTCGCGGCGGCGACATATTGCCCGACCATGTCGACCCACTTCGGATCGCGGACCCGGGCATATTTGGCTTCGACATAGGGAATGATCCGCTGGGTCAGCGAATCGATCTTGTCTTCGTCGAGCGGCATCGGGAGCCCGGGCGAACGCGCATATTCGACCCAGAACTGGCGGGCGACGCGCTCCTTTTCCGGTTCGATCAGCGCCCAGATCTCGCGGCAATCCGCTTCGAGCGTGCCCTCGCGATCGAATATCTGGAGCCGCTCCTCGAGCCTGATCTCGTCATCGCGTCCGTTGCTGCCGTGCATTACCCTGATTTCCCTCTCGCGGAACCTTCGCCATCTCCGTCCTAAGGCGTGACTGGTTAAGATCCTGTTAGCTATCGGCGAGCCCTCCGAACTTTCGTGGACCGAACATGGGTTAAGTGCGTTCTAGCAGCCGGAAACCGAGTCTCCCCGGCTTCCCTGTACCCACCGGGGCGTCCGTGACCTTCCGCAACGGACGCCCCAAAGGACTCCCAGCCATGGAACCAGCCGAGCAAGCCGCCAGCGCCGAGCCAGTCGGCTATGCCGCCGAGGCGGTTCATTTCTTCTCTGCGGCCGCTGCGGCCAATATGTCGACCGGCGCAAGGAAGGCGAGATTCGTCACCACCAGCGTCTTTCGCACCGGCCGCTCGAAGCGGACTGAGCGGCCCCGCCGGGCCGGCGGCGTCACGACCATTGCGGCGTTCGAGTCCACGCCTCCTCGCGCGATCACGATGCTTCCAAATGAGCAGGACAGGCTCTAAAGCGGGGCGCAGCCGAAACAGGGGGCTCCATGCACCGCAATCCAGATCGTCCAATGTCGCCCCATCTCACCGTCTGGAAATGGGGGCCGCACATGCTCGTCTCCATCCTCCACCGGGTTACCGGCGCCGGGCTCGCCGTCGTCGGCGGAATCGGCTTCGTCTGGTGGCTCCTCGCGATCGCCGAAGGCCAGGAAGCCTATGACGGCTTCTTCGATCTTCTCACCGTCGAAAGCGGAGCGCTCAACATCGCCGGCTATGTGCTCGGAATCGGCCTCACCTGGGCCTTCTTCCAGCACACGCTTTCGGGCCTGAGGCATTTCGTCATGGACATCGGCGCTGGCTTCGAGCTCAACACCAACAAGTTCTGGGCGACGATGACGATCGTCGGATCGCTCGTCCTCACCATCGCCCTGTGGGCCTGGATTTTGCTCGGGAGGGGCGCATGAGCGACACTCGCATGGAGACGCCGCTTGGCCGGGTTCGCGGACTGGGTTCGGCCGAGGCCGGCGCGGAGCATTGGTGGCACGAGCGGCTGACCTCGATCGCCGCCTTCCTGCTCTTCGTCTGGTTCATCGCCTCGCTTCTCCGGCTGCCCGATCTGGACCACAGGACGGTCGCCCTGTGGCTGTCGTCGCCGCTCGCCGCGGTTCCCATGATCCTCCTCATTGTCGCCACCTTCTGGCATCTCAAGATGGGGCTTCAGGTCATCGTCGAGGACTATGTCCATGAGGAAGGCAGCAAATTGTTCTGGATCACGATCCTCAACTTCCTCGCTCTGATCGGGACGGTGACCGCCCTGTTCGCGATCCTCAAGATCGCCTTCGCCGCCCCGGGGGGGATGGTCTGATGGCGTCGGCCGGAGCCTCGGCCTACAAGGTCGTCGATCATCAATATGACGTCGTCGTCGTCGGCGCCGGCGGGTCCGGCCTCCGGGCGACGATGGGCGCCGCCCAGGCCGGCCTCAAGACGGCCAACATCACCAAGGTCTTCCCGACCCGAAGCCATACCGTCGCCGCCCAGGGCGGGATCTCGGCCTCGCTCGGCAATATGGGCCCGGACCACTGGACCTGGCACATGTACGACACGGTCAAGGGCTCCGACTGGCTCGGCGACCAGGACGC
>CBIGXQ010000214.1:0-2495 GCA_966193865.1 uncultured Sphingosinicella sp. | reverse complement strand
GTCGAACGGCCGCTTCCGCGCTGGTCGAACAGGAGGATGTCGTAGAGCTGGGGATCGAACTGGCGGCGATGATCGGGGCTGCAGCCGGTGCCCGGGCCGCCGTGAAGGAAGACGACCGGCTTGGCGCCCGGCGTTCCGCATCTTTCCCAGTAGAGCTCGTGGCCGTCGCCGACGTCGAGCAGGCCGCTCTCATAGGGCTCGATCTCGGGATACAGGGTGCGGCGGCTGCTCGTCATATGCGGCATCAGAAGCTCTCTTCCTCATAGACCCTGGCGACGTCCTGCTTCCACTCGCCATGATAGCGTTCCAGCAGCCGGTCGGCGGGCGTCCGGCCGCTCGCGAGCACCTCGCGGAGCGGATCGAGGAAGCCCGATTCATTGTCGCCCGAGGCGTTCAGGCGGCCGCGCGCGTTCAATCCGCTCTCGGCGATGGCGAGGATCCGCTGGCCCAGCTCCTGGAGCGTCTCGCCGTCCGGGGTCATCGCCCTCAGCCCTTCCTTCGGCACCGAGTCGCGAAGACGCTGCCGGCCGTCCAGGCTCCAGTCCTTGACCTCGTCCCACGCGGCGTCGAGCGCGCTTCCGTCGTAGAGCAGGCCGACCCACAAGGCCGGCAAGGCGCAGATCCGGCTCCACGGGCCGCCGTCGGCGCCGCGCATCTCGAGGAAGCTCTTCAGCCTTACTTCCGGGAAGATCGTCGACAGATGGTCGGTGAAATCGGAGACCAGGGGCGTCTCGCCCGGCAGAGCGGGCAGGCGCCCGTCGAGGAAATCGCGGAACGACTGGCCCGAGGCATCGATATATTGGCCGTCGCGGAAGACGAAATACATCGGCACGTCGAGCGCATAATCGAGATAGCGTTCATAGCCGAAGCCGTCCTCGAACACGAAGGGCAGCATCCCGGTCCGGTCGCGGTCGGTGTCGGACCAGATATGGCTCCGGAAGGACAGCATGCCGTTCGGTTTGCCTTCGGTGAACGGCGAATTGGCGAACAAAGCGGTGGCGAGCGGCTGGAGGGCGAGGCCGACCCGGAACTTGCGCGCCATGTCGGCTTCCGAGGCATAATCCAGATTGACCTGGATCGTGCAGGTCCGGAGCATCATGTCGAGGCCGAGGCTTCCGACCTTGGGCATGTAATCGAGCATGATCCGGTAGCGGCCCTTGGGCATGACCGGCAGCTCGGCGCGCGTCTTGTCGGGCCACATGCCGAGGCCGAGGAAGCCCAGTCCGAATTTCTCGCCGATCGCCTTGGCCTGGGCGAGATGGCGGCCGGCCTCGGCGCAGGTCTGGTGGAGATGCTCGCGCTGGGCGCCGGAAAGCTCGAGCTGGCCAGCCGGCTCGAGGCTGACGGCGCCGTCGGGCCCTTTGAGGGCGATGACCTTGCCATTCTCCTCGACCGGGCTCCAGCCATACTCGGTCATCGCCAGCAGGAGGTCGCGGATCCCGCCCGGCTCGTCCCAGGAGGGCGCGCGGTGATCGGCGAGGCGATAGACGAACTTCTCGTGCTCGGTGCCGATCGTCCAGCTTTCGACGGGCTTCTCGCCGCTGGCGAAGGTGGCGAGCAGATCGTCCCGGCTCTGGATCGGGTGGTCGCCTGGGATATTCTCGGTCCGGGTCGTCATGGAGGCCATCTAGCGGCGGGATGAGAAGGCCGCCAGCGCGTTTCGATCGGCTACCGTTTTGGCGTCGACGGCCAGTCGCCCGCCTGCGCCATCCACAAGGCGATGGCGGCGATCGCCGCCGTGTCGGCGCGAAGGATCCGCGGCCCCAGGCCGATCGGGCGCGCCTGGGGCAGGGCCCTGATCGCCTCGCGCTCCTCGTCGGTAAAGCCGCCCTCCGGCCCGATCAGGATCGCCGCCGGCCCCGCCGCCGCCGCCTTCGCCAGCGGCTCGCCGCCCGCCTCGTCGGCGAAATAAAGCGTTCGATCGGACGGCCAGTCGCCGAGATAGCGGTCCAGCTTTCGCGGCTCGGCCAGCTCGGGGAGCGAGGTCCGCTCGCATTGCTCGGCCGCCTCGATCGCATGGGCCCGGAGCCGGTCGAGGTTGAGCCGGTCGACGATCGTCCGCCGCGTGAGCACCGGGTGAAGCTGAGCCACCCCGAGCTCCGTCGCCTTCTCGACCAGCCAGTCGATCCGGCCGCGCTTGATCGGCGCGAACAGCAGCCACAGGTCCGGCACCGTCTCGCGCGGCCGGAGCCGGGCGGTCACCGCCAGAGTCAATTTCTTCTTCCCCGGCTCGACGACCTGCGCGAGCCATTCCCCGGTCCGGTCGTCGAACAATTTCACCTGCGCGCCGGCCTGGAGCCGGAGCACCGCGCCGAGATAATGGGCCGGCCCGCCGTCCAGCGTCAGCACCGCGCCGTCGGAAAGCGTCTCGTCCACGAACAGGCGAGGCAGGCTCGCCGGCGGCCAGGCGGGGGTTGCAGGCATCGCCGAGCCTCTACCAGCCGGCTGAGGCGATTGGGAGTGGGACGCGCTTCAACTTAGCCCCTCCCCTTGAT
>CBIGXQ010000213.1:0-2500 GCA_966193865.1 uncultured Sphingosinicella sp. | reverse complement strand
TCGATCCTCGGCCAGCCGTCGCGCCAGACGATCCGGTCGATCAGCATCACCCGGCGGGTGTTGACGTCGTTCTCGGGCTTCGCGCGCGGGCGCCGGATATCGACGGCGTGGTAGAGCATCCAGTGATTGCCCGCCTCGTCCTCGACGACGCTGTTATGGCCCGGCGCCAGCCAGTTTCCGCGCCGTTCCAGGATGACGCTGCTCGGCGCGCCGGTCGCCTGCGCCAGGGTATCGAAGGGGCCGGTGGCGTTTCGCGAACGCGCGACCATCACGGCATAATGGGCATTGGGTCCGCAGCAATTGTCGCCCGAATAGAAGAGATAATAATAGCCATCGCGGCGAGTGATCCACGCGCCCTCGACGAGGCGCTGATATTCGGAAGCGTCGTCCGATCGAATGACCGGGACGAGATCGACCGGCCGGCTGCCCGGCGCGAAGCTTATCCGGTCCGCCGCCAGCTCCTGGACCTTGATCGGTCCGAAGCCGGAGCCCCAGTAAAGCAGCCGGCGCCCGGTCGCCGGGTCGTCATAGCTCATCGGATCGATGTTGACGAAGCCTTCGCCGCACTGGAGCGGCCGTCCGATATCGGCGAACGGCCCTTCCGGCCGGCGGGCGGTGGCGACGGCGAGGCACAGGCCGCGGCTGGTGTCGGTCAAGGCGGCGTCGGGCTTGGCCGAATAATAGAGATAATAGACGCCGTCATGTTCGGCGACATGGGGTGCCCAGAAATCCTGGGTCCGGCTTGCCCAAACCGGTTTCGCCGGAAGCGCGTCGCCGATCCGGGTCCAGTTGATCAGGTCGCTCGATCGGGCAACCTGGATGTTGAGCATCGTTCCGTCGACGTCGCCCTGGGTGGCATAGACGTAATAAGTGCCGTCGGCGGCGCTGAGGATGGCGGGATCCGGAAAGTCGCTGTCGAGGACGGGATTGGCGAAGCTTGAAGGCGCCTTATCGCGAAGCGCCGGAGCCGCGCAACCGGCCGCTGCGAAGAGCAGGAAGAAGCTGAAGAGAAACCGGCCCATCCACGCCCAGCATAAGGCGAAGCGGACAGCCTCGACAACGCCGGAGATTCAGCCTTCGAAAAGGCCCTTGAGCTTGCCGAAGAAGCTCTTCGATGCGGGGCATTCCTCGCCGGTCTCGGTATCGCGGAACGCCTGCAGAAGCTCGCGCTGCTTGGCGCTGAGCCTGGTCGGCGTCTCGACCTCGATCTGGATCACCATGTCGCCAAAGCCGCGGCCGTTGATCGAGGGCATCCCGGCGCCGCGCTGGCGAAGCTGCTTGCCCGACTGGATCCCGGCAGGAATGTTGATCTGGTGCTTCTTCCGGTCGAGCCCGGGAACCTCGATGCAGCCGCCGAGAGCGGCTGTCGTGAAGCTGACCGGGCAGCGGCAGAACAGAGTCGAACCCTCGCGCTGGAAGACCGAGTGCCGGGCGAGGTGGATGAAGATGTAGAGATCGCCCGGAGGACCGCCGCGGACTCCCGCTTCGCCTTCGCCGGCGAGCCTGATCCGCGTGCCCTCGTCGACTCCGGCGGGAATGTTGACGGTCAGGGTCTTGCGCTTCTCGACCCGGCCTTCGCCCCGGCACGAGGGGCAGGGATCGGCGATGACCTCGCCGACTCCGCGGCAGGTCGGGCAGGTCTGCTCGACGACGAAGAAGCCCTGCCTCGCCCGAACCTGGCCACGGCCGCCGCACATCGTGCAGGTCCGGGCAGCGGTTCCCGGCTTGGCGCCGGAGCCGGTGCAGGGCTCGCAGCGGGCGGTGGTATCGACCTGGAGCTCGACCTCGCGGCCATTATAGGCGTCCTCGAGCTTGATCTCGAGATCGTAGCGAAGGTCCGAGCCGCGCAAGGCGTTGCTCCGGCGGTCGGCCTGGCCGCCGTTCATGAACTCGCCGAAAATATTGTCGAAGATGTCGGCGAAGGAGCCGAAATCCTGGCCGGCGCCGCCATTGCCGCCGAAGCCGCCATTCTTGAAGGCGGCATGACCGAAACGGTCATAAGCGGCCCGCTTGTTCGGGTCCTTCAGGCAGTCATAGGCCTCGCTGATCGCCTTGAACTTGGCCTCGGCGTTCGGGCAGCCGCCATTGCGGTCCGGATGGCATTCCATCGCGAGCTTGCGATAGGCGGTCTTGATCGTTCGATCGTCCGCGTCGCGGGAGACCTGAAGAAGCTCGTAATAATCGGTATCAAGCATGACGGAACCTGCACGCCGCCATCAGGCCGGCAGCCGGGCGGTGGAAGCGCGCCGAGTTCTTCTCCCCCGAAATCCCGGACCTGGCCGGAACAGCGGGTGATCCATCGGCGCGCCCCCACATCGCCTCAGCCCTTATTGCCTTCGTCGACTTCCGAGAATTCGGCGTCGACGACTTCCTCTTCGCCGCCCGCCTCACTGCCCTGCGCCGCTTCGCCCTCGGCGCCCGGAGAAGCGGCCGAGGCCTGTTCCTTCTCGTAGATCGCCTGGCCGAGCTTCATCGCCACCTGGGCGAGCGCCTGGGCCTT
>CBIGXQ010000212.1:0-2528 GCA_966193865.1 uncultured Sphingosinicella sp. | reverse complement strand
CCGGGCCGCGGAAGCGCTCGCGCCGATCGAGGATGGCTTTCTGATCGATTTCGTCCGTCGGGACTTCGATCCGACGAGCGAGAGGACGCAATGGCCGCGGACGCTTGGACTGCATCACGGCGTCCCCGTCATCGTGAGCTACACCTGCTCGGACCTGTGCCCCGATTACACGAAGCGGATCGTCCGCTACAATCTTCTCGCCGGGGAGGAATGCGCGCAAGCGGGCGGCGTTTCCAAGGACATCGTCGTTCCCAGGGGAATCGGCGTCGGGCTTCGGCGCTACTGCATCCCCGCCGTCACCGAGCCCGATCAGCAATAGGAAGGCCCGGCGCCGAGCCCGAGATCATAGCGGGGCGCCGAAAGCGGAGCGAACGGCGTCACGATATTTGCGTCCGACCGGCAGAAGGTGCCCGTCGTCCAGCTCCAGCACCGGTGTCGAGAAGCGCCCGCGCGAGATCGCCCGCACCTTGCTCGTCTGGACAATCGCCGAACGATGGACGCGCAGGAAGGGCTGGCCGTCCAGCGCCTTTTCCAGCTCGCCGAGCATCGCGTTCACGAGATGGGTGTGGCCGTTCATGTGAATGCGCACATAATCGCGTTCGGCCTCCAGCCACCTGATGTCGGCGAGCGCGAGGCGGCGCTTGTCGCTTCCGATCTGAACCCAGAGGTGGGGCTCCGACACGGCGAGCGCGCGGCTTTCGAGCTCGGCGAGGCGCGACTGGAGAAAGGCGAGCCGCTCTCCCGCGCGCCGAGCGTCGAGATCGCTTCGAGCCTGTTCGATCGCCTTGGCGAGCCGATCGGAAGCGACCGGCTTGACCACGAAATCGGTCGCTCGAAGCTCGAACGCCTTGACCGCATGGTCCTGGAAGGCGGTCACGAAGATGATCGCCGGCGCCGGGCCTGGCCGAAGCGCCTTGAGCACGGCGAAGCCGTCCACGACCGGCATCTCGATGTCGAGCAGAAGGACGTCCGGGCGGAGCCGCTCGACGAGCTTCAGGGCTTCGCGGCCGCCATCGGCTTCGCCGACGATTTCGACATCGGGAAGCCCCTCCAGCATCTGCACCAGCCGTCGCCGAGCGAGCGGCTCGTCATCCACAATCAACACACGCATCAGCGACTTCCGGCGTTCACCCTCCTGACGTTTATCGATCAGTGCCTGACGCCTGTCGAGTGCACATGGCTATGCCGCCCCGGCCCGAACAGCTATCCTCGACTTTCGTCGTACGGGGGCCCCTTGGACAGCACTCAGCTTCATGCCGGTTCGGCCGCTCCTGCCCGTTTGAGACGAGGGGCAGGCCTGTTGATCGCCGTCTTCTGGTCGGCCCATTTCCTCATCATGTGGATGCGCGCGCAGATCGACGGCATCACGCGCGAACGGGACGTGATCGAGGGCACATTGTACCGAGTGGCCTTCGCGCTCTTCGGCGCCTTCCTCAGCTACCTCCTCTATCGCTGCCTGCGGCCGCTTCGCCTGCGCGGCTTCGCCAGGCAGGCGATGATCGGCGCAGCGCTCGCTTTGGCGGCCGCCTTGATCCAGGGGGCCGTCAACACCTTCGTGTTCGGCGATACGCACCGAATCCTCGCGACCTTCATGTTCTACGTCTTGTACTGGTTCTGGTTCTATTTCTCGTGGACCACGGCCTATCTCGCGCTCTCCTACAGCATCACGGTCCAGGAGCAGGAGAGGCATGCCGCCGAGCTGATGGTCATGGCGCAGGAGGCGCAGGTCCGGGCGCTCCGCTACCAGATCAATCCGCACTTCCTGTTCAACACTCTGAACGCCATCGCCGCTTTGATCCGGGACGCGCCGGGCAAGGCCGAAGAGATGGTGGTCCAGCTCTCCGACTTCTTCAGGCGAAGTCTTGCGGTCAATCCGATGGAGGATCTCACTCTGGCCGAAGAGGTGGAGCTTCAGCGTCTCTATCTTGAGATCGAGCGCACGCGCTTCCCCGAACGGCTGCGCCTGGACGTGGTCCTCGAGGACGACGTCGCCGAGGCGCGCGTTCCGGCGCTGCTGCTCCAGCCGCTGGTCGAGAATGCGGTGAAGCACGGTGTCGCAAGGTCGGAAGGATCGACCTGCATCCGAATCCGCGCCCGTCGCGACGGTCCGGATCTGGAGATCGTCGTCGAGAACGATGCGGCGGCCCAAGGGCCCCGCTCCGCCGGCGAGAAGGTGGGCCTTCGCAACGTCGCCGAGCGGCTGCAGTCGCGATTCGGCGATCAGGCCAGCCTGGAGAGCGGAGCGATTGAAGAAGGCGGCTTCCGCAACACGATTCGACTCCCGATCCGCCGCTAGAGCCTGTCTCTGAAGCCTGTCGAACGCTCGTCGCCC
The DNA here is from genome assembly GCA_966193865.1 of uncultured Sphingosinicella sp. Classification (GTDB taxonomy): domain Bacteria; phylum Pseudomonadota; class Alphaproteobacteria; order Sphingomonadales; family Sphingomonadaceae; genus Allosphingosinicella. The sequence goes on along the minus strand of CBIGXQ010000212.1, from coordinate 196 downwards.
GAAACGGGCGTTCATCGATCCGCGCAGCATTCCTCCAATCGCTTTCGCCATTCTCGCGGGAATGGAGGAAGCGATGAAGACAGGTTTCATGATCGGCGCGGGTCTCGCGGCTTTGCTTGCCAGTCCCGGATCGGCCTGGGCGCAGCGGACCGGCGAGAATGCCGTGGCCTCGGCCGAGGACGCGTTCGGAACCAGC
>CBIGXQ010000211.1:0-2558 GCA_966193865.1 uncultured Sphingosinicella sp. | reverse complement strand
GGGAAGGTCATATGGTCGAGGAAGGGGGGAAGCTGGGGATTGCGAAGGACGACGCACTCCCGCCTCCAGTCGACGTCGATGCCGCCGGCGGCGGCGATCAGGGCGAAGGGCGTGGCCGCCGCCCAGGCCTGAGGCGAGCAGGCGACCGGATAGGAAGTAGGGCCTCGCTTGCGGCGCCGCTGGAAGCCGCAGAACAGTTCCGGAAGCCGGCGGAACTCGTCATAGGTGGCCGCCTCGACGAGCGCCTGAAAGATCCGGGCGACCTCGGCCTTGTGGCCGTAGCGGGCGAGGCCGAGCGCGATCAGGCCATTGTCGTGCGGCCAGACCGAGCCATTATGGTAGGACATCGGATTGTAGCGGGCCTGGCCGGACGCGATCGTCCTGATCCCCCAGCCGCTGAAGAATTGCCGCCCGGTGAGAAGCGCCGCCACCCGCCGGGCGCGATCGGGAGCGGCGATCCCGGCAAAGAGTGCGTGGCCGGCATTGGACGAGAGAACCCGGCACGGTTTCTTGGCGCCGTCGAGGGCAAGCGCGTAGGTGCCGAGATCGTCGAGCCAGAACTGCGCCTCGAAACGCTGGCGAAGCGCCTCGGCCTGCCGGTCGAGCTGCTCGCTCCGCTCAGAAAGGCCCAAGGCCCGAGCGATCGCGGCCGCGGCCTGTCTGGCGCCGAAAACATAGGCCTGGACCTCGCACAAGGCGATCGGCCCCTCGGCGAGCCGCCCGTCGGCATGGAAGATCGAGTCGAAACTGTCCTTCCAGCCCTGGTTGGCAAGGCCGCGATCGGTCATCCTTCGATATTCGACGAAGCCGTCGCCGTCGGAATCGCCATATTGGTCGATCCAGCCCAAGGCCGCTTCGATATTGGGCCAGATCCGGCCGATCGTCTCGAGATCGCCGGTCCGGTGGAGATAGCTTCCGGCGAGCATGACGAAGAGCGGGGTCGCGTCGACGGTGCCGTAATAGCGCCGGAACGGCACCTCGCCCAATCTCGCCATCTCGCTGTTGCGGATCTCGTGGACGATCTTGCCCGGCTGGGCGTCGGCGGCCGCGTCGACCTCGACCGCCTGGGTCAGAGCGAGCGCCTCGAGAACGCCACGGCCGATCTCGGGAGCGACCCACATCAGCTGAAGCGCGGTGATGATCCCGTCCCTGCCGAAGATCGTGCTGTACCAGGGCGTCCCGGCATAGGGATAAAGGCCATATTCGGTGTTCGTCAGAAGCATGTCGATGTCCGAGGCCGAGCGCGAGAGGACCTCGTTGAACAAGGCGTTCGAGCTGCCGACCCGGCCGAGCGCGCCCGAGCGCCTGTGGCTGGCCCGCCTCATCGCCCGATAGGCGCTCGACAGCCGCGGCGGCTCGGGCGCCTTCCGCTCGCCGACGTCGCAGGCCGTCTTGATCTGGATCTCGGTGACATCGTCTTCGCTGAGGTCGAGATCCCATCGCGCCGATCGGGTGGTCAGCTCGGCCGGCGGCGGATCGAAATAGAGCGTCGCCCGGCGCTCGATCTCGTCGAGGCCGACATAAAGGAAGCCGACACTCCGGGAGTCCAGGATCGCGGCCGAGACGCTGCCGCGGCGGGCGCGCCGCTCTCCCCTGACCTCGAACAGATCGGCGAAATCGCCGTCGAACAGGAGCTCCAGCGGCAAGCTGCGCGCAAGCGGATCGAAGCGCCGCACGAGCAGCCGTTCGTAGCAGCTATTGCCGTTGAGGAATTTCTGGCGGCTGAGGAAGACGCTGTCGCGGGCCAGCCAAAGGCGCCCTTCCCGGTCGTGGAGATCGGCATTGGTCAGATCGACGATCAGGGCGGCATTGTCGTCGAGGACGACGGATCCGAGCAGCAAGGGCGACATCCGGCCGAGCCGAAGCATCAGCCGGGAGAGGAAGCGCATGTCCTGGAAATAGAGCCCCTCGGCGCCCTGGACGTCGCCCGGGAGATCGCCATGCTGGTTGAAGACGCCGAACAGATCGTCATGCTTGAGGATCCGGAGCGGCCGATCGACGAGGGACCGGCTCGCCTCGATATGATATTCCTCGGGAACCGACTGCGGCTCCCGCCTCTCTGTGTCCAGGATCGCGACCGACGGCTCCATCTTTGCTCAACCCGCCCCGACGAGCTCGCGGGCCCGACGAGGCTCGCGACGGCCGGCGAGAAGCGATCGATAGACCGCCAGATAATCGCTCGCCATCCGGTCGGCGGTGAACCGGGCCTCGAAACGGTCCCGGACCCCGCTCCTGGAAAGAGTGCGGGCGGCGTCGACCGCGGCCACTGCTTCCTCGACCGAGTCGACGATGAACCCGCTTCGGCCCTGCTCGATCACCTCGGGAACCGAACCGTTGCGCCAGGCGATGACCGGAGTGCCGGCGGCCATCGCCTCGATCATCGCCAGCCCGAACGGTTCGGGCCAGTCGATCGGGAAGAGCAAGGCGAGCGCCCCGCCGAGAAAGGCCGCCTTGTCGCGGTCGCCGATCTCGCCGACATATTCGATCAGCGGGTCGTCGAGCAGGGGCGCGATCCGTTCGCGGAAATAAAGCTCGTCGGCCGGATCGACCTTGGCGGC
>CBIGXQ010000210.1:0-2586 GCA_966193865.1 uncultured Sphingosinicella sp. | reverse complement strand
CGCTCAGATAGGCGATCGTCCGCTCCTCGCCGACCGTGCCCATCGAGCGGCCCTGGTACTCGTCGGAGGCGAGCACACGCGTGATTTCGGACATCCGGCTCAGGCTGACGGACGGCGCGGCTTGCGCTTGCGGCATGGGCGACGGCTGCACGGCTGCTCCAGACAGAGCGACGGCCACGGGCGGCTCGGGCGGCGGCGCCGTCTGGCAGGCCGCGAGCAGCCACAGCGGCATCATCAGCGCGCAAATCCGAAACAGCCTCATCGGCTTACTCCCTCTGCCCTGGCGACCGAACAACATGCGGCCTCGCCGTTGGTTCACGTGTTGGCCCGGGCCTTCGCGCGGCGGACGCGAGCGCATCCGGACTTCCCTATCTTCGACCTCCTGAGCGAAGTCGTGCCAGTGGCCGTTTTCGACCGTTGCGGACATCGAATTCACGTCGGCAATCAACCGTCGTCAGGCCGCCATAGCCGCCTTGGGGTTTCGCGGACGCGCGCCGGCAACCCATCCGTGCCAGGCGATGCCGACACCGGCGATTCCCGTCAGGAGAAGCAGGAACGGCAGATTTACGTACGAGACGCTGCCGAACATCGGCCCCCAGGCCGGGATCCGCCCCAAAGTCTCGAAGGTAACCTGCTGAGCGACGATGAATCCCGCGGCGATCAGGAACGGCCGGCCATGCCTGGGCGCCTGGTAGAAGAGGTAGAGCGCGACGGCGAGGGCGATGAGGTTTCCACCCGCCATCGCGTATGAGAAATTCTCCTCGGATCCGAGGAACGGGATCAGGATGGCGAGCAATCGGAAGCCGATCGGAGCGACCACGAACAGCAAGGTGGCCAGCATGTAGCGGGCGTGGAGCTGGACCTTGTAGCGCTGCTTGAGGCCCGACCAGAACAAAAAGGCAAAAGCGATATTGGCCAGCGGATCGAAGAAGCCGAATTGGGCAACCAGCTTGCCTTCAGCGCTGGTGAAGTCGCCCGCCAGGGTCGTCGCCTCGACATGGATCACCCAGATTCCGGCGACGAGGAAGAAGGGGAAAAGCAGGAAGGTGGCGAGCCCGGTCTTGCGGTGAAGCCCGAGCTGATTGTGGTGGACCGTCCAGCTTTGCGCGATCGCGAGGAGCATCCACAGGACCGCGCTGGCCGCATGATAATGGTGGGCGATCTTCTTGTCCGGCAGCTTCGAGAAATATCCGGGCCAGAAGGCGACGAAGGTGAGGGCCAGAAGCACCAGCACCCAAAGCCAGGCCTTGCGAAATGGCATGCGCCCCCGCCTTTCTCGGCCGGACTTTCGCACCAACGGAAGGCCGCCGCAAGCAGCATCATCGCTTTCAGCCGACCCCGCCCAGACCCTCGAGATCAGATCGGCACGACGTGGCGGTGGTGCCAGGCCAGGATGGCGGCGGCGCCTCTGTGGGGGCGCCAGGGTTCGGCCAGCTCGCGCACCTTCTTCTCCGTCGGGCGATCGTCGAGGCCGAGGATCCGGCCGATCTCGATCTGGACGGCGAGGTCGCCGGCCGGGAAGATGTCCCGGCGCCCTTCGGCGAAGAGGAGGTAGACCTCGGCGGTCCAGCGGCCGATCCCCTTGACGTGGACGAGGGCCGCGATCGCTTCCTCGTCATCCTCGGGAAGCGCGTCGAAATCGAGGCGGCCGGAAAGGACGTCCTCGCCCAGGCTTCGAAGGTAAGCGATCTTCTGCCGCGAAAGGCCGGCCGAGCGAAGCGCCTCGTCGCTGGTCCGGGCGACATTCTCCGGATCGCGGACTCCGCCGGTCGCCGCCTCGACCTTGGCGAGGATCGAAGCGGCGGCCTTGATCGACACCTGCTGGCTGATGATCGCCTGGACCAGGGTCTGGTGACCGCGCTCGCGCACCCGCGGGCCGGGATAGCCGATCTCCGCCAACGTCCGGGCGAAGGCCGGCTCGATCGCCGCGAGCGAATCGAGCGAGGCCTTCAAAGCTTCATTATCCATCCCCGTCCCCGCCTTGATCCGACGCGCTCCACCTAGCATAGGCGGGAGCGCCATGAGTAGGCGGCGCTTGCCCGGCGAGCGGCGGCCATGCCCGTGGCAGGTCCGATCTTCCTCCACTTGCTTGCTTTCAAAGGTGCCGACTTCATGCCCAGCCTCACCATCATCGACCGCGAAGGCAAGGAGACGATCGTCGAGGGCCGAGTCGGCTGGAGCGTGATGGAGAATATCCGCGACAACGGCTTCGACGAGCTCCTGGCGCTGTGCGGCGGCTGCTGTTCCTGCGCCACCTGTCACGTCCATGTCGATCCGGAGTGGAGCGCGAAAGTCGGCGGGCCCAATGCGGACGAGGACGATCTGCTCGATACGTCGGACCACCGAGTCGAGAGCAGCCGGCTTTCCTGCCAGATCCTCTTCGCTCCGGAGCTTGACGGCCTTCGGGTCAGGATCGCTCCGGAGGACTAGAGCCTCGCCAGCGAAAAGGCTTCAGGCCACGCTCGCCGCGTAGAGAGCCACGGCGGCGGCGTTGGAGACGTTGAGGCTTTCGATCCGGCCGCTGATCGGAAGCCGCGCCAGAGCGTCGCAATGGGCCTCGACATTCTGGCGCATGCCCTCGCCTTC
>CBIGXQ010000209.1:0-2601 GCA_966193865.1 uncultured Sphingosinicella sp. | reverse complement strand
CCGTAATTCTCGCCCTCGAGATCGATGACCCCGATCGACTTGAACCTCGGGAAGGCCTGGGCCGGGGAGCCGACCTGGGTGCCTTCGCGGCTCAGCTCCTGAGGCCCGGTGGGCCCGGGGACGATGACGTCGAAGTTGAGCAGGTAGGTGTTGTTCCAGGTGAAGCCGAGCCGGCCGAGGCCGGTCTCGACGCCGCGGTAGGCGAGGTTGACGTCGATCCCACTCGTCCTGATCGCGGCAATGTTCTGGAGGAAGCCCTCGACCTCGGTGAGAGCGCCACCAACCCTCGTGACGAGAGCGCAGGTCGCCGGATCGGCGGTCAGGAGACAGTTGAGAACCGTCGTCGAACGGGGGACGGCCTGGATCGCGCCTTCCAGCCTGATCCGGTACCAGTTCGCCTCGAGCGAGAGACCGGGGAGCCAGGACGGGCTGTAGACGCCGCCGGCGACCCAGCTTTCCGAGGTTTCCGGGAGAAGCGCCTCGTTGCCGCCGGTACTCACCGAGATCTGGGCATTGGCCTGCTGATAGGAGCCGTTGGCGGGAACGCCGGCGGCGATGCAGGCGGCGCGCACCTCGGCGTCGTTGGCGAAGCGCCGCGGCGCGAGATTGCTACTATGGGACGAGCAGGGATCGTCGAGGACCTCGTCGAATCGCGACTGGGTGCCGAACAATTCGCCGATCGACGGCGCCCGGAAGCCTTCGGCATAAGAAGCGCGAAGGCGAAGATCCTCGATCGGCTTCCAGTTGACGCCGCCGCGGAACGTCGTCGTCGAGCCGGACGTCGAATAGTCCGAGAAGCGAACGGCGCCGCTCAATTCGAGAAGCTCGATGAACGGCACATCGGCGAGGATCGGCGCGTTCAGCTCGGCATAGGCTTCCTTGACGTCGTAGCCGCCCCGGGTCGGCTGGGCCGGGATGTCGGAGCTGAAGCCCGCGGCGACGACCGGATCGGGATCGAAGCGGCCGTTGAGGTCGCGATATTCGACGCCGACGGCGAGCCCAAGGGGTCCGCCGGGAAGATCGAACAGATTGCCCGAGAGGTTGGCGGTCAGGTCGAGCTGGTCCTGCTCCGAGCTGTCATTCTGCTCGAAGGTGACGAAATCGATCATCGCGGGGGTGATCGATCCGAAGCCGCCGAACAGGTTGAACGGAACGCAGGGCGAGGTGCAGCCCGAGATCGGGCCGAGCGCCTGGCGGAGAAGCGAGGAATTGATGTTGCCGAACATCGTCTGTTCGGCCTTGTTGCGGCCGTAGGAGGCGTTGACGTCCCAGTACCAGCTGCTTTCGCCCATGTCGAAATCGCCGTCGAGCGACGCGACCCCGTAATAGGTGTCGACCGTCTGGTGGAATCGGCGCGGGCCGCCCTCCAGAAAGCGGCGGAAGATGGCGTCGACATTCCCGTTGGCGCCGCCGAGATCGACCCCGAACGGATTGAACGGATTGGTTGCGCTGACGACGATGTCGCCGAGGACCGGAGTCAGACCGGAAGCCGGCCCGATCCCGAACGGAAGCGGGGCCGCCTGGTTCCTCGACTCGCGCCGGTTGAACAGGGTTCGAAGCGAGAAATTGACGCTTTCGGACAGCTCATAGCGAAGATTGCCGAAGACGCCCATCCGCTCGAGCGGGATCTGGAGATAGTTGAACGGGCCGAAATTGAAGCGGTCGGCGGGGCTGACGAAGGTCCTGAAGTCCGCGGGCGTCGCCGAACGCCCGATGACCGGGGCGATCAGAGTCGCGTTGCCGCTGACGAAGGCGGAGCCGAGGTAGCGACCATTAGGCGTAAAGCTCGAGCAGGTCGCCTGGCAGGCGGTGGTATAAGGCTCCGGGAAAAGCGACAGGCCGCGAGCGCTGGTGCCGACCGGGTCCTGGCGGACATAATTGCCGCCGACGACGAGTTGGAGCGGTCCGTCCGAGCCATTGCCCCAGCTGATCTGGTAATTCTGGGTGAAGCCGTCGCCGCGGTCGTAAATGCCGAGCTGGGCCGAGGCCTGGACCCCGGCCTGGCTGCGCTTGGTGATGATGTTGACGACCCCGGCGATCGCGTCGGAGCCGTAAATGGCCGAGGCGCCGTCCTGGAGGACCTCGATCCGCTCGATCGCGCTTTCCGGAATCGAGTTGAGATCGGTCGAGCCGGGGACTCCGCTCGCCGAGGCGCCGAGCACGTAGCGAAGGCCATCGACCAGGACGAGGACGCGGCGCGAGCCGAGGTAGCGAAGATCGATCTCGGCGGCGCCGGCGCCGACTCCGCCGCCGTCGGGCGGATTGCCGAGATTGCCGCTATTGTTGAACTTGGAGTTGAGGCCGCCGCCCGAGCTGGGCAGGCGCTGGAGGACGTCGTTGACCGAGTTGAGGCCGGTCCGGGCCATGTCCTCCTGGTCGACGAATGTGATCGGAGCGTCGAGATCGAGCGGATCGCGGCGGATCCGGGAGCCGGTGATGACGATCGCCTCCTCCCGGTCGACCGCATTGCCCTCGGCATCGGTCCGGATCGGCTCGTCGGGGATTGGGGTCTGGCCCTGGGCTGGAGCGGCGGCCATCGCTGCGAGCAAGGCCATGGACGCGCAACCCGATCGCAAATTCCGACTGTTGATCTTCATGCCA
>CBIGXQ010000208.1:0-2661 GCA_966193865.1 uncultured Sphingosinicella sp. | reverse complement strand
GCCGTTCGCCACATCTGCTCGTCGGCGCCGGTCCCGGTCGTCTTCATCACGGCCACGCCCTGGGAGGTGAAGGACCGGGTGAACGAAGCGGCCGTCGTCGCCAAGCCGTTCGGTCGCGACAGTTTGAAAGCCGGAGTGGCGAGGGCGATCCAGCCCTCGGCCGACTGACCGGGGTCGGCGTCGCCTTTTGCGGGGAAACGGGGAAGCCGCTAGAACCCGGCCATGCTTCCCGCCATTCTCGGCCTTGCCGGCCCGGTCCTCACCGCCACCGAGCGCGATTTCTTTCGCGAGGCCGATCCGGCCGGCTTCATCCTGTTCGGGCGCAACTGCTCGGACAAGGCGCAGCTGCGGGCTCTGACCGACTCGTTGCGGGAGATTTCGGGGCGGGCGGACGTGCCGATCCTGATCGACCAGGAAGGGGGCAGGGTCGCTCGGCTGAACGCGCCCGAATGGCCTGCTTTCCCGGCCGGCTGGCGCTTCGCCGAGCTCTACGAGAAGGCGCCGATCAGCGCGATCGAGGCGGCCCGGGTCAACGCCCAGGCGATCGCCGCCACCCTCACCGAGGTCGGGATCAACGTCGACTGCCTGCCTCTGCTCGACGTTCGCGAGGAAGGCACTCACGACGTGATCGGCGACCGCGCGCTCGGGAGCGAGCCGAGGCAGGTGGCGGCGCTCGGGCGGGCCGTGCTCGACGGTCTCGAAGCCGGCGGAGTCGTCGGCGTGGTCAAGCATGTGCCGGGGCACGGCCGGGCGCGGGTCGACAGCCACGAAGCGCTTCCGGTGGCGGAAGCGAGCGACGAGGCGCTGGAACGGGATCTGGCGCCGTTTCGGGCGCTCAAGGATGCCCCGATGGCGATGACCGCCCATCTTCTCTACCCGGCCTGGGACGAGGAACGACCGGCCAGCCTCTCGCCGATCGTCATCCGCGACGTCATCCGCGGCCGGATCGGCTATGACGGGCTGCTCATGTCCGACGACCTCGCCATGGGCGCACTGACCGGTCCGCCCGGGGAGCGCGCTCGCCAGGCGATCGAAGCGGGCTGCGACATCGCCTTGTACTGCACGGGAATCCTCGAGGAGAATGAGGCGGTGGCGGCGGCGCTCGGGGATATCAGCGACGCGGCAACGGCCCGGCTCGAACAAGCGATGGCCCGAAGCCGCGGGCGGTCGGATCCGGGAGATCATCAGGCGCTCGCGGCGAAGCGCGACGCCTTGCTCCGCTACGCCTGAACAATCCGCCTGATCTCGCTGTCGAGCCTGTCGCGCTCCGGCTTCGTCATCCGAAGACCCAGCTTCGTTCGCCGCCACAGCACGTCGTCGGCGGTTCGGGCGAACTCGGTATCGAGGAGATAGTGAAGTTCCGCCTGGTAGAGGCCGGCGCCATAGTGGCGCCCGAGCCCGGCCATCGAGTCGATCCCGTCGAGCAGCCGGTCGAGCCGGGTTCCATAGGCCGTGGCCAGGCGATGGAGCAGATCGGCCGGCATCCAGCGACCGACCTCGGCCAGCCAAAGGTTGAAGCCCGGGGTGATGGCGCCGCCCGGCAGCGGGCTGGTGGCGGTGAACTTGAAGCCTTCGAGCCCGAGCTTTTCGAGCGCCTCGACCGCAAGCGCTCGGGCGGTCGTGATCTTGCCGCCGAAGACGGAGAGGAGCGGGGCTCCGGGCCCGGGATCGCGCTCGAGATGATAGTCGCGGCTGACGTCCTTGGCCGAGGCGGAACCGTCGTCGTGGAGCGAGCGGACGCCCGAATAGCTCCACACCACGTCCGCCGGCGCAATGGCGTGGCGGAAATAGGCATTGGCCGCCGCGCAGAGATAGTCGATCTCCTCGGGCGAGATCTCTGCCTCGCCGGGGCGTTCCACCGGGACGTCGGTCGTGCCGACCAGGCTGTGCTCGTCATAAGGCAGAGCGAAGACGACCCGGCCGTCCGCCTGCTGGAGGATGTAGGCGTGATCGCCCTGCCAGAGGCGGGGAACGACGATGTGGCTGCCCTTGATCAGCCGCACGGCGCTTCGGCTCGGCAGGTCCAGGCGCTTCGTCAGCAGCTCAGCAACCCAGGGGCCGGCGGCATTGACGATCATGCCGGCCGTGACGATCCGGCCGCCGGAAAGCTCGACCTTCCAGCTTTCGCCCTCGCGGCGGGCGGCGAGGAGCTCGGTGCGGGTCGCGATCTCGGCGCCACGCTCGGCGGCGTCGAGCGCGTTGAGGACGACGAGCCGGCTGTCGTCCACCCAGGCATCCCAATAAGTGGCGAGCCGGAAATTGTCCGGCCTGAGCGCGTCGCGGACCGCTTTGTCGCCGCGGCGAACGGAGCGCGATCGCGGCAGGCTGCCGCGGCCGGCGAGCAGATCGTAGGTCCACAGGCCGAGCCGGATCAGCCACCAGGGCCGGCCGCCGGGCGGATCGGGCAGGACGAACTTCAGCGGCCGGACGATGTGCGGCGCGGTCTGGAGCAGGATCTCCCGTTCCCGGAGCGCTTCGCGGACAAGCCGGAAATCATAATGTTCGAGGTAGCGAAGACCGCCATGGATCAGCTTCGACGAAGCGCCGCTGGTGTGGGCGGCGAGATCGTCCTTCTCGACGAGCAGCACCGACAGGCCGCGGCCGGCAGCGTCGCGGGCGATCGCGGCGCCGTTGATTCCGCCGCCGACGACGAGAAGGTCG
>CBIGXQ010000207.1:0-2676 GCA_966193865.1 uncultured Sphingosinicella sp. | reverse complement strand
TCCGACTGGAGCTCGGCAACGAGCGCCTCGGCAAGCTCGGAGTCGATCGTGTCGACCTTGTTGAGCGCGATCACCTCCGGCTTGTCGTCGAGCCCGGCGCCATAGACTTCCAGCTCGTCGCGAACCGTCCGGTAGGCGACGGCGACATCCTCGACATTGGCGTCGACGAGGTGGAGGAGCACCTTGGTCCGCTCGACATGGCCGAGGAAGCGGTCGCCAATGCCGGCGCCTTCGGCCGCGCCCTCGATCAGTCCGGGAATGTCGGCGAGAACGAAGTCGACTCCCTTGTGGCGGACGACTCCGAGCTTCGGGTGAAGGGTCGTGAACGGATAGTCGCCGACCTTCGCCTTGGCGTTGGAGACGGCATTGAGGAAGGTCGACTTGCCTGCATTGGGAAGCCCGACGAGACCGGCATCGGCAATCAGCTTCAGCCTCAGCCAGACCCACATCTCTTCGCCCGGCCAGCCGGTGCCGTGCTGTCGAGGGGCGCGATTGGTGGACGTCTTGTAGCTGGCATTGCCACGGCCACCGTCGCCGCCCTTCAGGAGCGTGACCCGCTGCCCGATCTCGGTCATGTCGAGAAGGACGTGCTCCTTGTCCTCGGACAGGATCTGGGTCCCGACCGGGACCCTGATGACGAGATCGTCGCCACCGGCGCCGGTCTGGTTGCGGCCGGCACCGCCCTTGCCGCGCGGCGCCCGGAAATGCTGGGTGTAGCGGAAATCGATGAGCGTATTGAGGCCCTCGACCGCTTCGAAGATGATGTCGCCGCCCTTGCCGCCGTCGCCGCCGTCGGGCCCGCCATATTCGATGAACTTTTCGCGGCGAAAGCTCACCGCGCCGGGGCCGCCGGCGCCGGAGCGGATGAAGATCTTGGCCTGGTCGAGGAAATGCATCGGCGCGATCTAGGGCCTGTGCTCACCAGCCACAATGGCCCTGACCGACTTACCGTCGGCGGATGACGTGGGCGAGCCGGCGATCAGGCCGTGTTCGGGCCGCCCGTCGTGCGCGCCGCGATGAGCTGCCGGCGAGCAACCTCTCTCGCTTTGTCGCGAGGCAGGCCCAGCGCCTCCGCCATGGGTCCTCCGAGCAGCGAATCCCCGATTGCGATGAGGACGAGCCAGAGGGTGGTTTCGTGCACCGGACGGTCCTCATAGCCTTCGACCAGCTGGTCGACCATCTGGTCGATCGACTTGAGGATCGGGTTGAGCGCGTCGCGATTGCCGGAAAGGATCATCCAGGCGGCGAGCGCTCCGGCGCCCTCCTTGCCGAAGGCATCGAAAGTCCCGTCGACGACGGCGATCGGATCGACCTCGCCGGCCCGGCTCTTTAGCACCGCCTCCCGGATCCCGGCGCAGACCCTGTCGCTGATCAAAGCGGCCAGCGCCGCCTGAAGTCCCGCGGCCGAACCGAAATGATGAAGCAGGTTGGCGTGGGTCTTGCCGATCTCCGCCGCTACCGCCTTCAGCGTCACCGCCTGCGGTCCCCGTTCGATGAGCAGCCGCCGCGCGGCCTCCAGCGCTGCCGCCTGGCTTTCCTGCGGCGTGAGACGCTCCCTGGTTGTTATTGACATTTGTGTTAGTATGCCCTATCCGCCCCGCAATAGACTGGAGATACACGCATGGGGCGCGCCGTCACACCCTCCGACTTGACGATCACTCCCCGGGATCTCCGTTTTGGCCGGAACTCCAAGCCTTCGCGCTGGTGGATGGACGGCGACGCCGTCGCCACCGCCTTCTACAATGCCTTGTCGGCCACTTTCCCGAAGGGCGAGGGCTTCTTCGTCGAGAGCGTCCGCAAGTTCCGCGAAGGCGCGCCTTCGAAGCTCGAAGCCGAGATCAAGGCGTTCGTCACCCAGGAGGTGATGCACAGCCGGGAGCATGTTCAGTTCAACAAAAGAGCGCTCGAGGCGGGCTACGACCTCCGGCCGCTCGAGGCACGCGTCGAATATCGGCTCGGGGTCACTCGGGCAAAGCCGCCGATCGTCAGCCTCGCCGCGACTATGTGCCTCGAGCATTTCACCGCGATCCTCGCCCACGAGCTTCTGAAGGATCCCCGTCATCTCGAGCGCGCCGACAAGGAGAGCGCCGATCTTTGGCGCTGGCACGCGGTCGAGGAGATCGAGCATAAGGGCGTCGCCTACGACACCTGGCTTCACGCCACCCGCGCCTGGCCGCGCGGCAAGAGGTGGAAGGTCAAGGCGAAGGTGATGCTGTTCGTCACCCGCAACTTCATCGTCGACCGCACCCGCGGCACCCTGGAGCTGCTTCGCCAGGATGGGATCGAGGGTCCGCGGGCGTGGGCAAGGATGTTCTGGTTCGCCTGGGTAAGGCCGGGCATGCTTCGCCGGATCCTGGGCGCCTGGCTCGGCTTCTTCCTGCCGGGCTTCCATCCGTGGAAACATGACGACCGAGCGCTGATCGCGGCGAGCGAAAAGCGGCTGGGCGGCGGGGCGATCGCCTGAGCTCCTCCCCACGGCACCCGTGGGGAGGATCAGTCACGCCGCCATCGCGCAGGCCGGGTTCGACACCTGGTCCTGTCCCGCCTGGAGGTCGAGTTCGAACAGCTTGCAGGGCGTCTCGGCACCCCGGCCCGCGCTGTAGCGAAGAGCGGTGCCAGTCGAGCGGAAGCCGAGCTTCCTCAGCACCCGGCCGGAGGCGGGATTGTCGATGAAAT
>CBIGXQ010000206.1:0-2708 GCA_966193865.1 uncultured Sphingosinicella sp. | reverse complement strand
GGTCCATCTCGTTGACGAAGAAGTGGTTCGCGCCCGGGATGGTCTTGTGCTCGATGGTGATGTGGCGCTGGGTCCGAAGCTTGTCGACGAGCTTCTGGGTCGCAAGCGGGGTCACCACCTCGTCAGCCTCGCCCTGGATGATGATTCCGGACGCGGGGCAGGGGGCGAGGAAGGAGAAATCGTACATGTTCGCGGGCGGCGCGATCGAGATGAAGCCGCGCGCTTCCGGCCGCCTCATCAGCAGCTGCATGCCGATCCAGGCGCCGAAGCTGAAGCCCGCGATCCAGGTGACCTCGGCCTCCGGGTGCACCGACTGAACCCAATCGAGAGCGCTCGCGGCGTCGGAAAGCTCGCCAATGCCGTTGTCGAAGATGCCCTGGCTCTTGCCGACGCCGCGAAAGTTGAATCGCAGGGTCGCGAATCCGCGACGGACGAACGTCTTGTAGAGCGCGAGGACGATGGCATTGTTCATCGTGCCTCCGCCCTGCGGATGCGGGTGAAGGATCAGCGCGACCGGCGCTCTGGGACGGGGTCCGGGGCTGAAACGGCCTTCGAGGCGACCCTCGGGCCCTGGAAAGATGACTTCGGGCATTGCCACCTGTGCTTGGATGATTTCAAAGGACGCCGTGCGGGTGCACCGCGCATGGCGGCGCTCTATATAGGGATGCGCGGCTTTTCTGCAATTTGAAAGGAAGGGACCGTCTTGCCCGGGCGAATCTATCTCGATCATGCCTCGACGACTCCGATCCTGCCGGAAGCGGCGGCGGCGATCGGATCGGCCTGCGACACTTGGGCGAACCCTTCCTCTGCCCATCAGGAAGGTCGCGCCGTCCGAGCGGCGATGGAGGAGGCCCGCCGCCGGATCGCAGACGCTTTGGGCTGGAGCGGCGCGATCGTCTTCACCTCGGGTGCGACCGAGGCGATCGACATCGTCTTTCGCCGTGCCAGGGCCGGCGACCGGATCGTCTCGGCGATCGAGCATGCCGCCGTTCTTCGAAGCGCAGGCGACGCGCGCCGGATCGCGGTCAAGGCGGACGGGCGCCTCGATCTCGCCGATCTCGACGCCGCCCTCGCGGCCAGCGATCGTCCGCTGGTCGCGATCCAGTCGGTCAACAACGAGACCGGCGTGATCCATCCGATCGAGGCGGTCGCGGAGCGGGTCAGGGCCGAAAGCGGGCTTCTCCTCGTCGATTGTGCCCAGAGCGCGGGCAAGCTTCCTCTTCCCGAATGCGACTTCGCCGTGGTCGCCGCGCACAAGTTCGGGGGACCGCCGGGAATCGGCGCCTTGCTGGTGAAGGACAGCGCGACCCTCGAGGCGGTCGGCGGCCAGGAAGGCGGCTATCGGCCCGGAACCGCAGCGGTGCCGATGATCATGGGTTTTGCCGCCGCGGCCGAGGCGGACCATGGCTGGTACGAGGAATCGAAGCGGCTTCGGGCGAAGCTCGATTCCGGGATCGTCACCGCGGGCGGCGAGATCGTCGCCGCCGATTCGCCGCGAATCGCCACCATCGCCGCCTATCGGATGCCCGGCGTTCCGGCGGCCGCTCAGATGATGCAGCTCGACCTTGCCGGGATCGCCGTGTCGGCCGGCAGCGCCTGCTCGTCGGGAAGCCTGAAGACCAGCCATGTGCTGCTCGCCATGGGCATGGAGGAAGAAGCGGCTCGCGAAGTGATCCGGGTGAGCTTCGGTCCCCAGACCGTCGACGGCGACGTCGATTCGCTGCTGGCGGAGTGGCGCAAGCTGTACGAGCGGCGGCGGGCGGCGTGACCGTCTATCTCGATTACCAGGCGACGACCCCGGTCGCGCCGGAGGTCGCCGCCGCGATGCGACCCTGGATCGAGACCAATTTCGCCAATCCGCACAGTCCTCACCGTCTCGGCCGGGCCGCCTCGGCCGCGATCGAGATCGCCCGCGAGCAGCTGCTCGGCGCCCTCGGCGGCGGTGCCGACGGCAAGCTCCATTTCACCAGCGGCGCCACCGAAGCAGCCAATTGGGCGCTGAAGGGGACGGTCTCGCGCCTTCCGCCCGATCGCCGCCGGATCGTCACCCTCGCGACCGAACATGCCTGCGTCCTCGATACGAGCCGCTATCTGGCCGACCTCGGAGCCGAGGTCGAGGTGCTGCCGGTGGGGCCGGACGGCCTCGTCGATCTCGAGCTGGTCGAGAAGACAGTCACCGATCGGACCGGTCTGGTCGCGGCGATGCTGGTCAATAACGAGATCGGCGTCATCCAGCAGATCGAGGAGATTGCGCGGATCGCTCGATGCCGCGGCGCGCGCTTCTTCTGCGACGCAGTCCAGGGCTTCGGCCGGGTGACGATTCCCATCCAGAGCTGCGACATGATCGCCATTTCGGCCCACAAGGTCCACGGACCGAAGGGAATCGGCGCGCTCTGGCTTCGAGACGGCGTCCTCCTCGACCCTTTGCTTCATGGCGGCGGCCAGGAAGGAGGGGTCCGCTCCGGAACGCTGTCGCCGGCGCTTTGCGTCGGCTTCGGAGAGGCGGCGAGGCTTCTGAGCGAAAGGCTGGAAGAGGATCGCACCCATGTGGAGCGCCTGTGGTCGATCGCCCGGACCGAGCTCGCCGGGTGGGAGATCAACGGATCGGTCGATCGCCGCTATTGCGGCAATGTGAACGTCCGGCGCGAAGGGGTGGATTCGGCCCGTCTCATTTCCGAGGTCCGCTCGGTCGCCTTTTCGGCCGCCTC
>CBIGXQ010000205.1:0-2742 GCA_966193865.1 uncultured Sphingosinicella sp. | reverse complement strand
ATCCAGGGCTTTGACGTGAGACTGAAGAGACTTGCCTCCCAGTCCCCAGTCCCCAAAACCCAGTCCCCTCTTGCCTTACCCTCCCCGCGCTTCCGCCACCGCCTGCTTCAACGCCTCGTAGCCGACCGCGCCCTCGAGCACCTGGTTGCCGATGACGAAGGTCGGGGTGCCGCTGGCGCCGATCGCCCGGGCGAGGTCGAAGTTGCGCTCGAGCTCGGCCCGGAATTCCTCGGTCAGGGTCGCGGGCTGGATCCCGATCGCCTCACGGGCGGCGTTGCGCGCCGTCTCGGTCGGCCGGGCCGTGGCGAACAGCCGTTCGTGGAACGGCCGGAATCGCCCCGCCTTGGCGGCGGCGAGGCTGAGAATCGCGGCCTGCTCGCTGTCCGGCCCGAGCACCGGATATTCGCGCCAGACGACCTTCAGCCGGGAATCCTCGCGGAGCAGCCGCTCGACGTCGGGATTGGCGGCCCGGCAGAAGCCGCAGGCATAATCGAAGAATTCGACGAGCACGACGTCGCCGTCGGCGGCACCGGCCCAGGCGCCGTGGAACGGCGTTTCGAGCGCCGTCCGATATTGCTGGAGCACTCCGACCGTCTCGCGCTGGCGAAGCTGCTCCATCGCTTCCGGCAGGATCTCCGGATTCTCCATCAGATAAGAGCGGACGAAATAGCCCGACGACCAGGCGACGGCGCCCGCGGCGATCAGGCCGCCGATGAGGGCACCGATCAGTCCGCCGACGAAGCCCGCTTTCCAGCCGTCGGAAGCGGGAGGTGGCGCAGCCGCCATCAGCGGTCCCGACGGCGGGCGACGGCGGTTCGCGAGACCATCGCGATGTCCTGGGCGCGAAGCCAGTCGGGCGTGCCCACCGGAAGGCCCATCATCGCCTGCTCGGCATTGGGCAAGGCAAGCGCCGCCTCGCCCTGGAGATTATAGCGTTCCGCGGTCGCCAAGGCGGCTCGGGCCGGATCGCCCTCGCGGTCGTAGACGATCCCGAGCTGATACCAGGCGAAGGGATTGTTGTTGTCGCGCTGGACGGCGATCCTGAGCACCCTCTTGGCCTCCTCGAAATTGTCCGGATCCTCGGTCGAGATCAAGGCGTGGCCGAGGAGTGCCGAGATGAGCGGCTGATCGGGAGCGATCCTCACCGCTTCGCGGAGCGATTCCAGGGCTTCGCGCGGGCGCCCGGATTCGAGCAGGATCTGGCCCTTGAGCTCAAGGAAGAAGGGATCCTGAGGACGCTCGGCGACGAGGCTGTTCGCTTCCGCCAGAGCCTTTTCGGGATGGGCGCTGCGATGGAAGGCATAGGCCCGGGCGTAACGGCCGGCCATCGACGTGTCGCTTTCCGGATAGCGGTTGAAGACCTGGCGGGTGTCCTGGACATAGCCGGTCAGCTTCGCCTTCACCCGCTGGAAGCGTTCCTCCAGCGCCGGGTCGGTCGGCCGGTCCCAGGCCGGATCCGCGGCATACATGCTTTCAAGGCGCGAGATACGCTCCTGGTGCAAGGGGTGCGTCCGGGCATAGCCATTGTCCTGCGGGATGTTCAGCCGGAACTCGAGATTCTGGAGCCGCCGGAAGAAAGCGAGCGAGCCTCGGCCGCTGATCCCCGCCTGCTTGAGATAGGAGGCGCCGGCCTGGTCGGCGCTATTTTCCTGCACCCGGCTGAAGGCGAGGAATCGGCCCATGGCCGCCTGCTGGCCCATCGCCATGATTCCCATTCCGGCCTCGCCGGCGCCGGCCGCCATCGCCGCGGCGCCGAGGATGAGCGAGAGGATGCTGATATGGCCGGCCTGCTCGAGGCCCTCGTAAAGGCGGATCATGTGGCCGCCGGTGACGTGGCCGAGCTCGTGGGCGATGACGCCCTGAACCTCGTTGGCATTGTCGGCCTCGGTGATCAGGGCCGAGTGGAGATAGACGATCTGGCCGCCGGCGACGAAGGCGTTGATCGAATTGTCCTGAATGAGGATGACCTGGACGTCGTCGGGGCGGAGCCCGGCCGCCTCGATCAGCGGCCTCGAAATATCCTTGAGAAGAAGCTCGGTCTCGGCGTCGCGAAGGATCGACTGGGCCGAGGCGGGCTGGACCACGGCCGCGAAGCTCAGCGCGATGAGCATCATTAGCCGGGCGAGCAGCATCGCAGGGCGGCGAGTCATTGAAGAGACTTCGGGCATGCTCGCCCTTTCACTCCCGCCGGCTGAACCGGCGATGAAACGGCGTGCGAGGCGGCCGATCGAGCCGCCTCGCGTACCGAGAGGGCGATCAGGCCCCAAAAGTCCTCTGCCACCAGCCGCGCCGTGGTGACCCGTCCTCGGCCGATCCCTCGTCACCCGCTTCGGCGGCGGGTTCCGGGACGGGCTCGGCGGCCGGCGCGGCGGCCTTTCGGCGGCCTCGGCGAGGCGCCTCTTCCCGGTCGTTGGCGGCGGCCGGAGTCGCCGACTCACCCGCGTCGGGCGCTTCGGCTTCGGCCGGGCGCTTGCGGCGGGTCCGCTTCGGCTTGGCCGGAGCCTCCGGCTGCGCCTCGGGCTCCTCGGCCTGGGTCTCGGGCTTCGCTTCGGCTTCGGCGCTCGGCGCGACGGCTTCAGACACCATCTCGGCCGGCGGAGTCTCCGCGGCCGCAACCTCGGCTACGACCGACTCGTCGCGCTTGCGGGCACGCGGCCGTCGGCGGCTCTTGCGTGCGGGTTCCTCGCCGTGCGGCTCGGCAGGCTGATCGGTGCTCGCCGCCGGCTCGAGCTCGGCTTCGCG
>CBIGXQ010000204.1:0-2811 GCA_966193865.1 uncultured Sphingosinicella sp. | reverse complement strand
GGTGCTCGCCTCGGCGATCGCCAATGCGGAGAACAACCACAATCTCGACGTCGACAGCCTCGTCGTCGCCGAGGCGAGCGTCGGCAAGTCGCTGAGCATGAAGCGGTTCACGCCGCGTGCCCGGGGTCGTGCAAGTCGCATCGTCAAACCGTTCAGCCGCGTGCGCATCGTCGTCCGCGAGCAGCAGGAAGCGTAAGCAAATGGGTCAGAAGTCCTCACCGATCGGCCTCAGGCTGCAGATCAACCGGACCTGGGACAGTCGCTGGTTCGCCGAAGGCGACGATTACGGCCGGCTGCTGCTCGAGGATCTCAAGATCCGCAAGTTCATCCTGGAGGCGCTTCCGCAGGCGGCCATCTCCAAGGTGGTGATCGAGCGTCCGGCGAAGCTTTGCCGGGTGTCGATCTACGCCGCCCGTCCGGGCGTGATCATCGGCAAGAAGGGCGCCGACATCGAGAAGCTGCGCAAGCAGCTCGGAGCGATGACCTCGTCCGACGTGAGCCTCAACATCGTCGAGATCCGCAAGCCGGAGATCGACAGCCGGCTCGTCGCCCAGGGCGTCGCCGACCAGCTCGAGCGCCGGATCGCGTTCCGCCGGGCCATGAAGCGCGCCGTTCAGTCGGCGCTGCGTCTTGGCGCCGAGGGAATCCGCATTACATGTTCGGGACGCCTCGGCGGCGCCGAGATCGCCCGGACCGAATGGTATCGTGAAGGCCGGGTGCCGCTGCACACGCTGCGCGCCAACGTCGATTATGCCGAGGCCACCGCGCACACCGCTTATGGCGTCTGCGGAGTGAAGGTCTGGATCTTCAAGGGCGAGATCCTGGGCCACGACCCGCTGTCGCAGGACCGGCTGATGATGGAGGCACAGACCTCCGGCGTCCGTCCGGCCCGCTGAGTTTCGAGGAACTAGGAAAAAAACCATGCTGCAACCCAAGCGCACCAAGTTCCGCAAGGCCCATAAGGGCCGAATCCACGGCGACGCCAAAGGTGGCACGGCGCTGAATTTCGGCGCCTTCGGCCTCAAGGCGATGGAGCCGGAGCGGATCACCGCGCGCCAGATCGAGGCGGCTCGCCGCGCGATCACGCGCCACATCAAGCGCCAGGGGCGTTTGTGGATCCGGATCTTCCCGGATGTTCCGGTCTCGTCCAAGCCGGCCGAAGTCCGAATGGGCTCGGGCAAGGGCGCTCCGGAATATTGGGTCGCCCGAGTGAAGCCGGGCCGGATCCTGTTCGAGCTGGACGGTGTTCCGGGCCCGATCGCGAAGACGGCATTCGAGCGCGCCGCCGAGAAACTGCCAATCAAGACCAAGGTGGTCGCCCGCCTCGGTGAATCGCTGCTTGAGGACGCATAAGATGAAGTTCGATGAACTCACCAAACAGTCGGACGACCAGTTAGTCGACCAGCTGGCGGAGCTGAAGCGCGAGCAGTTCAACCTGCGCTTCCAGGCCGCGACCAACCAGATCGAGAAGCCGTCGCGGGTTCGCGAGGTGCGCCGCACCATCGCCAAGATCCGCACGCTTCAGAACGAGCGTGCCAGCGCCGCCAAAGCGCAGGCTTAAGGAGTTAGACGATGCCCAAGCGCGTCCTCACCGGCACCGTGGTGTCCGACAAGACCGACAAGACCGTTGTGGTCCGTGTCGAACGGCGGGTGAAGCACCCGCTCTACGGCAAGATCATCAAGCGGTCGAAGAAGTATCATGCCCATGACGAGGGCAACGAGTTCAAGGAAGGCCAGGTCGTCCAGATCGAGGAGACCCGGCCGATCTCGAAGCTGAAGACCTGGCGGGTGCTCGGCGCCGGCAATGCCGACACGACGGCGGCTCAGGCCGAAGTCAAGCCGGTGAGCAAGGCGAAGCCGAAGAAGAAGACGCCGGAAAAGGTCGAAGCCGAAACGGCCGAAGCCTGATTTTGCAACTGATCGCCGGAACGCTTCCGGTTGAAGTTTGAAGAGGAATTGGATCGATGATCCAGATGCAGTCCAATCTCGACGTCGCCGACAATAGCGGCGCGAAGCGCGTCCAGTGCATCAAGGTGCTGGGCGGCTCCAAGCGTCGATTCGCCGGAGTCGGCGACATCATCGTCGTTTCCGTCAAGGAAGCGGCGCCGCGCGGCCGAGTGAAGAAGGGCGACGTCCACAAGGCAGTGATCGTCCGGACCGCCAAGGACATCAATCGTCCCGACGGATCGACGATCCGCTTCGATTCGAACGCGGCCGTGCTGATCAACAACAACCAGGAACCGATCGGCACCCGTATCTTCGGCCCGGTCGTCCGTGAGCTGCGCGCGAAGAAGCATATGAAGATCATCAGCCTCGCGCCGGAGGTGCTGTAATGGCTTTGAAGATCAAGAAGGGCGACAAGGTCGTCGTCCTGTCCGGCAAGGACAAGGGACGTCACGGCGAAGTCGTGAAGTCGATGCCGAAGGAAGGCAAGGTGATCGTCAGCGGAATCAACGTCGCTGCCCGTCACCGCAAGCCGACCCAGGCCAATCCGCAGGGCGGCATCGAGCGCCGCGAGGCGCCGCTTCACGTGTCGAAGGTCGCGCTCGAGGATCCGAAGACGGGCAAGCCCACTCGGGTCCGCTTCGAGGACCGCGATGGAAAGAAGGTCCGGGTTGCAGTCCGGTCCGGGGAGCTGATCAATGGCTGACGCCAAATATACTGCGCGCCTGAAGCGCGATTATGACGAGCGGATCGTCCCCGCGATGATCGAGCGGTTCGGCTACAAGAACCGCCTCGAAGTGCCGCGGCTGGACAAGATCGTCCTCAACATGGGCGTCGGCGAGGCGACCCAGGACAAGAAGAAGGTCG
>CBIGXQ010000203.1:0-2843 GCA_966193865.1 uncultured Sphingosinicella sp. | reverse complement strand
GATCGCCGCCGCCCTCGCTCCGGGCGGAAGGCTGATCCTCGCCGGCCTTCTCGATCACCAGGCCGGTCGGGTCGCTTCGGCCTATCGCCAGCACGGCCTCATGTCCTGCTTCGCCATCCGCCGCGGCGAATGGCCGACCCTGGTATTGCGCAAGCGCCGCCGACCGACCCTTTCGAGGGGACGGGTCAACCGCTAAGCTCCCTTTTTGTCGCGGGCACGCCTGCCCATGGCTGGGGAGACGAAATGCGCGTCTTCATGCATCTTGGCCTGTTGCTCGCCGCATTTTCGCCGACTTGCGGCGCAGTTGCCGTCGCACAGGACAGTCCGGCCTCACTCTTCGGCGGCGACGCCATTGCACCGCCGCCCAGTGGCCTCAATGTATGGCGGGCGCGATCGCCCGATCGCACCCCTGTCGTCATCTTCCTCGAGGACATGGACGGCCTGGGCACCAGGCGATGCCAGATCGGCGACCTGTTCAGGAAATTGAACGATGCCGGCATTTCCGTCGCGATTTTCGACCGCAGCCACACGACCCTGCGAGAGACGGCCAATGCGGTCGAGGATTTCTTGGAGAACTTGCGTAGACGTGGCCGCTGGTTCCGACTGGATCTTTCACGGATTGCCATCGCCGGCTGCGGCACCGGTGCGCAATTTGCCGCTCTCGCCGGCCTTGATCCCTCGCAGCTGGAACGTGCTGGGTTTGCTTTTTCGAGCTTGAAGGCTGTGGCGATTATTCAAAGCGCTGGTTTCGATCCCTCGAACTTCGTCGCTCAGGCAGAACAAGTCGAAGATGACCGTCGAGCAAGGCGAATTCGCGCCTATTTCGACGATTCCGACATGCACCGGGCTTTGTCGCTCGCGGGCGTCGTTGGAACGCCCGACGCACCTGCCTTCCTTTTTGTCGAGCCCCCCATAGACAGCCAGCGACTGATCGCCTTCGGAACCCCGATCGCATCGGGGGGCGGGACCGAGATACGCCTCCATTTGATCCAGGATCTTCCTGAGCCACCTTATCGCGAGGCGCGAGAGCGCCGCGCCGAAGAGACGAGCAATATCGTCGCGGCCTTCCTCGTCGCACGCCTCACGCCAGAGGCGCGGGAGCCACGATAGAGGTCTTCGCAAGCCGAACCCGCCGCGTCTTTTCCGCGACGACAGCGCCAACCCCGCCGACCTTCTCGATCACCAGGCCGAGCAGGTCGCCTCGGCCTATCGCGAACACGGCCTCATGTCCTGCTTCGCCATCCGCCGCGGCGAGTGGCCGACCCTGGTATTGCGCAAGCGCCGCCGCCCCGCCCTTCCGCGCCGAGCCTCCAGGCGCTAGGTCCAGCAGGGCGGTCTTTCCGGGCCGGCGTTGAGGGGACCAGGGGCCTGGCATGGAATTGCTGCTGCTCGTCATCATCGGCACTGGCCTGATGGTCATGTGGTCGAAGCTAAGGCAGCTCGAGGATCGGCTGGCGCGGCTCGAGCTTGACCGCCCAGCCGCGGCCGCCGCCGAACCGCCTCGTCCCGAAAGCTGGCCGATAGAGGCCGAAGCCGCCCCGGCGCCCGCAACGCCCGCCGACGCGACGGCCGAAGCGAGTGCGGCTCCGCAGTCACATGCAGGGCAGGTCATCCATCTCGACGAATCCGAGGAGGAAGAGCGCGAAGGCGCCAGCCTTGGCCGATTGTTCGAGACGCTCGTCGCTGGCCGGCTGCTGGTCTGGCTCGGCGGGATCGCCATCGTCGTCGCCGGGATCTTCCTGGTCCGCTACACGATCGAGATCGGCCTCGTGACTCCCGAATTGAGGATGGTCGGCGCGGCCCTGCTCGGCCTGGTTTGCATCGGCGTCGGCGAATATGCCCGCTCCGGGCGCTGGCTTTCGGACGATCCGCGAATCGCCCAGACGCTCGTCGGCGCCGGCCTCGCGATCCTCTACGCCACCGCTTATGGAAGCCATATCCTCTACGGGCTGATCGGCACCGGCACCGCCTCGGCGGTGATGCTCGTGATCACCGGCGCCGCCCTCATCCTCTCGCTCCGCCACGGCGCCCCGACCGCGATCATGGGCCTGGTCGGCGGTTTCCTGACGCCCCTGCTGGTCGGCGATCCCGACGCCGGAGCGGTGCCTCTGCTCGCCTATCTCGCGCTGCTGAACGTCGCCATCTTCCTGATCGCCTGGAGGCGCGGCTGGACCTGGCTCGCAGCCGGCGCCGTCGGCCTCAGCTTCCTGTGGACCGCGTCGCTGCTCGGCCGGGGCGAGGCCGACGCGCTCGCGGCCGGCCTGTTCATCATCCTGCTGTCGGTCGGCGCCGCCTTGTTCCGCCCGGGCAGCGGGCCCGAGCTGAAGCTGATCCAGCCGCTCGCGATCGGGATCGTCCAGCTCGCGGTGCTCGTCGCCAGGCTCGATCTCGGCGCCGAGGCGTGGGCGCTGTTCGGGACCTTGAGCGCGGCGAGCCTCGCTTTGGCCGCGATCCGCCCGGAATATCGGCTTGCGCCGCCAGTGGCTCTGGCGCTGACCCTGATGCTTCTCCTCGCCAAGGCGACGACCGGGGTCGATCCGATGGTGCCGGCGGCGACGATCGGCGCGATCCTTCTGTTCGGGCTCGGCGGGCTCGCTCTGGCGGCGTGGAAGCGCCGCCTGCTCTGGACCGCCATCGCCTGCTTCGGCCTCGCCGGCCCGCTGCTCATCGCCAGGGCCGCCCGGCCCGATCTGCTCGACGAGAGCGCCTGGGGCGGGCTCGCGGCCCTGCTCGCCGCCGGGCCCCTGGCCCTGGTCTGGATGAACCGGGATCGGGCGGGCAGCCAGCCGCCGGCGGACGTCGCTTTGCTCGTGTCCGGATCGGCCGCCGCTTTGCTTTTGGGG
>CBIGXQ010000202.1:0-2849 GCA_966193865.1 uncultured Sphingosinicella sp. | reverse complement strand
CGGCCGGCAACGGCCGGGCCTGTCGGCGGCCGGCCAGCGGCTGCAGCGATTCCGATCCCGCCGATCCCGGCGGCGATGGCCGCCGCTGCACGCCCGCGCGGGCCAGCTGCACGGATTCCGATCCGGGCGACCCCGCCGGCGGCGGCCGCCATTGCGGACTCGTCCGAACCGGGGTGACGGACGGCGACCCTCATGATCCGCCCGATTATGGCCGGGCCCGGAGCTGCGGCGATTCCGACAGCGGCTCAGGCGCCGATCCCGCCGGTCGCGGCCGCCGCTGCTGACTTCACGTCGGGCGCTTCGGCCCGACCGGGGCCTGGAACCGTTTCGCTCCCTGAGCGGTCATCCCTGTCGATCGACGTCGAAGACGGGAGAAATCGTGATGATCCGGATCAAGCTCAACTCGGTGATGGTCGATGATCAGGCCAGGGCCCGTGACTTCTACACGAAGGTTCTGGGCTTTCGGATCAAGCACGACATTCCGATGGGCGAATTTTCCTGGCTGACCGTCACCGCCGCCGACGATCCCGACGGCACCGAGCTTCTTCTCGAGCCCAATAGCGGGCTTCCCGAGGCGGCGGTCTTCCAGAAGGCGGTCTACGACGCCGGGATGCCGGTCACCTTGTTCGCGGTCGACGACCTCGATTCCGAATATGAGCGCCTGAAATCCCTCGGCGCGCCGCTGCGCGGCGAGCCGGTCAGGCCGGCGCAGGGGCCGGCGCTGTTGCTGCTCGAGGATAGATGCGGGAATCTGATCCAGCTCTACCAGGCCTGAGCCTGGCCGCTTCGACGGGACCGGCGGCGCCCGGTCAGTCCTTGAGGCCGGCCGGAACCCGGCCGCCGCTCTTCTCCAGCTCGTCCATCACCCGGTGGTGGAGCCAGATGTTCATCTCGGCGCTTCCGTCCTTGGCGCCCGTATAGCCGAGCTCGGTGGCGAGCTCCTTGCGGTTGGCGAGGCTGGAATCCAGGTCGAGCAGCTTCATCAGGTCGACGATCGAGCTCCGCCAGTTGAGATCGGGATTGCCCTTCTCGCTCGAGATCCGGGTGAGCACCGCCTCGACGTCGACCGGCTGCTGGGTCGCCGCGGGCTGCGCCTGGCCGGAGACAGGGGGAATCGTGCTGCTGCCCGTCGCGGTCGTCTGCGCTTCGCGCGCCTGGCCGAAGATCGCGTTCCTGATCGATCCGAAGATACCCATGGACCTGCTCCTCTCCTGTGAAGAGCGTTGAACGGATGGGCGCCGCCGACGTTGCGTCCGCAACCCGCTCGGCCTTCGTCCGTTTGCCTTGCGCCGGCCGAAGGCGGCCGGCCAGGAGGTGCTTTTGTTGTTCGGCAGCTCGGCGGACCCGCATTTTCCGGTCGAGCGGTCGAACTCGCCGGGTTCGGCTTCGCCTTCGGGCGGCACGGTCGCGCCACGCCGTCGGCGGCTTCGCCGGCGGCGGCTCGCGGCGATCCTCGCCGCCTTGCTTCTCCTTCTCCCGATCCTGTGGCTGGCCTTCACCGCGCCTTTGTCCAAGTCGCTTCACCCGCCGATCCCGCCCAGCCTGACCTTGCTCTCGGCGGAAGGGCGGCCGATCGCCCGGCAGGGCCCGATCGTTGCCGATCCGGTCTCGATCGCAGAGCTTCCGGCCCATGTCTGGCTGCCCGTGCTTGCGATCGAGGACCGCCGCTTCCCCTCCCATTGGGGAGTCGATCCGCAGGGCCTGATCCGGGCCGCCTGGCGCAATCTTCGTGCCGGCTCGGTTCGCGAAGGCGGGAGCACGATCACCCAGCAGCTCGCCAAGCATGCGTTCCTCACCGCCGACCGCTCGCTCGCCCGCAAGCTTCGGGAATTCCTCATCGCTTATTGGCTCGAATTCTGGCTCAGCAAGGAGGAGATCCTCTCCCGCTATCTCTCGACCGCTTATTATGGCGAGAATGTCTACGGCCTGCGCGCCGCCGCCCGCCATTATTTCGATCGCGAGCCCGATCGGCTGACGCTCGCCCAGTCGGCGATGCTCGCCGGGCTTCTGAAGGCGCCGTCGCGCCTCAATCCGGTGGCCGATCTCGAGGCGTCGCAGGCGCGCGGCCGGACCGTCCTGGCCGCCATGGCCGATGCCGGGATCCTCGACGAGGCGGAAGCGGAGAACGTCGCCGATGCCGTCCCGGCGCCGCGCGAGGCGCAGCAGGTCCCGCGCGGCACCTATTTCGCGGACTGGGTGTTTCCGGCCGCTCGCCGAATGGTCGACGGCGCCGGGTCGAACGAGATCCGGACGACCCTGGAACAGGCGCTTCAGCGCGAGGCGGTCCGGGCGATCGGCGCCCACCGCCTCGGCGGCGCCCAGGTCGCTTTGGTGGCGATGCGCCCGGACGGCAGCGTCGCGGCGATGGTCGGCGGCCGATCCTATCGGCAAAGCCCGTTCAATCGGGCGACCCAGGCGCGCCGTCAGCCGGGATCGACCTTCAAACTGTTCGTCTATCTCGCCGCCTTGCGTTCCGGCCTCACTCCGGACAGCCTCATCGACGATGTTCCGGTGACGGTGGACGGCTGGTCGCCGGTCAATTCCGACGGACGCTATCTCGGCCCGGTCAATCTTCGCACCGCCTTCGCCTTGTCGAGCAACGTCGCTTCGGTCCGCCTTGCCCAGCAGGTCGGGATGGACCGGGTCGTCGAGGCGGCGCGCGACCTCGGCATCAGGAGCGAGCTCGATCCCTCGCCGAGCCTTGCGCTCGGCACGTCCGGGCTTTCGCTGATCGAGCTGACCGGGGCCTATTCCGCCGCGCTCGCCGGCCGCTATCCCGTCGTTCCGGTCGGCCTGGCCCGGCCCTATCGCACGGAAACCGGGGATGAGCAGAGGCTCGACCGGCAGCG
>CBIGXQ010000201.1:0-2853 GCA_966193865.1 uncultured Sphingosinicella sp. | reverse complement strand
TCCGAATGGCCGGCCGGACGGATTGCGAGGATCTGCTACAATCCGGAAGATCCCGCGGTGTCGGAGATTCGCGACAGCGGCACGCCTTGCGGCTGATCCTGGACGGCCGGGCGCCGATCAGCTCACGCGGGCGATGAGGTCGGCCTTGGCGGATTCATAGTCGGCGCTCAAGCTGGCAATATAATCGGCCGCCGGCTCGACCGCTCGGACGGCTCCGATGCCCTGGCCGGATCCCCAGATGTCGCGCCAGGCCTTGGCCTTGGATCCCTCGCCCGTCCCGAAATCCATGGTCTTGATGTCGCCCTCGGGGAGATTGGCCGGATCGAGCCCGGCCCGTTCGATCGACTGTCGCAGATAATTGCCGTGAACGCCGGTGAACAGGCTGGAATAGACGATGTCGTCGGCTCGGCCGTCGACGATCCCCCTTTTGTAGTCGTCGGGCGCATTGGCCTCTTCGGTGGCGATGAAGGGCGATCCGATATAGGCCAGGTCGGCGCCCATCGCCTGCGCCGCGAGGATTGCTCTTCCGGTGGCGATCGCTCCCGAGAGGATCAGCGGACCGTCGAACCATTCGCGAATTTCCTGGACCAGAGCGAAGGGGGAAAGCCGGCCGGCATGTCCGCCCGCGCCGGCCGCGACGGCGATCACTCCGTCGGCGCCTTTCTCGACCGCCTTGCGGGCGAAGCGATCGTTGATGATGTCGTGGAGGGTGATCCCGCCCCAGCCGTGGACGGCCTGGTTGACCTCGACGATCGCTCCAAGGGAGGTGATCACGATCGGCACCTTCCACTTCGCGCAGGTCGCCATGTCCTCCTGCAGCCGAAGGTTCGAGCGATGGACGATCTGGTTCACGGCGAACGGCGCCGAGGGGCGGTCGGGATTGGCCCGGTCCCAGGCCGCCAGCTCCTCGGTGATCCGATGGAGCCACTCATCGAGAAGCGATTGCGGCCGGGCATTGAGCGCAGGAAAGGAGCCCACGATCCCCGCCTTGCACTGGGCGATGACGAGATCGGGGTTCGAGACGATGAACAAAGGCGCGCCGATGGCGGGCAGCCGAAGCCGGTCGAGCTGGGGTGGAAGGCTCATCCTTTTGCCTTAGCCTTTGGTCGCGGCATGGCAAGCGCAGTGATTTCGCCTGCGCTATGACTTTCGGGGCATGAATATATATTTATCAACGTGTTATGCTTATTAGTTGAGGCCCTTTGGAAGCAATTCGCGGTCGCCTATTCGGGGGCATGGTTGTGCTGGAGTCTAGGAAGGTTCGGCACGCCGCCTTAAGGAAAGTGGATGATGCGCGCGATGCAGCTGGACGCAACGGGCAAGCCGCTTCGCTCGGTCTGGCGCGCGATGCCGGAGCCAGGCCCGGAGCAATTGCTGGTCGAGATAGCCGCCTGCGGCATCTGCCGGACCGATCTTCATATCGTCGATGGCGATCTTCAGGCGACCCTTCCGATCGTTCCCGGCCACGAGATCGTCGGTCGGGTGATCGCGGCAGGCGCGGCCGTCACGAGCTTCGGCGTCGGCAGCCGAGTCGGGATCCCCTGGCTCGGGCGGAGCTGCGGGACCTGTCCCTATTGCCGTTCCGGTCGGGAGAATCTCTGCGACGACCCCGTCTTCACCGGCTTCGACCGGGATGGCGGCTTTGCCAGCCACTGCGTCGCCGATGCCGATTTCTGCTTTCCCATCCCCGATATATTCGACGACCTCGAAGCCGCGCCTCTGCTCTGCGCAGGCCTTATCGGTTACCGGGCCCTGAAGCTGGCAGGGGAGGGCCGGGTGCTGGGTCTCTACGGCTTCGGCGCGGCGGCGCACATCCTCGCGCAGGTCGCCGTCTGGCAGGGCCGCACGGTCCACGCTTTCACTCGGCCCGGCGACGTTGCCGGTCAGGCATTTGCGAGGTCGCTGGGTTGCGCCTGGGCTGGCGGATCGGATGAGGCGCCGCCCGAACCGCTCGACTCGGCGATCATCTTCGCACCGGTCGGCGCTCTGGTGCCGACGGCGCTGAGCCAGGTACGCAAGGGCGGCCGGGTCGTCTGCGCGGGGATCCACATGAGCGACGTTCCGGGCTTCCCCTATGGACTGCTGTGGGGAGAGCGGAGCTTGGGTTCGGTGGCCAATCTCACTCGTACCGACGGTGAGGAATTTCTGAAGCTCGCCGCCGAGATTCCCGTGAGAACCGTCGTTTCGCCATTCCCGCTGTCGAACGCCAACGAGGCGCTGGAGCTTGTCCGGTCGGGAAAGGTTGAAGGCGCGGCGGTGCTCCGCCCTGAATCAGAGGATGGAGAACAAGATGCGTTACCGGCGGCTCGGTAAAAGCGACCTCGACATTTCCGTCATTTCGCTGGGATCCTGGCTGACCTACGGGGGCGGGGTCGAAGCGGAACAGGCGCGTGCCTGCCTCGATCGCGCCTTCGACCTCGGGATCAACTTCATCGATACGGCCAATGTCTACGGCCGGGGCGCGGCCGAGACTTTTCTCGGCGAAGCCCTCGCCGGACGACCGCGTGACAGCTACATCCTCGCCACCAAGCTCTATTTCCCGATGACCGACGAAGATCGGGGCCTGTCGCGCGCCCAGATCGAGAAGCAGCTCGACGCCTCGCTCCGGCGGCTTCGGACCGACCATGTCGATCTCTATCAATGCCACCGCTACGACTGGGACACGCCGCTCGAGGAGACGATGGCGGCGCTGACGGACGCGGTCCGGGCCGGCAAGGCGCGCCATATCGGATTTTCCGAATGGCCCGCCGATCGGATCCAGGCGGCCCTGGACATTGCCGACGCGATACCTTTCGTTTCGAGCCAGCCGCAATATTCGCTGCTGTGGCGGGAGCCGGAGCGCGAGGTGATCCC
>CBIGXQ010000200.1:0-2866 GCA_966193865.1 uncultured Sphingosinicella sp. | reverse complement strand
GTTCCCGGTCCGGATCCTCGTCCTCGACACGCTCGAGCCGGGCCGCCATGGCGGCGCCTTCTGCGAGACCCGGGCCGCCTGGCTTCGCGACCGGCTCGACGAGATGCCGGACCGTCCGACCGCGATCGTCCTCCACCATCCGCCGATCGAGACCGGCCTCAGCTGGATGACCGAGAATCCGGACGCGGCCTGGGTAAGGCGGCTGGCCGAGGCCGTGTCCGGCCGGGCCAACATCGTCGCGATGATCGCCGGCCATCTCCATCGCCCGATCGTCACCCGCTGGGCGGGCACGATCCTGGCCGTGTGCCCGTCGACCGCGCCCCAGGTCGCTTTGGACCTGGCCGAGATCGATCCCGACAAGCCGGACGATCGGCCGATGATCGTCGCCGACCATCCCTGCTACGCCCTCCATTACTGGAACGGCCGCGAGCTGATCAGTCATTTCGACACCGCCGAGGACCATGAGGTCCTCGCCCGCTACACGTCGAAGCTCCAGCCTTTGGTGCGGATGCTGATCGACGAGAAAAAGGACGTCTGACGGGGCGCGCGCCACGCACCATTTCCGATTGCGTCACCCCAGCGAAGGCTGGGGTCCAGACGGACTTTCCACCTCTTCAGACTCGGCATGGATGCCAGCCTTCGCTGGCATGACGGGGAACGATGGACCCGGTAGCGGAAGCTACCGCCGTGCCACCCAGTCGCTCATCTCGCCGCGGTCGCTGACCAGATAGGGGAGACCCCGGCTGTTGAGGAACAGCCGCTCCATCTCGGAGCGGGTGAAGGGGCGCGAGCCTAGCCGGCCGAACACGGCGATCTGGTGGCCGGTCTCGTCGACCGCGCGGTCTCGGTCGAGGCCCTTGGCGAGGGCGAGCGCCGGCGAGGGGGTGCGGGCCCAGGCGATCAGCTCCGGCACCGGCCGTGGCGAGAAGCCGTAGAAAGCGGGCTGGCTCTCCGGCGAGGTGAGCTGGATCACCTTCATCCCGTTTCGCCCGTCGGCGACATAAGCGAACAAGGAAGCGTTGGTCGATCCGACGATGACGTCCTCGACGTCGTTCATCCGGCCGTCGAAGGTGACGAAGACCGGCGCTGCCGGCGCTTCGGGTCGGGTGATGTCGACGATCGCCAGTCCCTGCGCCTTGGCGGCGACATAGGCGTAGGTGCGGGCGAGATAGACCCGCCGGGCGTCGGCGAAACGGACCGTGCCGGACGGGACCGGCCGCGGATCGGCGAGCCGGGTGACGTCGAACAGCTTCAGCCCCTCGGAATCGGTCACCCACAGATAGCGGAACTGGATCGCCGAGGCGCGGGCGTCGCTCATCGGGACGGTGGTGACGTGCCTCGGGTGGAGCGGGTCGTCGAGATCGACGACGACGAGCCCCGAGTCGGCCGCGATATAGGCCATCGTCCCGGCCAGGGTGACGTGGCGGGCGCCGTTCAGCACTCCATTCTCGTTCCAGGTCACCGCTCGGCGAAGGAAATTGTTGCGCGGCTCGCCGTCGGAAAGCGTCTCGACGTTGACGAGGAACAGGCCTTCCTCGGAATCGGTGACCACCGCGTAGGAATAGATCGGGTGGAAGGGCTGCTCCTGATTCTCCTGGAGCAGGCTGATCGTCGTTCCGTCCGGCTGGGTCCGCGTCGTCGCCGCCATCTCGCGGTTGCGGTCGGGCCGGATCGGCTGGTTGGTCGGAAGCGCCATGCAGGTGGCGTTGCGCGAATCGACCCTCGTGTCGTGGCCGAGACTCGAGAAGGGCGCGGTCACGATCCGCTCCGAAACGCCCTTGTTGCCGATATTGGCGATGTCATAAACCCTGAAGCCGCCGCTGCCTTCGGCGACATACATATATTCGCCGCGATTCTGCAGGCAGCGGACCGCGCCCCGGGTCCCCTGGACGATGTTCGCGAACTGCTCGAGCGCCTGGGTCTCGCCGCTTCCTTCGCCGTCGAAGGCTTCGCCTCGGGTCCAGTTGATCAGCTCGCGGCCGTTCCGCTCGACATGGGCGCGCCAGTAATCGGGATAGGCGAAGCGGTGGAGATAGGATCCGATCACCGCCTGCGGCTCGTCCCATTCGGTCACTCGGGTCGCCTGGAAGCCGTCCTCCAGTCCGGCCCAGGAATGGAGGCCGACGAAGTTCACGAAGTTGGTGCCCTGAAGAAGAAGCTGGGCCATGATCGCATTATTGTCGTTCGCGGCCGAGACGTGGCAGTCGGAGCAGGTCTTCGTCTCGGTCCGCCTCACCGTGTGCGGGAAGTGCGGCGCGAATGCCTGCGACGAATAGCCGGACGCGGCGATCGGCGGCTGCTGGACGTAGATCCGCTCGCGGTTGAGGTTGGTCGAAGACAGGATCAGCGCCGAGGTCGACCGGATCGGGGCGATGATGTTGCCCTTGCTGGTCTGGTGCCGGCCGAGCTGGAACATGTCCTCGCGCGCCACCTGAGGATTGTAGGTCGCGAAGTTGCGGGTCTCCTCGCCTTCATAATGGTGGCTGGAGGTCGCCCAGTTCGCCTCGATCGGCAGATGGCAGCCGGCGCAGCTCGTCGTCCATGACAGGTGGCAGGTGAAGCAGGCCATTTCCTCGTCGGGATGGGCGAGGTCCTCGTCGGCGACTCCCTCGCCGAAGACGAAGCGGCCGGTCTCGGCGCCCTGGCGAGACATCAGCTTGGCCCGGGCCGACAGCTGGTTGAAATCCGGACTGGCCGGATCGACGCTGTCGCGGACCTGGCTCACTTCCCATTCCAGGTTCGGATCGACGATCGAGCGCTGGACGAGCACCCGCCGGCCGTCCTCGCGCTGCATCCACTCGAACCGGCGACGGCCGTCCTCGTTTCGGATCAGCTCGAGATTGGTGCCGCGCGGCGGCGCCGCCGG
>CBIGXQ010000199.1:0-2881 GCA_966193865.1 uncultured Sphingosinicella sp. | reverse complement strand
AGGTGCCCTTGTTGCTCCAGCAGGAAACGGGCCCCGACGCGGCAGGCCGCCAGGTCCGACTATAGCGCGTCGCGGTGGCTGCGTTGCGGCCGTCCTGATCAGCCGCAGCCCTGACGGGCCGAGCGCCATCGGCACCCGAGGGTTCGATCACCGATCATGGAAACTGGAGCGGGCGAAGGGATTCGAACCACGCGCGCAGCCCTGTTGGGCTGAGCGCCATCGGCACCCGAGGGTTCGATCACCGATCATGGAAACTGGAGCGGGCGAAGGGATTCGAACCCTCGACCCCAACCTTGGCAAGGTTGTGCTCTACCCCTGAGCTACGCCCGCTCTGAGCTGGACCGGATCGACCGGCCGGGTAAGGCGGCGGCTGCTAGCATGGGCGTTCAGGCCCGGCAAGCCCCGTCATCTTGGGGTTGGCAGACTCGGTCGCCATCCCACATAGGGCTCAAATAGGAACCGTCCGGAGACAATATAAGTGGCGACTTTGGGATTGAGCGAAGCCGACAAGGAAGCGGTCGAGAAGTTCCGGCGCGACGTCGTCGAACCAAGCATGACTCAGCTCGTCATCGTCGATTTCTGGGCGGAATGGTGCGGGCCGTGCAAGCAGCTGGCGCCGGTCCTCGAGAAGGTCGCCGCCGCTTATGCCGATCGCGGCGTCAGGCTGGTGAAGGTCGACGTCGACGAGGACAAGTTCATCGCTTCCCAGTTCCGGATCCAGTCGATCCCGACCGTTTATGCCATGTTCCAGGGCCAGCCCGTCGCCGACCTGAGCCAGGCTCGGACCGAGGGGCAGCTGACGTCGATGCTCGACCAGATCCTGGCGCAGCTGCCGATCGAAAGCGAAGCGAAGCAGGTCGAAGCCGATATCGAGCCCCTGATCGCGATGGGCGAGGACGAGCTTGCCGGCGGCGATCACGCGCGGGCCGAGAGCATCTTCAGCCAGATCATCGAAATGGCGCCGGAAAATGCCGACGCGCTTTCGGGCCTTGCACGGTCGCTCGTCGCTTTGGGCAAGATCGAAGAAGCCCGGTCGCTGCTCGAGGCCGTCCCCGAAAAAGCCGCTTCCGATCCCGCCATCGCCCGGGCCCGATCGGCGCTCGCGCTCGCCGAGATCGCGCCGGCCGGCGAGTCGTCGGAGCTGGAGGCGCGAGTCGCCGCCAATCCCGACGATCTCGACGCGCGATTCGAGCTCGCCGGCGCTCTCATGGCCCAAAGCGAACGCGACTCCGCCGCCGACCAGCTGCTCGAGATCGTCCGCCGCGACCGCGAGTGGAATGACGGCGCCGCGCGAAAAAGGCTTCTCCAGCTGCTCGAGGCGACCGGCCTCGAAGATCCGTGGGCGGCCCAGCAGCGACGCCGCCTCTCGGCGATCCTGTTCGGATAGGCCACCGATGGAAGCCGCTCTGCTCCGGGTACCGATCTTCCCGCTTGCCGGAGCCCTGCTGTTTCCGCGGACTCAATTGCCGCTCCACATCTTCGAGCCCCGCTACCGGACGATGGTCCGCGATTCGCTCGCCAGCGACCGGCTCATCGCGATGATCCAGCCGCGCGAGCCGGAGAGCGAGAGCGACCATTTCGCGCCGCCGCCCTTGTTCGATGTCGGCTGCATCGGCCGCATCTCCAGCTGCGACGAGCTCGACGACGGCCGCTTCAACCTGGTCCTCGAAGGACTGAGCCGGTTCCGGATCGCCCGCGAGGCGGAGGTGACGACGCCCTATCGGCAGGTCGACGCGGACCGGTCAGGCTTCGACGAGGACGAAGAACCGGTGCTCGAGATGATCCAGCGCGCCGAGATCGAGCGCGAGGCCCGCGCTTATGCCGATTCGCTCGGCTATCTCGTCGACTGGGACTCGGTGACCCGGCTCGACGACGAGATGCTGGTCAACGGCATCGCCCAGATCGCGCCGCTCGACATCGGTTCCAAGCAGGCCCTGCTGGAGGCTCGGGACCTTTCCGCGCGGGCCGACCTGCTCGTCCAGTTCATGCAGTTCCAGCGAATGGCGCCGGGCGGGGCGGACGGGCCCGAGACCCTTCAATGACCTTCGACGAAGGCCTGCTTGCGATCCTCGTCTGTCCGCTGAGCCGGACGAAGCTGCGCTACGACCGCGAATCCCAGGAGCTGGTGTCCGAAGCCGCCGGCCTCGCTTACCCGATTCGCGACGGACTTGCCGTGCTCCTGATCGACGAGGCGCGGAAGATCTCCGCTTGACCGGGTCCGACCCTCTCGATCTCAGCGGCGAGTGGACCGGGGTCTATAATTATCCCGCCGCTATGCCCCCGGTGGCGTTCGAGGCGGTCCTGCACGATTCGGCCGGTCGGATCAGCGGCACCACGACCGAAATCGGGCCCAGCGCCTTCGCCGCAGCACAGCGGCTCGATGCCGTCATCGACGGCCGGCGGGACGGTCGGAACGTCCAGTTCATCAAGATGTACGAGCAGGCGGACGAAGAATATGACGTCGTCCATTATTCGGGAGCGGTCGACCCGGAAGGCGACGAGATCGCCGGGACCTGGCTTCTTCACGGCCTGTCGGGGACCTTCCTGATGGTCCGAAGGCCCCGAAAGGCGGAAGCGGCCGAGATCGAGGCAGAAGAGAAGATCGATGGCTGAGCGGTCGGCCTGGGGGCCTGTCCCGTTCAGGTGGAAGCGTCGTGATCGCCCGAGGAGGCGTGCTGGGTAGGAGCGCAGCGCAGTCGCGTAGCTGACGCTACGCGCAAGCAAGCGACGCCCTCCAGCACGCCTCCTCGGGCGACCGCTTCGCGGCGGGCCGCTTTCAGCCCAGGATCAGCGTCGCTCGTCGGTCACGATGCGTCAGCATCGCTCGCTCCTCGCTCCTCGCCCTGGGCTGAACTCGGCTCCGTCCCGGCGATTCCATATG
>CBIGXQ010000198.1:0-2889 GCA_966193865.1 uncultured Sphingosinicella sp. | reverse complement strand
CGGCGCCACCCCGGCCAGCTTCGAGCCGACCATCGACTATGTCGTCACCAAGATCCCCCGCTTCGCCTTCGAGAAGTTCAAGGACAGCGAGGCCCTGCTCACCACCTCGATGAAGTCGGTGGGCGAGGTGATGGCGATGGGACGAAGCTTCCACGAGAGCCTTCAGAAGGCGCTCCGCGGCCTCGAGACCGGACTGATCGGGCTCGACGGCGTCAAGTCGCTCTATGGCGCTTCTCGAGGCGAGATCGAGGCAGCGCTCGCCCGGCCGACGCCGGACCGGCTCCTCGTCGCCGCCCAGGCGATGCGGGAAGGCTTCAGCGTCGATGAGATCCACGCGATCACTCATTACGACCCCTGGTTCCTCGACCGGATTCGCGAGATCGTCGACGCCGAGGAAGCGATCTGCCGCGACGGCCTGCCTCGCGACGCGAAGGGCATGCGCCGGCTCAAGGCGATGGGATTTTGTGACCGCCGGCTGGCCGAGCTGGCGCTGAAATCAGCGCACATCGCCGGCGGCGCGGTGAAGACGAGGGCGCGGTCGCACGGCCTGATCCACGACGCGGTCAAGGCGATGATCGGCGCAACCACCGAGGACGAGGTGCGCTGGCTCCGCCAGCGGCTCGGCGTGAGGCCGGTGTTCAAGCGAGTCGACACCTGCGCAGCCGAGTTCGAGGCGAAGACGCCTTACATGTATTCGACCTACGAAAGCCCGAGCTTCGGTGAGCCGGAGGACGAGAGCCAGCCGTCCGACCGGCGCAAGATCGTCATCCTCGGCGGCGGCCCGAACCGGATCGGCCAGGGCATCGAGTTCGACTATTGCTGCGTCCACGCCGCTTATGCGCTGAAAGAGGCCGGGTTCGAGACCGTCATGGTCAATTGCAACCCGGAAACGGTCAGCACCGATTACGACACGTCCGACCGGCTCTACTTCGAGCCGCTGACGGTCGAGGACGTGCTCGAGATCCTCCATGTCGAGGCCAGCCGCGGCGAGCTCGTCGGGGTCATCGTCCAGTTCGGCGGCCAGACTCCGCTCAAGCTTGCCGCTGCTCTCGAGAAAGAGGGGATTCCGATCCTCGGCACCTCACCCGACGCGATCGATCTCGCCGAGGACCGCGAGCGCTTCGCCCAGCTGGTCGACCAGCTCGGCCTGAAACAGCCGGCCAACGGCATCGCCCGGAGCCGGGACGAGGCGATCGCGGTGGCGGA
Source organism: uncultured Sphingosinicella sp. (assembly GCA_966193865.1). GTDB lineage: Bacteria > Pseudomonadota > Alphaproteobacteria > Sphingomonadales > Sphingomonadaceae > Allosphingosinicella. The sequence continues at coordinate 1,683 of CBIGXQ010000198.1, read as the reverse complement.
ACGGATCGGCTATCCCGTCCTGACCCGCCCGAGCTATGTGCTCGGCGGCCGGGCCATGGAGATCGTCGACGGCCCCGCCCAGCTGGACGATTATATCCACACCGCCGTCCAGGTCTCCGGCGACAGCCCGGTCCTGATCGATCAATATCTGCGCGACGCGATCGAGGTCGACGTCGATGCCATTTCGGACGGCAAGGACGTCGTCATCGCTGGCGTGATGCAGCATATCGAGGAAGCCGGAGTCCATTCCGGCGACAGCGCCTGCTCGCTTCCGCCCTACAGCCTCGAGCCGGACGTCATCGCCGAGATCGAGCGCCAGGCGCGCGATCTCGCTCTCGCGCTCGGGGTGAAGGGGCTGATGAACGGCCAGTTCGCGGTCAAGGACGGAATCGTCTATTTGATCGAGGTCAATCCTCGCGCCAGCCGGACCGTGCCGTTCGTCGCGAAGGCGATCGGCACTCCGATCGCCAAGATCGCGGCGCGAGTGATGGCGGGCGAGCCGCTGATGAATTTCCTGCCGCTCGAACGGGACGTCGACCATATTGCCGTCAAGGAGGCGGTCTTCCCGTTCGCGCGCTTCCCCGGGACCGATCCTGTCCTTTCACCGGAAATGAAGTCGACCGGTGAAGTCATGGGAATCGCGAATGATTTCGCGACGGCATTCCTCAAGTCGCAGCAAGGGGGAGGGGTCTCGCTTCCGGTCGAGGGGACCTTGTTCGTCTCGGTCAAGGACAGCGACAAGCCGATCATCCTGCCGGCCGTGCGAGCCCTCATCGAGCTCGGCTTCCGGGTCGTCGCCACCGGCGGGACCGCCGCCTTCCTCAGCGCCGAGGGACTCGCCGTGGAGCGGGTCAACAAGGTCGCCCAGGGCCGGCCGCATATCGTCGACAAGATCAAGGACGGCGAGATCGGGCTCGTCTTCAACACCACGGAGGGTTGGCAGAGCCATAAGGATTCCGCGTCGATCCGCGCCTCCTCGGTGATGCAGAAGATTCCCTACTTCACCACCGCCGCGTCGAGCGCCGCCGTGGTTCGGGCCATCGCCTCGCTCAGGGACCACAGCCTTGAAGTGCGCTCGCTGCAGGACTATTATTCAGCTTCCAAAGCACACTCCTGAACAACCTACCCCTGTTCATGCGGTCTCGTCCGACGGATCGCGTAAAGACAAGTTTTGACGAAAGGCGAAGTGAATGGCGACGGTCGACAAGCTGCCCATGCTGGCCGAGGGCTATGAGAAGCTCCAGAACGACGTGCGCCACCTGAAAACGGTAGAGCGGCCGTCGATCATCGACGCGATCGAGGAAGCGCGCGGTCACGGCGACCTTTCCGAAAATGCCGAATATCATGCCGCCAAGGAGCGGCAGGGCCAGGTCGAGGCGCAGATCGCCGATCTCGAGGACCGGATCAGCCGCGCGATGGTGATCGATCCCTCCAGCCTGTCCGGGGACAAGGTGATCTTCGGGGCCACCGTCCATCTGCTCGACGAGAATGACAAGCCGATCAAATACCAGATCGTCGGCGAGACCGAGGCCGACGCCAGGATCGGGCGGATCAGCTATAATTCACCGCTCGGACGCGCCCTGATCGGCCGGACCGTCGGCGACGAGGTCGAATTCTCGGCACCGTCGGGCGATAAATATTACGAGATCGCCAAGATCGAATTCATCTGAGCCGGAAGTGCGA
>CBIGXQ010000197.1:0-2900 GCA_966193865.1 uncultured Sphingosinicella sp. | reverse complement strand
CTGCAGATCGACGAGAAGGGCTATGTCGACTGCGGCTATTGCGACAAGCGCTTCATCCTCAAGGGCGGTCCCGCCGACCAGGCCTGACCTTCCTCGGTCATTGCTTCGCTTCGCTCGCAATGACGAACCGGGGGAAATCGCGCCGGTTCACCAGACGCCTTCCGCTGCCCGCTCGCCGCGATATTCCTCCACCCGTCTTCGGGTTGCCGGCGGAATCGTCTCCGGGAGCGAGTCCAGCGGGAAGAAGCGCGCTTCCTCGATCTCGAAGCTTGCGGCGGTCGGCCTGTCTTCGGTGAAGGCGGTGAAGAGATGGACAACGTCCCGTTTCCCCTCGGCCCTCGAATGGAAGGTAGCGACCAACGTCAGCCGCTCGACCGCGATCCCGACCTCCTCGCGCACCTCGCGGGCCGCGGCGGAAGCGGGAGTCTCGAACCAGGGCCTGATGCCGCCGCCCGGAAGCAGGTGATGATGGGTCGTGCCGTAGCTGTTGCGGACCAGCAGCAGCTCGCCGGCGGCGTTGAACACCATCACCTTGACGCCCCTGGTCCTCAACCCGAGACGCGCCAGCAGCCAGCGCCTGACCTTGTAGAGTGACTGGATTGGGAGCCTCATCGCATCACCATAAAGCATGAAGCTGACGGGGCGAACGGGGTGGCGGCTTCTTTCCGGACGCCTATATGGTGGCCATGAATATCCCCGGCGCCGACCCGCGAAGCTTCCTCTACCGTCCCGAAGGCCTCGATCCAGAGGCGGCGCTCAGGCTCACCGCCGACGCCCTCAAAGGCTGCGAGGATGGTGAGCTCTATCTGCAATATATTGCGACCGAATCCTTCGGTTTCGACGACGGCCGGCTGAAGACGGCCGATTTCAACACCCAGGCCGGATTCGGCCTTCGCGGAGTCTCGGGCGAGACCACCGCCTTCGCCCAGGCGAACGAGATCAGCGAGGCGGCGATCCGCCGGGCCGCCGAGACGATGGCGGTTCTCGATCCCGCGAAGGGCGTTCGGCCGGGACCGCCGCGGCGAACCAATGCCAGGCTCTATACCGATTCCGATCCGCTCGGCCTGATCCCGTTCGCGAAGAAGGTGGCCTTGTGCCAGCAGATCGACGCCGCGGCCCGGGCCCGCGATCCACGGGTGGCCCAGGTGTCGGTCGCGCTCGCCGCGTCCTGGTCGGTGGTCGAGATCGTCCGCCCTGACGGCTTCGTCGCCCACGACGTCCGGCCGCTGGTCCGGCTCAACGTCCAGATCGTCGCCGAGCAGAACGGCCGTCGCGAGATGGGCTATCACGGCCTCGGCGGCCGCTATCTCTATGACGATCTGTTCCAGCCCGAAACCTGGAACCGGGCCATCGACCGGGCGCTTGCGCAGGCGCTGACCAACCTCGAATCGGTCGCCGCCCCGGCGGGCGAGATGACGGTCGTCGTCGGCCCGGGCTGGCCCGGAGTGCTCCTTCACGAGGCGGTCGGCCACGGCCTCGAAGGCGATTTCAACCGCAAGGGCACGTCGGCCTTTTCCGGGCGGATCGGCGAGCGCGTCGCGGCCCCTGGAGTCACCGTCGTCGACGACGGCGCGATCGACCGTCGGCGCGGGTCCCTCACCATCGACGACGAAGGCACGCCGACCCGGCGCAACGTGCTGATCGAGGACGGGATCCTCAAATCCTATATCCAGGACCGATTGAACGCCCGGCTGATGGGGGTCGAGCCGACCGGCAATGGCCGCCGCGAGAGCTTCGCCCACGCGCCGATGCCGCGGATGACCAACACCTTCATGCTCGGCGGCCAGGACGATCCCGGCGAGATCCTGGCGCGCGCGAAGAACGGCATCTACGCGAAGAGTTTCGGCGGCGGCCAGGTCGACATCACCTCGGGCAAGTTCGTCTTCTCCTGCACCGAGGCCTATCGGATCGAGAATGGACGGCTCGGCGCTCCGATCAAGGGCGCGACCCTGATCGGCGACGGACCGACGGTGCTGACCAAGGTCGCGGCGATCGGCAACGACATGGCGCTCGACGAAGGCGTTGGAATCTGCGGCAAGGGCGGCCAGTCGGTTCCCGCCGGAGTCGGCCAGCCGACCCTGCTCGTCGAAGGCCTCACCGTCGGCGGCACCGCCGCCTGAACCGCGCCGGGCCGGATTCCGATCGGGCCGAGGGGCAGCGCATTTTCATACAATTGCCGTTGCGGCGATGTTAGGCGAGGCCGAGGGAGGTCCTGTGGCGGAAGGCTGGGCAAAAGAGGTTCTCGATTACTGGTTCTCCCATGGTCCGGAGGATTGGTGGATGCAGAGCGACGCTTTCGACAAGGAGATCAGGGAAAGGTTCGGGATCCTCTGGGCGCGCATGGCCCGGCGCGAGGTCGACGCCTTCGTCGGCGATGCCGAGACGGCGCTCGCCGCGGTGATCCTGTTCGACCAGTACCCGCGCAACATGTTCCGCGGCCATGCCGATCAGTTCGCCACCGATCACATGGCGCTGGCGATCGCCAGATCGGCGATCGACCGAGGCTATGACGACGGACTCACCGTCGAGCAGCGCGGATTCCTCTACATGCCGTTCCAGCACAGCGAGTCGCTGAAGGACCAGGTCCAGTCGCTGCTCCTGTTCACCGCGCTCGGCGACCCCGAGCAGCTTCGCTACGCCCGCCTGCACCATGACGTCATCGAACGGTTCGGCCGATTTCCCCACCGCAATCCGGCGCTCGGCCGCAAGCCGACGGCGATGGAGGCGGCGGCCGGCGACGTCGTCCCGTGGTGAGCTGAAATGGCGCTCGTCGAGGCCGCGCGGTTCGCCAACAGCTTCGAGGCCGGGATGGCCAATGCCCGGCTCGAATCCGAAGGGATCATGAGCTTCCTGTTCGGACTCGATTCCAATCCGGCCTTCGCCGGCGGCCTGTTCAACAT
>CBIGXQ010000196.1:0-2917 GCA_966193865.1 uncultured Sphingosinicella sp. | reverse complement strand
TGAACCAGAGCTCGCCGGTGGACTTGTTCAATTCGATGTCGGTGATCCGGCCTTTGAGATTGTCGAACTCGTTCAGCTGGTCGCCGAAAATGTTGTCGTCGTCGTCATACGCTTCCGTGAAGTTGAGCTGGGCATGGACATTGTCGCCCACACCGGTGTCGGTCGAAGAGAGGTTCGACACGAGATGAATCGAATTCTGGTAAGTCGTCATGCCGACGATGAACTTGCCGCTACCAGGAGGAATTTCGATCGTATCGATGGCGGTTTCGGTCTGGATGACGAAGGTTCTGTTGTTGGCGAGATCCAAGACAAACTCGTTGGCGGAGTTTTTGCCGGGGCTATCCTCATCGACGCCGAAATCGAAGAGCGTTACCGCCGTCTGGTCGGCGGTGTTGAAGCTGACCCGAAGCAGCTTGTTGTCGGCGGTGAAATAGACATGGCCGCTGGCGATATCCAATTGCATGCCGGTGATGCCGTCGCCGTCCTGGGTCGCGTCGGGGCTGTCCTCCCACAGGATCGTCATCGTCGGAAAGGTGCCGGGGTTGGTCAGCAGGTCGCTGATATTACCCTGCAGGATCCGGTCGTGGCTGCCGCTTGAATCGGCGACGAAATACTTGTTGCCGACCGTGTCGAACAGGATGTGAGTCGGCGACCAGAAACGCTGGGTGCTGACGTCGCCACCGAGGTCTTCGAAGCTGTTCTGAAGGTAATGCTGCTGGTTGTAGCTGGCGCCGCCATTCTGGGTCGAATCGTGGGTCACGCTCATCAGGCCGTGGCCGCCGCTGATCCCCGCCGTCCACAATTGATGATCCGGAGCGACGAACAGGTTGGTGCCCTCGACATGATTCGCCTGGGGGCTGTTCTCGTTCGTGTGCCAGTTGGCATGGTCGACGATGTTCTGGAGGAGCGTCGACAGCTGGTGGTTCCAGCTCCGCTCGCCGAAGCTTCCATTGTCCTCGGCGATTCCGAAGGCATTGACCCCGGCGGTGAGGCCGGTGTTGGTCAAGCTGGCGGTGAAAACGTCATTGCCGCCGGCCATCTCGATCGCGCCGAGGAAGCGGACCGGCGTGTTGGCGGCGCCCTGATAGACATAGACAGCCTCGCCGGTGTCGATCAGCTCCATTCCCGCCGCGGTGAGCTCGGCTTCGTTGATGGTGATGACGGTTCCGGCGGCAAGGTCGGTGGTCGCGGTCCAGGTGTAGGTGCCGTCGGCGCCGCTGTTCGAGAAAGTTCCGCTGTTGAGCACCGTGCCGCTATGGGTCCAGCTGCCGTCGGTGAAGTGGATCTGGGTGCCCGCCGTGACGCCGTCGAGAATGACGAAGCTCAGCGAATCCCGGGCCATGTTCTGGACTCCCCCGACATGGGGATCGTCGGCATCGTCGGTGCTGTACTGGACGATCGCGACCTGGCCGGCGGTCAGGGTGGAGTCGGGCGCGAGCAGCTCGGACAGATAATTATAAGCGCGGTCCGCCTGGATCAGACCGGACCCGGAGCGATTGTCGGCGCCGTCGCCGATCTGCGTGTTCAGATAGGTCACCTGAACGTCGAGCGCGGTGGCCTTCATCGCTTCGACGATCTGCGCATTGGTGGCGCCCGGGAAAGCGTCCTTCAGAAGGGCCGCGACCGCGGCCGCATTGGGCGCTGCCGCCGAGGTGCCGTAGAAATTCGGGCGGGTGTCGGCGTCGTAGCTGGCATCGGCGCCGAAGAAGCTGGTATTGCCGCCGTCGCCGGCGGTGAAGTCCACCGTCGAGCGATATTCGGACGAAGCAAGCCGGTTGCCGGCCGTGTCGAACAGGATCGGGATGTCGCCGCGCGAGGAGGAATCCTCAAGATAGGGGAAAGACTCGCCCGAGATCGGGAAATTGCCGAAGCGGCCGCTGTCGACCCAGTCTGAAGCGCCGACCGAAAGCGCGCCGGCGGCGTTGGAGTGGCCGAAGGAGGAGCCGCTGTTCGTCTGATATTCGTTGATCGAGAATGTGCCGCCGATCGTGACATATTGGAACATGCCGGGCGCGTCGTGGCCGACGCGAAGCCCGATCGCGATTCCGGTGAAGGCCGTGGCGCTCTGCAGCATCTCGATCGCGTCGCCGCCGACATTGAGGCTCGGGTTCGAGGCCAGGCTGGTCCCGTTGAACAGGAACATCTGCATGTCCGTCTGGGCGCCGGCACCGCCGGAAACGGAGAAGTTCGGCTGGTCCCAGTTGAGGAGGTAGCTGGTCGTCGCTCCGGACTTAGTGATGCCCTGAAGGAAATCGATCCCGGCGCCCGGATCGAAATCGTAAAGCTCATAGAGGGTCCCGCCGACGCTTACGATCTGACCCGAGGGCCGCCACTCGGCGCTGGCATAAGAGCGGAGACCGTAATTGCCGGCCGAGGCGAAATACATCGCGCCCATGTCGACGGCTGTGTCCACGGCCTGGGCGATGATCCCGTCCTGGAAGAAAGGCTCGGCGAAGTAGCGAATGTCGTCGACGACGATATCGGCGCCGGCATTGACGAGATCGATGATCCCCTGGGCGAAGTCGGCGGCGCTGACGAAGGCGGTATGGAAGGCGAGGCTCGCCCCCGGCGCCATGTCGTGGATCAGCTGGGCCATGCCTCGGCCTTCGTCGATCGTACCCGCAGCCGTATGATCGGCGAGGATGTTCACCGTCGGCAGATCGCCGTTGGCGATGTCCTGGGCATAGGTCGTGATCGGGGACACTCGGGTGGCGAAGCTGTCGGACAGGATCCCGATGGTGATCCCGGATCCGTCGACGCCGAGCGCCTGGAGATAGTCGCCGTTCATCGAGACGACGTTCTGGCTCGTCGTCAGGCCGACCTCCGTCGTCGCATAGACCGGCCGGGCGAATGCGAGCAGATCGAGGGCGGCGAGCTCGTCGAGCGCATCGATCGGCATCAGGCCTCCGGCGAGGCG
>CBIGXQ010000195.1:0-3157 GCA_966193865.1 uncultured Sphingosinicella sp. | reverse complement strand
CCTTGCAATGAAGGAGGCTCACGAAATCCTCGGCGTCGCCGCCGATGCCGACGCGATCGAGATTCGTGCCGCCTATATCGCCCGGCTGAGGACCGCCCATCCGGACGCGGGCGGTGCCGGCAGCGAGCCGGTGAGCGAGATCGTCCGCGCTTATCGCGCGCTTCGCGCCGCCGCCTTGCGCAAGCGCCGCAACGGAATCGGTTCGGTCTCCGTCGTCCCGATCGCGATGCGTCGCCGGCGCCTCGAGCCGCCGGTTCCGAGGCCGTCGCGCGCCGCCTGGTGGGGCCGCGGCGCATCGCTCGCCGTCCTCTTCCTCGCCATCGGCGCAGCCGTCTACGCCTCGTCCCGGCTTCCGCCGATGGGAGTCTCCTTGCGCACCGAGGGCAAGACCGACGCCCGCTATCCGGCCGGGGGACCGCTCTGGTCGGAGGTCGACGCGATCGACCTGGACGTGCTTCGCGACGCCGTCGCCGCGGTCCGCTCCTTCACCGTGAACGAGGGGGCCGCGGGCCTCGAGGAGCATAGCCGCCGATGTTTCACCGTGCTCGCCCAATCGCCCAATTTCCGGCTGCTCGATTATTGCCTGGCCTTCGATAGCGCCGCCAGCAGCTCGATGGGCGGCGGTTCGGCGGGGGGGACCGGGACCGAGCCCTTCTTCCACCCCGGCACGATGAGCCATCGTCACGATTCCGCGCTTCGGTTGCTCCTGCCCGACCGGGAAGCCGCCCAGGCGCGTCATTCGGAAGTGGAGGCGAAGGCGGTTTCGGAATTGCTCCGGGCGACCCGGATCTAGCCTTCCTCGCCAGCAGCCGAATCCGTCCGGCTGGAGCCCGTTTCGCTCACCACGGATCGGGCATGGGCAGCGATCGCCTCCGCCTGGTCGGTGAGCCTGTCCAGCCCCCAGCGCCGAGAAACCCGGAAGACCGGCGCTTCCCCGGCGAGCTTCACGCAGGCGACGAGATGTTCCCGGGTGAGCCCCATCAGCGGCACATAGGCACCGCGATAGGTGTTGGCGACGAGCGCCTCGACCGCGGCGGCGCCGCGCAGCCTGACGATCGCTGCTTCGTCGGAGCCGCCGGCATCGTCGAGGAGATAGAGATGGCTCAGCGGTGCCTGCTCCGGCCCGGCCTCGCCCTGCGCGATCGGAACGTTATATTTGTCCATGTCGTCGAACGACATTTCATAGCCGTCGACATTTCGGCCGCTCGCTTCGAGCGCTTCCCGCCAGAGCCGCAGGCGCGGGATCCCGGCGAAGGCGACGGGACCTGGCCCGACGACGCAGACGTCGTCGCTGAGGATGCCGAAGCCGCGGTCGTGGAAGCAGGCCGCCATCGTCGATTTGCCTGCGCCGGGATGGCCCATCAGCCCGATTGCCCGGCCGTCGACAAGGATGGAATTGGCGTGAAGCGGGAGCAGGCCGCGCTGGTGGAGGATCGCCGCGAAGGCCGATCCGAGCAGATAAAGGCGAAGGTTGCGCTCCGATCCGCCCGGTTCGCCTTCGACGATCATTTCCCGGCCCTGCCGCATCAAGTAACGGCCGACCGCGGGAATCACGAGCAGGGCTTCGGTTTCGGAAAGCACGTTGAGGCCGGGCGCCGCGCCGGCCACTTCCACCGGGCCGCGCCGGACGACCACGTCAGGCGCCTCCGCCGGATCGTGGGTTCTCAGCTCCGGAAGCGGGATTTCCGAAACCGCTTGGAGACCGAAGACGCTGTAGTGATTCACGCCCGTATTGCCCTTGCCCGCTCCGATGGAACGAGGCTGCCGCGACGGACTCGACGAGCCTTCGAGCAGCAACCCTCGGCCTGCTCGTTAGCGAGCGGCGAGACGCGCGTCGAGGCGAGCGTGCTCTCCGGCCCCGGCCATCGCGCTTTGACGGGCTGGCGAGGGCCGACCTATTGCTGGGCCGATCGAGGGGAAGGCAGCAGTGGCCGCGCGAAGTGTCGATGGCGAGAAGAGCAGACCGCTCGAAACCGGATTTGCGGGCCTCGACCTGATCCGCTTCGCCGCGGCGATGATGGTGGCTTTCTACCACTTCACCTATGTCGGCCTCCTCCAGCTTGGCGAACCCGGCGAAGCGCTCGCCGCGGCCTTCGCGCCGGCGCGGCCGCTCACTTCCTCACTGTGGGTGGCGGTCCAGATCTTCTTCGTCCTTTCCGGCGTGGTGATCGCCTTCTCCGCCCAGGGTCGGAGCGCCGGCGAATTCATCCGGCGGCGGGCGGCGAGGCTCTACCCCGCAGCCCTTATCTGCGCGACCCTGACCGTCATCGTCTGGCCGAAGAGCGATCCCGTTCTGCGCTGGCTCAAATCAATTGCCTTGTGGCCGGCGGGGCCGTGGGTCAGCGACGTCTACTGGACCATGGCGGTCGAGATCGCCTTTTACGTGCTGGTGGCGGCGGCTCTGGCGATCGGCGGATCGCGCTGGGTTTCCCGGCTCGGCCACGCGCTGGTCCTGGCCAGCGCGGCCTGGTGGGGACTGCGAATCCTCAATCTCGGGGCCGGCGATGCGTTGCGGCCTTTGCTCGACCAGGTCGGAATCGTCGATCCGATCCTGCTGTTCAGCCACGGCTGCTTCTTCGGGCTTGGAATGATCCTGTTCGAGCGTCACGCGCAGGGTCCGTCACTTCGCTTGAACCTGCTTGCGGCTCTGGCGACGATGACCGGCCTCGCGGCCATCATCAGCAATGCGCTCAGTCTCCGGTCGGGCATCGACCCGGGGATCGCCGGACTGATCGTCCCGCCGCTGCTCTGGCTGCTCGCGCTCGCGGGGATGCTGGTCGCGCTCGCGCTCGGTCCGCCGACAAAGCCCGGCCGGCTTCCGCTGGTCATCCGTCAAGCGGGGCTCGCCACTTACCCGCTCTATCTGGTTCACGCGGAAATCGGGGTGACGATGATGCTCGTCCTCGAGCCGATCGGACCATTGGCTGCCCTGGTCCTCGCCACCGCCGCCATCCTCGGCCTGGTGGCCATGATCCTGGTCGGCGAAAAGCGGCTTCGCTCACTGATCGGGCAAGCGACGTCCGGTCCGGCTCCCGGCAATTATCGAGGCGCCTGATCCGGCTCGCTCCTTCGATGCGCCATGCCGGGCGACCCATTGCCGGACCGCCAGGCTCGATGATGCCGATCCGGTCAGAGCACGAATTCGGTTACCGTCAAC
>CBIGXQ010000194.1:0-3200 GCA_966193865.1 uncultured Sphingosinicella sp. | reverse complement strand
CTTCACCTTGGGCAGGAAGTCGACGACATATTCGGCGCCGCGATAGAGCTCGGTATGGCCTTTCTGCCGGCCGAAGCCCTTCGCTTCCGTCACCGTGATCCCCGACACGCCGACGTCGTGGAGCGCCTCCTTCACCTCGTCGAGCTTGAACGGCTTGATGACCGCTTCGATCTTCTTCACTCCGGCGCCCTCCTTGTCGCGACCCTGATAGCCGAGGGCCGGGTCATGGCAAGCGCTGGACGCTCAGCTTCGGTTCAGGATATCCTGCTTATATTGGCTCCCACGGAGCCCGTTTCCGACAGGAAGAACGAACATGCGCAAGATCCTCCCCCTCATCGCTGCAGGCCTGTTCCTCGGCGCCGCCTCGGCGCAGGCCGCCCCGGTCGACCGCGAAGCCCAGCTCGACCGCGCCCTCGAAGGCCGGGTCGCCGGCGAGCCGGTCGACTGCATCACGCTCAGCCGAGTCCGCGGCACCCGGATCATCCCCGACACGGCGATCGTCTACGAGGTCGGCAACACCCTCTACGTCAATCGCCCGCGCGCCGGCGCGAGCAGCCTCGACGAGATGGATACTCTGGTCTCCAGGCCGTTCGGCAACCGCCTGTGCAGCGTCGACACGATCCAGCTCTACGACACGAGCGCCCGGATGACCCATGGCGTGGTCTTCCTCGGCGATTTCGTCCCCTATCGGCGGGTCGATCGCGCCGACTGAGCCGAACATCGAAGATGAAGAGAACGCCCCGGCTCGCCGGGGCGTTTTTCGTTTGGGGCTCAGTAAGGCGGCCGATCGAGGCCGGCCGGGCTCTTCGTGAAGATCTCGCAGCCATCCTCGGTGATCCCCACCGAATGCTCGAACTGGGCGGAGAGCGATCGGTCGCGGGTGACCGCGGTCCAGCCGTCCTCGAGCACCTTGCACGCCGCCTTGCCGATATTGATCATCGGCTCGATCGTGAAGAACATGCCGGGACGAAGCTCCGGACCGGTTCCGGGCCGGCCGGCATGGACGATCTCCGGTGAATCGTGGAACACCCGGCCGACTCCATGGCCGCAGAAATCGCGGACGACGCTGTAGCGCTGGGCTTCGGCATGGCTCTGGATGGCATGGCCGATATCGCCGAGATGGTTGCCGGGCCGGGCCTGCTCGATCCCCAGCATCATGCATTCGTAGGTCACGTCGACGAGCTTGCGCGCCTTCAGCGGGACGTCGCCGACCAGGTACATGCGGCTGGTGTCGCCGTGCCAGCCGTCGACGATCGGGGTCACGTCGATATTGATGATGTCGCCGTCCTTGAGGATTCGATCGCCGGGAATTCCATGGCAGACGACATGGTTGATCGAGGTGCAGCTGCTTTTCGTATAGCCGCGATAATTGAGCGTCGCCGGAAGCGCGCCGCGCGCCCTCATCTCGGCGAAGACGATGTCGTCCAGCTCCTGGGTCGTCACTCCTGGGACGACGTGGGGCACCAGAGCGTCGAGGACCTCGGCGGCCACCCGGCCCGCCTTGCGCATCCCGGCGAAGCCCTCCGGTCCGTGGAGCTTGATTCCGCCGTGGCGGCCGATGATTGAATCGTCGCGGTCGAGGGTCGTGAGAGTCGTCATTTCCCGAATATAGGACTCGCGGCCAGCCTTGGCGACCCCTGCGCGGAGTGCTTCCTCTTCAAACGATCAGGCTTTATGCGCCCCCGATGGACGAGCGCATCTGGACCGCCGGCTTGCTGGTGATCGGGGACGAGATCCTCTCCGGCCGCACTCAGGATCGGAACATCTCGCCGATCGCGACCTGGCTCAACCTCCAGGGCATCCGGCTGGCCGAGGTCAGGATCGTCCCCGATTCGATCGACCGAATCGCCCGGTCGGTCGAGGCGCTCCGCTCGGCCCATGACTATCTGTTCACGACCGGCGGAATCGGTCCGACCCATGACGACATCACGGTGGACTCCATCGCCCACGCGCTGGGTGTGCCGGTCGTCATCCACCCCAAGGCGCGGGCGACGCTCGAGGCTTATTATGCCGATCGGGGCGGGCTCACCGAAGCCCGGCTGCGAATGGCCCGGGTGCCCGAAGGCGCCGAGCTGATCGACAATCCGATGTCCGGCGCTCCGGGGATAAGGGTCGGCAACATCTTCATCCTCGCCGGGGTCCCGCACATCGCCGCGATCATGCTCGAGGCGCTGTCGGGACAGCTCGAGGGCGGACGGCCCTTGCTGTCGCGGACGATCGGCTGCTGGGCGCCGGAGAGCGAGGTGGCGGAGACCCTCGCCGACACCGAGCGCGCTCATCCCGGTTGCCAGATCGGCTCCTATCCCTTTTTCCGCGAAGGCAAGGTCGGCGCCAATTTCGTCGTCCGGAGCACCGAGCAGGCGCTTCTCGAGGCGTGCCGGGCCGATCTAATCGAACGGCTCCGCGCCGCCGGCCACGACGTCAGCCTCGACCAGATTTGAATGGATTCAGGCGCCAGCGGGATCGTTCGGCAAGTGGAACAATAAGCCGGGACAGGCTTTGCTCCGCGAATGGATCGCTTCTTCACCTGGTTTGCCGGGAAGATCGCGTTCGTCGCCGGCCAGCCTTACGCGTTCGCCGTCGCGTTCGCCTTGATCCTCGTCTGGGGGCTGACCGGGCCGGTCTTCGGCTATTCCGACACCTGGCAGCTCGTCATCAACACCGCGACCACCATCGTCACCTTCCTGATGGTGTTCCTCATCCAGAACAGCCAGAATCGCGACGCCGCGGCGATGCAGGCGAAGCTGGACGAGCTCCTTCGGGCGGTCGACAAGGCGCGCGGCGCCTTCATCGGCATCGAGCATCTCACCGACCCGCAGATCGAGGAGATCAGGGCCGCGCTCGAACAGGAAGCCGGCAACCGCCAGAGCGGGAAGCCGGCCCCCGACGACAGTGTCGACCGCCTCCTCGACCGCTATTGAGAGGCCGGACTGTCCCAACCGCCATCATTCCGGCGGACGCCGGAATCCATGAACACCGTCTTGGGTGATGATCACCCGCCATGCTTTTCGACGATGACAATATTGTTGGACCCCGGCCGGCGCGGCGACGATGTGGAAGCCGCGCCACAAAATGCTTGCAAAACCCGCGTCCGGAAACCAGCTAGGGCCTGATGCGGGCGTAGCTCAATGGCAGAGCAGAAGCTTCCCAAGCTTACGACGAGGGTTCGATTCCCTTCGCCCGCTCCAACCCTTCGACAT
>CBIGXQ010000193.1:0-3234 GCA_966193865.1 uncultured Sphingosinicella sp. | reverse complement strand
TCCTGAAGATGGACCGCCGCCGCGGCAATATCGTCGTCTCGCGCCGCGCCATCCTGGAGGAAACCCGCGCCGAGCAGCGCTCCGGCCTGATCCAGTCGCTCACCGAAGGCCAGGTCGTCGACGGTGTCGTCAAGAACATCACCGATTATGGCGCCTTCGTCGATCTCGGCGGAATCGACGGCCTCCTCCACGTCACCGACATCTCCTACAAGCGCGTCGGTCATCCGTCCGAAGTGCTGAACATCGGCGACACGGTGAAGGTTCAGATCGTCCGGATCAACCGTGAGACCCAGCGCATCAGCCTCGGCATGAAGCAGCTCGAGACCGATCCGTGGGAAGGCGCGGCGGCCAAATATCCGCTCGAGGGCGTGTTCAAGGGCCGGGTCACCAACATCACCGAATATGGCGCCTTCGTCGAGCTCGAGCCGGGCATCGAGGGTCTCGTCCACGTCTCGGAGATGAGCTGGACCAAGAAGAACGTTCACCCCGGCAAGATCGTCTCGACCTCGCAGGAAGTCGAAGTCTCGGTGCTCGAGGTCGACGAGGAGAAGCGCCGGATCTCGCTCGGCCTCAAGCAGGCCCAGGCCAATCCTTGGGCGGCCTTCGCCGACAAGCATCCGGTCGGCACCGAGGTCGAAGGGGAGGTCAAGAACTCGACCGAGTTCGGCCTGTTCGTCGGTCTCGACGGCGACGTCGACGGCATGGTCCACATGTCCGACATCGCCTGGGGCGTCTCCGGCGAGGAAGCGCTCAACCTGCATCGCAAGGGCGAGACGGTGAAGGCCGTCGTGCTCGACGTCGATGTCGAGAAGGAGCGGATCAGCCTCGGCATGAAGCAGCTCGAGCGTGGCGGAGTCGCGAAGGGCGGCACCGCCGGTGCCGGCGGCGGCGTCAACAAGGGCGAGACGGTCACCGTCAGCGTCCTCGAAGTGCGCGACGGCGGCCTCGAAGTGCAGGTCGGCGACGACGGCGCGACCGGCTTCATCAAGCGGTCCGACCTCGGCCGCGACCGCGACGAGCAGCGTCCGGAGCGTTTCCAGGTCGGCCAGAAGTTCGATGCGATGGTGACCGGTTTCGACCGCTCGAAGAAGCCGAACTTCTCGATCAAGGCGCTCCAGATCGCCGAAGAGAAGCAGGCCGTCGCGCAATATGGATCGTCCGACTCCGGCGCGAGCCTGGGCGACATCCTCGGCGAGGCTCTGAAGCAGAAGAACGGCTGATCGTGGCGAGGGGGCAGGTCGGCCATTGCCGCCTGTCCCCTTCCATGCCGCCGGCCTAAGGGCTTTCTCGGCATAGGATTGCTACCGACTAGTATATTGCTTTTGCGTCTCGGCAATGCGACTGATTTGAGTTAGCGACGTCGCGCCGGGGGAGCGCGGAGATCCGAGTCCGGCGGTTCCGGTGAATTCAAGTTGAGGAGGGGGGATACGTGATCCGTTCCGAACTCGTCCAGAAATTGTGCGACGACTATCCCGATCTGACGCTCAAGGAGGTCGAGCGGGTGGTTTCCGCCTTTTTCGATTCCATCGTTGCTCAGCTGCAAAATGGCGGCCGGGTCGAGCTTCGCGGCTTCGGCGCCTTCTCAACTCGCGGCCGCGACGCCCGCAAGGGCCGCAATCCGCGCACCGGCGAGCCGGTCGACGTCTCGGCGAAGAAAGTCCCCTATTTCAAGCCCGGCAAGGAGATGCGCGAGCGCTTGAACGTCTGACGACGTTGACGTGACGCGCCGGCCTCGCCACGTCAGCGAAGATGCGGACGTGGCGGAACCGGTAGACGCTGGAGACTTAAAATCTTCTGCCCCACGGGGCGTGCGGGTTCGAGTCCCGCCGTCCGCACCAGCCTTTCGCGGTCCGGCATGTCCGGACATCCCGCGCGACCCTCGATCGTCGTTCGCCTACCTCATCGGCGAGCAGCGACTCATCCTGTGGACGGCAGGGACGACATGCTGCATTCAGTCGAGCCGGGGGGCCCTCGATGCAGCCGAAATTCCGTAGCGAGCAGATTTACGATGCCGCCCTGGATGACGATTGCTTCGCCAATCTCCCGTCGCTGCTGAATCAGGCCTATGGCGCGCGATCCTGTACGCTGCATTGGCGCCACGACAGATATGACGCCGAGGTGATGGCGCATTCGGGCTATTTCAGCGACGCCCAACTGCAGGACTATACCGAGAACTTCACAGGCTCCGACCTGTGGTCGCTGGCAGGCCTTCACCCGGACCGTGCCAACCAGGTCTGGAACTGTGACGAGCTCGTACCCGTCTCAACATATGAGAAGACCGCCTTCTACAATGACTGGATCCGGGCAATGGGGGACGACACCTACCATTGCATCGGAATCGCCATGCAGACCCAATGGGGGTTCGGCTTCATCGGCCTTCATCGCGGCCGCACCCAGGGATCGTTCAGCGAGGAGCATGTCCGCGCACTGAAGGATGACGTCTCGCATCTGGGCCGGATGCTGATGATGCGCGGCCGTCTCACCAGTGCCGATCGAATGGCGGTCCAGCGCAAGGCGATGGTGGACGTCGTCGGCCATGCGATGATGCTGGTGTCCGACTCTGGCCACATCGTCGATTCGAACGCCGCGGCCGAAGGCCTGCTTGGCCGACGCGACGGCCTGTTCCTGCAACGAGGGATGCTTCGCGCCTGCTCGTCCGTTGCTCAATCCCGGCTCGACGCGGCGATCGGGCGGGCGACCGCCCGCTCCGGTGGCGAAGCGAGCGGAGTGACCATCCCGAGGCCTGCCGGCGGCGAACTCGCGCTGTCGGTGATAGGCGCCGCGATCGCGGGCGGGCTTCGCCAGGCCATGATCATCGCCGCTCCGGTGGACGCCGATCCAAGCCTCGAGGGGCGGCTTCGCGATCTGTTCGGGCTCTCCCGCGGCGAGGCGCTCCTCGCCGTGCGACTCTCGGAGGGAATGTCACCTGCCGACATCGCAGATGAGCGCCGGGTGGCACTCACCACCGTCCGCACGCAGATAAAATCCGTTGCGGCCAAGCTCGGCTGCGGTCGGCAATCGGAGATCGTTGCGATCGTGAAGAGCCTGCCACCGCTTTCCGCCGAGCGATGACAGCCTGTTCTCTACATTTTCAGCATCGGATCCTCAGCTCGGTCTGCCGCGGGCGCGCGCGAGAAATGCGCTCTTCGTCCGAAACGGACAATTGGCCTCGGATCAGGCGGCCTTCTTCGCGGTCCATTCGCATTCGGTGAGGCTGATCGGATCGAGGAACAT
>CBIGXQ010000192.1:0-3252 GCA_966193865.1 uncultured Sphingosinicella sp. | reverse complement strand
TGGGGTCAGGTGTTCGAGTCACCTAAGCGGCACCATCCCGTCCCTGGGTGAAAATCTCCGCAAGACCCGAGTTCAGCCCGGAAACCTATTCCGTGGCTTGGGTGCAGTTCTGGCCATTTTCAGCGGCCAAGCCCAAAGGTTGCCCCCCGCTGGCCGAAACAGCAGCATGGACCGAGCAGTCCTCGATTTCCACCGTCCATCCTTCACCGGGCTTTTCTTGTTCGCATCGGCGTAATAGCTCCACCGAGGGAAGGGACGAAAATATGCTGATGTGGCGTTTGGCAGCGATCGGGGCGCTCCTGGCAGGCGCTGTCGGCGGAGCGGCGGCGGGGCAGTCG
Organism: uncultured Sphingosinicella sp.; assembly: GCA_966193865.1. Classification (GTDB taxonomy): domain Bacteria; phylum Pseudomonadota; class Alphaproteobacteria; order Sphingomonadales; family Sphingomonadaceae; genus Allosphingosinicella. Next base: position 2,914 of record CBIGXQ010000192.1, on the reverse strand, counting down.
CCCGGCTGGACTGCGCAGCCATGGCTCGAGGACCTGGCGCAGATCCGATCTACGCTGGAGACCAAATACGCCAATCTCGAATGGCTCCAGACAGAAAGCGAGGTCGTTCTCGAGGCCCTGTTCGCACGGACCGAGCGGGCGATGTACAATGCGAGCAGCGATGCCGAGGCAAGGGCGTTGCTCGACCGGCTCGTCCAGCGAATCGGCGACGGGCATGTCACCCTCGACTGGCGTCGGCCGAGCAGGCCCGCCGAGGCGACTGACGCCTCTCCTGCGGCGAGCCCGCCGATTCCACCCAGCGCGGAGCAGCTCTGCCGGTCGATCGGCTATGATGTCACCCCTTCGCCGGGAATCGCGCCCGCCGTCGCAGGCTATACGCCGATGGCCGAAGGTGATCTGTTTCCCGCCGGCACGGCGGACGTCGGCGAAGCCCGCCTCGGCTTCCTGCGCATCGGCGTCTTCATGCCGCAAGGCAGCCCGTCCTTGTGCCCCGAGGCGGTCGCGGCGCTCGACATCCCCGTCGACCGGCCCTGCGACGACGAATGCCAGAACCGGATCATCACCCACGCCTATCGGGCGCTCGGGCAGGCGATGATGGACCGGATCGCGGCGCTTCGCGGCGCCGGCGCCGAAATTCTGGTGGTGGACATCACCGGCAATGGCGGCGGTTCGGAATGGGCGGAGGCGGCGGCTCGGATGCTGAGCCCCCGGCCGCTTCAGTCGGCGCGGCTGGCGGTCGTTCGCGGCGAGCATTGGGCCCGGCTCTGGCGGGAGGCGGGCGAGCGGTTTCGCGCCTTCGCCGCCGAAGCGGCGGAGCCGGACAGAGCCGGCCTGCTCGCCTGGGCGGCCGAGGCCGATGTGATCAGATCAGAGGCCGAGCGGCGCTGCCCGCCCGGCGACGACGAATGCCCCTGGCTCGTACCGGCCGGCTATTCGACGGGCCTGGTGGGACGGCTTCCCGCCGGTGCGCTGGCCGGGAAAGACTGGGGCGTCCATGTCTTCAACCCGGCCCAGCACCATTATCGCGACGGGATATGGGACGGGCCGGCGATCGTGCTGACCGATCAGGAGACCTGGTCGGCGGCCGAGCAGTTCGCGGCCCTGCTCCAGGACAATCGCGCCGCCCTGATCGTCGGCGAGCGCACCGGCGGAGCGGGCTGCGGCTATAGCTGGGGCGGGACTCCGACCACGCTCGCCCATAGCGGCGCCGTGTTGCGCGTGCCCGATTGCGCTCGGCTTCGCGCCGACGGCTCGAACGAAGTTCGGGGAATCCTGCCGGACCTCGTCATTCCGTGGCGCGCCAATGACGGCCGCGCGTTTCGGGCGCGGCTGCTTCAGCAAGCGCTTCCCGAAGCGGTCGAGCGTTCGCAACGGCTCCACGCCGCCGCCGCTTCATCCGATGCCATCATCGTCACCGGCTCGGATCTGTGTTCCGACGAAGAGCCGACGGCGATTCATGGTCCGAGACAGCGCTTCGAGGGCGTGATGTTCAGCTTCGTCGACGGGATCCTCTTCACGCCTTGCGGGCAAGGCGGGCCATGCGATGCCCGAACCCATGGCGCCTCGCTCGACCTGGTCTGGCGCGGGCACCAGCCGGTGCTCGAACGGGTCTGGGACGGCTGGGGCCACTACCGCCTCGCCTTCGAAGGCCGGCAGGGCCGCGGCGACACGGCCGGCTCGTGTCATCTCGGCTCAACCGAAGTCTACGAGATCGACCGAGTCTTATCGGTTAGCAAGATCGACGAACGCTGATAAAGCTGGGAAAGCTGGCAATCGCGCCAGGCTCGCTTTCGGAGCAGCACCATCGCCTCGGCCCCTGAAAGAGCGCTGTCGATCCGCTTGACGGAGAGCGGCTGGGTCATTCCGGCGGCGCTGCTGCTGATCGTCGGGGCAGGGGCGCTCGTCCCGTCGATCGATCCGTGGATCGTCCAGATCTCTGGCCAGCAGAAGGCGCTTTTCCTCCACGCCATCCATGGCGGCGGCGTCATCGGCTCTTCGATCGCCGCCGTTCACGCCGCGGCATGGATTGCCGTCGTCATCCTCCTTCGGCCGCTGCTTTTGCTCGTGCCGGTCCTGTTGGTGGAAGCGTGCCTCGTGCCGAAGAACCCGGTGGAGGAGGGGAGGAAGCTCGCCTTGGCGGTCCGAGCCGCCTTTCTCATCGTCAGCTATTTCCTGGGATTGGCGCTGAATCGCAGCGTTCCGTTCCTGCCCGCCCCGCTGTTCGATTTCGCCGATGCGGCTTCACCCACCGGGCTTCGGCTATTCGAGATGGGGCTGCTTTTCCTGCTGACGATGCTGGCGATCGACTTTTGCCAATATTGGGCTCACCGGGCCTATCATCATTTTCCGATGCTGTGGAAATTCCACGCCGTTCACCACTCGCCGCGGACCCTGAATGCCCTTCACCATTTCCAGCATCCCGTCGAAGGCGCGGCGAGCTGGTTCCTGATCGCGCTGCCGGTCAATCTCGTCATCGCCGGCGTCGATGCGACGCAATTCTCGATGCTCGCCGCCTTCTTCCTGGTGCAGAGCCACCTCGTCCACACCAATGCGCCGATCCATCTCGGCCCGTTGGGGCGAGTGCTCGTCGACAACCGCTTCCACTTCATTCATCACAGCCGCGACCCACGGCATTTCAACACCAATTTCGCCGCGGTGACGCCCATCTTCGACAGGCTCTTCGGCACCTATTGCGCGCCCAGCGGAGGGGCCCTGCCGGAAACCGGCCTCGAGGACAGGCTGCAGCCACGACGGCTGAGTCACTATTTCCTCGCTCATCTCCCGGAGGATACGAACAGCCGCGAGCGGCGGCTTTCATAAGCGGAACGATGCGCCCTTCTCGTTGGAGAGGGGCGTTGTAAGGGATCCGGGCGTCAGCCCTGGGCGCCGAAATGGCCGCGCGGGATGGGCTTGC
>CBIGXQ010000191.1:0-3327 GCA_966193865.1 uncultured Sphingosinicella sp. | reverse complement strand
CGGTCGGCTGCGGGAGCAGCCCGGAGCCGTGGCGGAGCGCGGCGCCCGAGCGGGAGGCGCGCGACAGCGCCAATCCGTTGCGCGAGCTGTTCGACGCCGCCGCCCAGGGCTATACGCTGAAGCTGACCTGCCGCGGCTGCGGCCGGTCACGAATCTTCCATGCCGCCGCGGTCTGGCGCCATTTCGACCAAAAGGGCTGGTCGCCCTGGCTTCGCGACGTGGCCGCCCGCTTCCGCTGCCGGGTCTGCAACCGCCGGACCCCTCACCTCGAGCTCGGCCATGACGAGCCGACCGACACCAGCCTGCCCTTGCCCGATCGTTACAGCTGGAAGCGCGAGCTCGGCCGCCGCCGTTGAGGCGGCGCGATCGAGCCCTGAAACCGGCAGCCCAGTGCGAAGGCCGAGGTCTGTCCTCGCCGCCTTGGACCGGCGGCCGAACCTGCTATCTTCCCGGCATGTGCAATCTCTACACGTCGAAGAAGAGCGCAGCCGAGATCGCCGCCCATTTCCGGGCGCAGATCCCGATCGCGTTCAATGCCGGCGAGGGCGAGGTCTATCCGGGTGGCCCCGGCATGGTCGTTCGCGAGGCGGAAGGGCAGCGGATCCTCCAGGCGATGACCTGGGGCTTCCCGCTGGCGATGAAGAGCAAGAAGACCGGGCTTCCGATCAAGCCGAAGCCCATCAACAACATCGCCGATCTGTCGAGCTTCATGTGGCGCTTCGTCGCTCCGAGGCCGGAGAATCGCTGCCTCATCCCGCTGACCGGTTTCTGCGAGGCCGAAGGAGAGAAGGGCGCGAAGACGCGGACCTGGATCGCGGTCAGGGACGAGCCGATCTTCGCCTGGGCCGGGATGTGGAAGCATAGCCAGGAATGGGGCCCGGTCTATTCGGGACTGATGACCGACTGCAACGAGGCGATCCGGCCCGTCCACGACCGGATGCCGGTGCTCCTCCACGAGGACGATCATGACCGCTGGCTCCACGGCTCGCTCGACGACGTGATCGCCTTCCAGACCCGCTGCTACCCCGACGATCTGATCGAGATCGAACGAACCGCCGAGCCCTGGCTCAGGCGCCGGCCGGAAGCCGAGACGGCGCCGGCCTGAGCCGATTCAGCGCTCCTGGCTCGCCGACTCTACTCGTCCTCTCTGCGGGCCTCGTCCAGTTCGCGCCGGAGCAGCCGCCGCATCTCGTGGCGCTGCTGGGTCGCATAATGGTTCTCGGCGCTTCCGTAGAGGGCGCGAAGGAAGCCGAGGTCCCACTGGGTCAGCGTCAAAGGCACTTCCGAATTCATCGGCGCGTCGATCACGTTGAGGATGGTCGGCGCGCTCGAACGCTCGAGCCGGGACGGCTGAGTCCGCGCAAAGACCCGCATCGCCGCATAATCGGCGAGCTGGGTGGTGGTGAGGCCGCGCAGGGCGTCGAGCTGGATCACGACCAGCGACGCCATGAAATGCGGCCGTGAAGCGGCGGTGATCCGGGACGAGGCCCTCGTCGACTCGACGACGTAATAATTGCCGGTGCTGGAATCGCCCGCGCCATTATGGACTCCGACAGCCTCGCCGTCCTGGGTCAGCCGCCCCTCGACCTGCCAGGCGGTCGCCGGCGCATCCTGATCGGCGATCCGGATCCGTTCGCCGAGGCCGTTCCTGAAATAGGCCGGATGCTCGCGGCGAAGCCAGCGCAGCGTCGCCGGCTTGTCGGGCGTGACGATGACGATCGCGTTGGCGCGGCAGCCGGTGCGCGCCAGCGGAATCCCGGCCGCCTCCGCGACCTGGCGAAGCCGTTCCACCACCGCTTGGTTCTGGGCTTCGGGCAAACCGGCCGCGGCGGGGCAGACGGCCCAGTCGAAACGGCCGATCTGGCCGCGAACCGGTGCTTCGGTCAGAGCGTCGACGAAGCGCCGGATCTGCTGCTGCCTTTCGCGCACCCCTTCGACGACGATCTCGGAATCGTCGAAACGGTCCTGGACGGGAATTTGGGCCGGTGCGGCGAACGAACCTGCGGCGGCGAGAGCCGCGAACAGAGCGAAGCGAAAATGACGGCGCATCGAAACCTCTCCTGAATTTACAAGGCGATGCGGAGGGACGGCCGAGCCCGGGGCAGCCTTTCCGGAGTCGTGACTCATACGCCGATCGGCCCCGGTCGAACAGGTCGAATCCTCGCTTGCCGTGCCCCGACGCCAGCGGCGACTCGGTCGGACCCGGCCATCTTGTGCTTCATTTGCCATTGTCTTGCCTCCGTGCAACTCGGTACCAATTGGCCCGCCGGGCGGGTGAGCGTCATGAGCAAGTCCTGAGGTTGCGCTGAAATATGGAGTCCGGCGGCTATCGATTCGCAGAGTTCGTGCTCGATCCGGCCGATCGCCGGCTGAGCCGCGGCGGTGCGCCGGTCGAGCTCAACGCCCGCTATCTGGACGCGCTCACCTTGCTGGTGAGCGAATCCGGGCGGCTCGTGTCCAAGGACAGGTTTCTCGACGAAGTGTGGCGCGGCGTGCCGGTCACCGACGAAGCGCTCACCCAGTGCATCCGGACCCTCCGCCGCCAGCTCGGCGACGATGCCGGCTCGCCCCGGTTCATCGAGACGGTGCCCAAGCATGGCTATCGCTTCATCGCCCCCGTTTCGCCGGCGATGGCGCCGGCCTCCACGGTACCGAACGGGCCAGAGCCGTCCGCGCCGTTTTCCGCTTCGCCCTCCGAATCGCCTCCGGAAGCGCCCCCCAAATCGCGGATGCAGCTTGCGCCCGGACCGGCCCCGCTTCGGGCCTGGCAAGCTTTCCTGCTCACCGCCGGTGCGGCGACCGTCGGCGGCGGCATCGCCGGTATCATCGGCGGCCTGTTCTACGGCTTTGCCGGCGCTTCCCATCCGCTTTCGCCGGGCATCGGCTCCGCCTCGGTGCTCCTCGTCCTGGTCTGTCTCACCCTTCTTGCCGCTCTCGCGGGAGCGGCCGGGGTCGGCATCGGGATCGCCGCCGCCGGCCATGCCGGCGGTCGCTTCGGGCCATGGACGATCGCCGGCGCGGCTGGCGGCGGGCTCGTCGTCGGCGCGTTCGGCAAGCTGCTGGGCCTCGACGCGTTCAACCTCCTTCTCGGCCGATCGCCGGGCGACATTACCGGCGCCGCCGAAGGGGCCCTGCTCGGCGCCGCGGTCGGGCTCGGCGCCTGGCTCGCCGGTCGTGGCGGGACCCCGATGCCGCTGCGCCGGAGCATGATCGTCGCAGGCGCAGCCGGCGCGGTCGCGGGAATGCTGATCCCGCTGCTCGGCGGCCGGCTGATGGGCGGAAGCCTCGATCTGCTCGCCCGCGCCTTCCCCGGATCCCGGCTCCGGC
>CBIGXQ010000190.1:0-3345 GCA_966193865.1 uncultured Sphingosinicella sp. | reverse complement strand
GCCTCAGTTCCAACCCGAGTGGCCGCTTCGCGGCGCGAGGCGCCGGCGCCGAGGCCCTGCTCGAAGGCCAGCCGTGGGACGATTATTACGGACCGGGCTCGCCGCTTCAGAAATTGTGCGATCAAGGCGGGCGAATCCTTCGCCTCGGCGCCGATCCGGACACGGTGACGGCGCTCCATTACGCGGAATATCTCGCTTCGGTTCCGGACAAGCGGCGCACGCGCTGGGACTATCTGATCGCGACCGGGGACGGCCCGCGGCACGTCTGGATCGACTGTCTCGACGATAGCGGCGGGATCAGGAAGTGGAGCGGCGAGGATTATTTCGCGATCATCCTCAAATCCTATCTCGAGCTCGGACGCCATCGCGCCGGACCGGTCGGACATGGCTCCGGCGAGCTGATCGAGGCGGCGGACATCCTTGCCTTCGGCACCGACTGGATGGAGCGCAACCTGGCCTAGGACAGGTCGAGGTGGCTCCGGCGTCAGTCGCTTGCGCCGGGGCGCCAGCGAAGCCCGATCCACAAGGTCCGGGGCGTGGCGCGCTCGACGATGCCGGCGCCGGAAAGGCCGGCGACGACCCGAGCGTCGGTGAGATTTTCCGCTTTCGCCTCGACGGCGAGCCGGCGGGTCAATGGCCAGGCCGCGAAGGCGTCAACGGTCAAAGCGTCGGGGATCAGCTCGGCGTTGAGATCGTCCTCATATTGGGCGCCGACATAGCGCAGTCCGAGCGAAGCCGCGGCGCCGTTGTCGCCGGTCCAGCCCAGGTTTGCGGAGAAGCTGTGGCGGGGCGACTGGGCAGGCCTCAGGCCGTCGAGCGGAAGCGCGACTCCGCTCGCCTCCACCTCCGCGTCGGCGAAGCTGTAGCCCGCGGCGAGCTGCCAGGCGCCGAGATCGATGGCGACGTCCAGTTCTGCGCCCCGGCTGACGACGGCGTCGAGGTTGCGGCGCTGGCGGAACTGGCCGGCGACGAAGCCCACGCCGGGAAACTGACCCGGGCCCTCGCCGAGGGTCACGTTGGCGATCGCCTGCTCGAGCCGGTTGGCGAACAGGGTGAAGCCGATCCGGACCGGCGCGACCGGCCGAAGCTGGAGCCCGACCTCCGCGCCCTCGAGCCGCTCGGGTGCGAGCTCGGCATTGGCCGCGGTGGCGTCGCGGCCCACCCGGAACGGCCGATAGAGCTCGTTCAGGGTCGGCAGGCGCCAGCCGAGATAAAGAGCGCCTCGGAGCGTCAGGATCTCGCTCGGCTGCCAGGCCAGGCCGGCCCGGCCGGTCGGTTCCCAGCCGCTTCGATCGGCAAATCTCGTATCGGTGATCGGCGCACCGGTCGCCAGCAGTCGCTCATGGAGCCGGCCGCCGCCGATCGACCAGCGATCCAGCCTCGCGCCTGCGGTGGCGGTGAGGGGCCCGCTCTGCCAGCTGGCCTCGGCGAACGCGCCGCTGGTCAGGGTGCGGCCGCCGGCGATCCGTCCGCGAGTCGGCGCCCCTGCGACGAAACTGGACAATTCCTGGGTTCGTCCGGTCGTTTCGCGAAAATCCCCGCCGAGCCGGAGTTCCAGCGCGCCGAAGCTCGGGCGGATCTCGAACCGTCCGCCGAACCCCGTCGACGGGACCGAATATTGATCGAGCGTCTGGGTCACCACCGTGCGGGATTCGTCGACCGACGCGAACAGGTTCGAAAAGTCGCGGGTCTGCAGATAGAGCAGGGCAGAGAAGGGGAGGCCGCCGCGGCCGACGATCCGGAGCGAGGCGTCGGCGCCCGTCGTGTCGATGTCGCTCGACTCGGTGCCCCGCTCCCGGGAATCGGTGAAGCCGGACAGGTTCGCCTGGAGCTCGGTGCTTGCGCCGATCGGCGCCACGGCCCTCAGGGCCAGGCTCGCCTGGTCGTAGGGCGCCGGACGATCCGCCGGTCCCCGCTGGGACTCGATGACGGGAATGAAGCCGTCCCCCGTCATCCACGCGCCGGAGAGGGAGACCTGCCCGCGGCCGAGCGGGACGCCGATTCCGGCGAACGCGTCGATGCTGTCGCGGCTGCCATAGGCAAGTCCGGCGGAAAGCCCCTCGGTCTGGTCCGAAGCGAGGCTCTCAAGCTCGATCGTGCCGGCCAGGGCCCCCGGCCCGTAGACGCCGGACCCGCCGCCGCGGACGACCCGGATGCGATTCAGCCGGCGCGGATCATAGGCCGGCCAGCTGATCCAGCCGCCGAAGGGATCGCTCTGGGGAACTCCGTCGAGGAGGAGAAGCGCCCGGCTCGACGCGTTGCCGCCGAGCGCCCTCAGGGTCGCGCCCTGGCTGGTCGGATTGGCCGAGCGGGCGTCGGAGCGGCGGAATTGCTGGAAGCCTGGAATCTCGCGAAGCAAATCCTCGAGCCGGTTGGAGGCGGAACGCTCGATCCGGTCCCGGTCGATGGTGACGATGTCGAACACCCGCTCGCCGGCCGGCGCCTCGAGGCCGCGGCCGGTGATGACGATCTCGCCCTCCTGGGCGAAGGCTGGAGCGGCGGCGGCGGCGGCGATGAGGGGGCCGAGGGCGGTGAAGGCTTTCATCCTGCCCCCATACAGCAAAAGGCCGCGCCGTCGCGGGGCGCGGCCCTTGGCCTGGCTTGTCTAGTCCGGGTCCTGCGCCGAAGCGGCCGCCTCGAGCTCGGCACGGCTGAGCGAGATGACGAGGCCGAGATTGTTCTTGCCGAAGCTCCTGAAGGGCAATCTCGCGCGCCGATTGCCGGTGAAGACGATCGCGCCCTCGCCGTCGATCGATTCGACCACTCCCACCAATCCGCCCTTCGTGTCGCGGACCTCGATCCCCGTGCGGAAGTCGGTCACCTCCGCGTCGACGACCGGGCCGGGTTCGGTCGCGGCGGTGGAATCGGACGGTTCGGCCGGCTGCGGCTCGGCCGTGTCCTGGCTGTGGCCGGCGGCAGGAAATGCGGACAAGACGAAGGCGGCCGCAATGAAAGCGGCCTTGCGCGGGTTCAACATGATTCGGGTCTCCGATCTGGCGTTTGCAGTGGAGACGTCCGGGACCGCCCGAAGTTGCATCCGACTTCGCCAAGTCGTTCGCAGCAAAGGGCAAATCGCTCAGAGCACGTATTTGCTGAGATCGTTGTCGCGGGCGATGTCGGACAGCTGATTCTCGACATAGGCGGCGTCGACGATGACCGTTTCGCCGCGGCGCTGCTCGGCTTCGAAGCTGACGTCCTCGAGCAATTTCTCCATCACCGTCTGAAGGCGGCGGGCGCCGATATTCTCGATCCGGCCATTCACTTCGGCGGCGATCCTGGCGAGGGCGCGGATCCCGTCCTCGGCGAACCGCACCTCGACGCCCTCGGTCGCGAGCAAAGCGCGAT
>CBIGXQ010000189.1:0-3350 GCA_966193865.1 uncultured Sphingosinicella sp. | reverse complement strand
GAAGGCCGCTTTGTCCATCGGCTCGCCATGGCCCGGGATCAGGGTCGTGAAGTCGATCGAGGCCAGATCGTCGAGCGCCCGCCGCCACCCGTCCGGACAGGCCGTGTCCATGAACGGCACCGAGGCGACGACGAGGTCTCCGGCGATCACCAGTCCGTTGCGCTCGTCATGAATCCACAGATCGGCTTCGGTGGCGGCGAACCGGGCCACGTTGATCCGAAGCGGGCGGCCACCGATCACCATGTCGGCGGAGTCCTCGACCGGCCGGGTGGGCCGCAAGGAGTCCGGATGATCCATGACCCGGAAGGCCCGTTCGATCTCGGCGCGCTGCTCCGGAGTGACTTGGCCGGAATCGAGATGGCGCTGGGCGGCGGCGCGGCTGCGCGGGAAGAAGCCGGCGAGGGCGCCGTCGATCGCCCTCGTCGCATAGAGTTCAGCGCCGGGAAAAGCGGCGAGGATCTCGGCATTGCCGGTGCTGTGATCGAGGTGCCAGTGGGTGTTGAGAAGCGCGACGATCGGCTGTCCGCGCGCTCGCGCATAGCCAAGCAGCTTGTCGCGATGGGCGGGATGACGGCCGCTGTCGACGAGGATCAGCCCGTCCGGTGAATCGAGGAAGATGCTGTTGCCGTCCGGTCCGCGGTCGGCGACGAAGCTGCCCTCGACGAGATAATAGCCGTTCGGCGCTTGCCGCGGAGGAGCCGCGCAGCCGGCGGCGGCAAGGGCCGCCAGAACGATGATCCACGCTCTCATTCGGCTTCGCCCCTGCTGCCATGTCCGAACCTGGACCTAGCCGAGGACCAGGTTCGATCGGCGGCTTGTTCGGCGGACGCCCTCGAGCTTTCGACGAAGCTCAGGGGCCGGAAAGCGCGGCCGCGGATTCGACCGCCGGGCGGCCGACCGGCTCGGTCGCCGACCGGGGCATTCGCCGCTCGAGGGGCGCGAGCCAGTGGGCGCTCGCCGCGCCCAGGAAGATCTGCGGCTGCGACGGGGTCACCTCGAAGCGTCGCTCCCACTCGCTGACCAGCGCCGTCGCCTCGGCATAGGCCGCGCCGAGCGACTGGGGCTTGCGGAGCGCGTGATTGATCATCGCGTCGCCGAAGAAGGTCCAGTCATTGTCGGCGAAGCAGCCGAACGAGATCCGGTCGCGAGCGGCGGCAGTGACGATGACACTGTTCGACGTCTGGAGGCCGGGGACGAAGATTCCGGAGAAGCAGGCGCTGAGAATGAGGAGCCGGTTGCGGATGCCGTGCCGATCGAGCCACTCGCGCATCTGCTTGGGCGTGATCGACGCCATGTCGCGGTCGCCTTCGCGCCAGGTGAGCCCGAGCGGCGTGCCGTGGCTGGTCGAATAGAGGACGAGCACATCCTCGCTTTCGTCCATCAGCTCGGCGATCCTCGCCATCGCCCGAACCAGGCTCGCCGGCGATCCGCTCGGCGACGGACGGTCCGAGTCTCCTCCGGAACCGGCGAGGATGATCGTCCTCCCAACGGCGTCGTAGCGCCGCTGGAGGACGTCGCCGGCCGCCCGGGCCTCGCGGGCGAAGACCGGATCGCTGTCGAGCGCGATGGCGATAACGTAGGCGTCGACGGTTCCGGGGCGCTGAGGCGCCAGCCGGCGAAGGGCGGTGTCGAGCCTTTGCTCTTCCTGCGGACCGAAAGGGGCGCCGGCAGGCGGCTGATGGATCTGCGGAGTCGCTGCGGAAGCGGTGAGGATGAGCGCCAGCGCGGCGGCCGTCCTCCACCGCATCGCGATCAGTACACCCGGGCCTTGGGCTTGATATACTGGACGTCGTCGGTGAGCGTATATTCGTGCACCGGACGATAATCGATCCGGACTCCGCCGCCCTCGCCGCCCCAGCCGTCGAACCAGGCGATCGTGTGCTTCATCCAATTGGGGTCGTCGCGCTGGGGATAATCCTCGTGGGCGTGGGCGCCCCGGCTTTCCTTGCGGTTATACGCGCCGGCGATGGTGACGCTGGCCTGGGCGATCAGATTGTCGAGCTCGAGCGTCTCGACCAGGTCGGTGTTCCAGATCAGGCTTCGATCGGTGACGTGGAGATCGGTCATTCGCTGATAGGTCTTCGCCAGCTTGTCGACGCCCTCGCGGAGGGTCTCGTCGTCGCGGAAGACGGCGCAATGGGCCTGCATCGTCCGCTGCATCTCGAGCCGGACCTCGGCGGTCGGCGATCCGCCCTTGGCGAAACGGAACTTGTCGAGCCTCGCCAGAGCCAGGTCCGATCCGTCCTTCGGCAGAGCGGGCTGGGCCGCTCCGGCGGTGATCGTCTCGCCGAGCCGCAGGCCGGCGGCCCGGCCGAACACGACGAGATCGATGAGGCTGTTCGAGCCGAGGCGGTTCGCGCCATGGACCGAGACGCAGGCGGCTTCGCCGACCGCGAACAGGCCGGGGACGACGCTGTCGGGATTGCCGTCCTTGAGAGTGACGACCTCGCCATGAAAATTGGTCGGGATCCCGCCCATGTTGTAATGAACCGTCGGAGTCACCGGGAGCGGCTGGCGGGTCAGGTCGACACCGGCGAAGACCTTGCCGGATTCGGTGATCCCCGGCAGTCGCTCGGCGAGGATCTTCGCGTCGATATGGTCGAGGTGAAGGTAGATATGGTCCTTGTGCGGGCCGACTCCGCGGCCTTCCCTCATCTCGAGCGCCATCGAGCGCGAGACGACGTCGCGCGAGGCGAGGTCCTTGGCCGACGGAGCATAGCGCTCCATGAAGCGCTCGCCCTCGCTGTTGGTGAGATAGCCGCCCTCGCCCCGAGCCCCTTCGGTGATGAGGACCCCGGCACCGTAGATGCCGGTCGGGTGGAACTGGACGAACTCGCAATCCTGGAGCGGAAGCCCCGCGCGAAGCACCATTCCGCCGCCGTCGCCGGTGCAGGTATGGGCGGAGGTCGCGGTGAAATAGCAGCGGCCATAGCCGCCGGTGGCGAGAACCACCGCCTGGCCGCGGAAGCGGTGGATCGAGCCGTCCTCGAGGCACAAGGCGACGACCCCGCGGCAGGCGCCGTCGGAGTCCATGATGAGGTCGAGCGCGAAATATTCGATGAAGAAGTCGGCGTCGTAGCGGAGGCTCTGCTGGTAGAGCGCGTGGAGCATGGCATGGCCGGTACGGTCGGCGGCGGCGCAGGTCCGCTGGGCCGGCGGCCCCTCCCCCATGTTCTGCATCATCCCGCCGAAGGCGCGCTGGTAGATCCGGCCCTCGCTGGTGCGGCTGAACGGCACCCCGGCATGTTCCAGCTCATAGACCGCGGCCGGCGCCTCGCGGACCATATATTCGATGGCGTCCTGGTCGCCGAGCCAGTCGGAGCCCTTGACCGTGTCGTACATGTGCCAGG
>CBIGXQ010000188.1:0-3393 GCA_966193865.1 uncultured Sphingosinicella sp. | reverse complement strand
GGCCTCAACCCCGAACAGGTTCGGGGTGCAGTCCTGGATCGTCGAGGGCTAGACTTCGCTCTCTTCGAGCGCCTTGACGAGAAGGCCGCGAAGCTCGCGCAGCTGCTCGACAGGGAAAGACGAAGGCTGAGCCCCTGTCGGCTCGGAAGTCGGCGGAGCCGCTGCAGAAGTTTCGGCCCCGGCCCCGCTCTCGCCTCTCGCCAGCAATTGCTGGACGCCGCGGATCGTATAGCCTTCCTGGCTGAGGAGCCGATGGATCCGCTTCGCCAGAGCGACGTCGTCAGGACGGTAATAGCGCCGATTCCCGGCCCGCTGGAGCGGCCTGAGCTGCGGGAATCTCGTTTCCCAGTAACGCAGGATGTGCTGAGGAACGCCGAGCTCTTCGGCGAGCTCGCCGATCGTCCGAAAGGCGTGTTCGCTCTTGCGGATCGGCTCGGCCATCAGGCTTTGTTTCAGTCGCCGCCGGCGATCCGTTCGCGCATCGTCTGGCTCGCCCGGAAGGTCAGCACCCGCCGTGGCGCGATCGGCACTTCGACCCCTGTCTTCGGGTTGCGGCCGATCCGTTCGCCCTTGTCGCGAAGGATGAAGCTTCCGAAACCGGAAATCTTCACGTTCTGGCCCTCGGAAAGCGCGTGGCACATATGGTGGAGGATGCGTTCGACGATTCCGGCCGAATCGGCGCGGGAAAGGCCGATTTCACGATGAACGATGTCCGACAAATCCGCACGCGTCAGCGTGCCGACGGTCGGCTTCCTGATCGTTCCTGCGTCTGCCATGAGGTAACCCCTCCCGATCCAAGTCCAAACTTTAGTCTAGCTGGGCTGCGAGCGCAATCCAGCACGTTGAGCGTCGTCAGTAGCGAACGACCGCGGCGCCCCATGTGAATCCGCCGCCCATCGCCTCGAGAACAAGGAGATCGCCGCGCTTTATGCGACCGTCTCTCACGGCGACGTCGAGCGCGAGCGGAACCGAGGCCGCCGACGTGTTCGCATGCTGATCGACGGTCACGATGACCCGTGACGGATCCAGGCCGAGTTTCTTGGCGGTCGCGTCGAGAATCCTCTTATTGGCCTGATGAGGCACGACCCAGTCGACTTCCTCGGGCCGGTGGCCGGCGGCGGTCAGGGTCTCGTTGAGGACGTCGGCGAGGTTCACCACGGCGTGGCGGAACACCTCCTTGCCCCTCATCCGAAGCTTGCCCACCGTGCCGGTGGTCGACACCCCGCCGTCGACATAGAGGAGGTCGTTGTGGCGGCCGTCGGCATGGAGCCTCGTCGCCAGGATCCCCTGGTCCTCGGCCTCCACCGCCTTGAGAACGACCGCTCCGGCGCCGTCGCCGAACAGGACACAGGTGGCGCGATCCTCCCAGTCGAGGATCCGGCTGAACGTCTCGGAACCGATGACAAGGGCATGGTCGGCCATGCCACCCTTGATCATGTTGTCGGCGATCGACAGCGCATAGAGGAAGCCGGTGCACACCGCCTGCACGTCGAAGGCGATGCAATCGTTGATCCCGAGCGCCGTCTGGACCCTCGTCGCGCTCGCCGGAAAGGTCTGGTCGGGCGTCGCGGTGGCGAGGACGATGAGTCCGATCTGGTCGGCGGCGATCCCGGCCGAGGCCAGCGCCTTCAGCGCGGCTTCGGTCGCCAGGGTCGCGGTCGTCTCGCCGTCGCCGGCGATATGGCGCGCCTCGATTCCGGTGCGCTCGACGATCCACTCATGGGTGGTCTCGACGCGTTCGGCCAGCTCGGCATTGGTCACCCGCCGCGGCGGCAGAGCGGAGCCGGTGCCGGCGATGATCGCTCGGCGGCTCATTTCGCCCCCACCGGCTCGCGCTGGGCGGAGACCCGCGCCAGATCGTCGGTGATCTTCCGGGTCAGATCCTCTCGCACCATCCTAGCCGCCACCCTGATCGCGTTGGCGACGCCCTTGTCGCTGGCGCTTCCATGGCTCTTCACGACCAGTCCGTTGAGGCCGAGGAAGACCGCGCCATTATGGTTGTTCGGATCGAGATGGTGGCGGAGCAGCTCGGTCGCCGGCCGGGAAATGAGGAAGCCGATCTTCGACCGAACCGAGCTGGTGAAAGCGCGGCGGAGAAGATCGGTGACGAAGCGCGCCGTGCCCTCGACCGACTTCAGGGCGATATTCCCCGAAAAGCCGTCGGTGACGACGACGTCGGCCTCGCCACGCGAGATCTTGTCGCCTTCGATAAAGCCGTCGAAGCGCATTCCGAGGTCGGTTGCCGCGCGGAGGATCGCCGCCGCCTGCTTGAGCTCGTCCGTTCCCTTGAGCTCCTCGGTGCCGATGTTGAGAAGCTGGACCCGCGGTCGGTCGAGATCGAGGACGACCCGGGCATAAGCCGCGCCCATCACCGCGAACTGGACGAGATTCTGGACGTCGCAGTCGGTGTTGGCGCCGAGATCGAGCATGACGAGGTCGTTGTCGCCGAGGGTCGGAAGCAGCGCTGCAAGCGCCGGCCGGTCGATTCCGGGCATCGTCCGAAGCGCCACCTTGGCCATCGCCATCAATGCGCCGGTATTGCCGCCGGAGACCGCCGCCTGGGCCTCACCCGCCTTCACGGCGGCGATGGCGAGTCCCATCGAGCTCGTCTTGGCGCGGCGGATCGCCTGGCTGGGCTTTTCGCTGCCGGAGATGACGTCGTCGCAATGGACGACCTTGCTGGCGCCGGCGAGACCGTCATGCCTCACCAGCTCTTCCTGGATCGCCGAGCGATCGCCGAACATGAGGAAGCTCAGGTCGCCGCGGCGCTGACGCGCCCTCGCCGCTCCGGCCACCATCACGGCCGGGCCGGTATCGCCACCCATCGCGTCGATTGCGATCCGTGGCCCGCTACCCACCTGTGACCTTCTCCTCTACGAAGCCCGGAGCGTCTTACGCCTCGGACTTCAGGATTTCACGTCCCTTGTAGTGGCCGCAGCTCGGGCACAGATTGTGCGGCAGGCGGAGCTCGCCGCAATTCGGGCACTCCTGATACTGAGTGGCCTTCAGGGCGTCGTGACTGCGGCGCATGTTCCGCTTCGACGGCGACGTTTTTCTCTTGGGGACCGCCATGGTGGCACCTGTTCCAATGCAAATCGGTTGACTGATGTGGCGAGCGCGGGGCCAATGGTCAACGGCTGGGTCGGCCGCTGGCCTCGCGGCCTGGTGCTCTCGCGTGAAGGCGCCGCCTATAGCGAATTCGCGAGCCGTTGCAAGCCGCTGCGGGCCGTGCGACTCTCCGCTGACAGGGGGACCAGAAGATGATCATGCCGATCTCGCTCACCATCGCCGGCGCCGCCGCGATTCTTCACGTGTGGCTGAGCCTTCGGGTCAGCCGTTTACGCGGCCCCCTCAAGGTCGGAGTCGGCGACGGCGGCAACGAGGTGATCCAGC
>CBIGXQ010000187.1:0-3399 GCA_966193865.1 uncultured Sphingosinicella sp. | reverse complement strand
GCTCGATCTCGTCGATGCTCTTGAACAGGATCCCGCGCCTGATCACCAGCCGCTCCTCGGTGATCTCGAACCTGGCGAGCAGGTTCTGGACCCATTTCACGAGCAGGATGACGAGGCCAAGGACGCTGAGGAGGAGTGGCCAGGGTCCCACTTCGCCGGCCGGCAATAGCAGGCTCAGGACGATGCCGCCGATGATGAGGAGGATCGTCCCCCAGCCGGCGAGAGTCCCTCTCAGCCAGCCCAGCGTCGAGGATCGGAAGCTGTCGATCGGCTCTTCGGTCATGGCGTCCCCCTTCTGAAGCTGCGACGCTAGCATTTGCGCCGGCGAATGGAAGCCGGCTCGCGTGTGAGCGAAGGAGACGCCTTGCTCCTCCGGGCGGCACTGATACGCTCTCGAAGCGGGGGGTCGGCAATGGCGAATGCGTGGGCGCGGGATCGGGCGACTCCCTTCTATGTCGGCTTCGGGCTCGTCGGTCTGCTCGTCGTCGCGCTGGGCTTCGGCGTCACCTATGTGATGCCCATGGCCCGCGGCCTCTTCTCTGCACCATGGTTCGTCCATGTTCATGGCGCCTCCGCGCTGGGCTGGATCCTGCTGTTCATAGCCCAGGCGTCGCTGGTGAGAGGGCGGCGAACGCCGCTTCACCGATCCGTCGGTCCTTTTCTCTTCCCGCTCGCTCTCCTGGTCTGGGCAAGCGGCATCGCCACCGCGGTCTGGGCGGCGCAACGAGACCTTCCGGAGCTCGGCACCGAGGCGACCTCCAGCCTTGCCGGGACCTTCACCGGATTGAGCCTCTTTCTGTCGCTCGTCGTCGCGGCCGTCGCCGCGCGCCGCAGGCCCGACTGGCACAAGCGGCTGGTCATGCTGGCGACGGTCCAGGTGCTTTGGCCGGCCTTCTTCAGGCTTCGCCACTGGCTGCCGGACGTTCCCAACCCCGATATCTGGTTCGCCCTCGTTCTGGCTTACTCGCCGATCCTCGTCGCGGCCGCCCGAGACCAGTGGCGCTACGGCAGGATCCACCCGGTCTGGCTGTTCGTCGGGCCGGCCTTGGTGATCGAGCAGAGCGTCGAGTTCGCCTTGTTCGACCAGGAGCCCATGCGGAGCTTCGGCCGGTTCCTGTTCGGCGCGTTGACCTGAGCCTGAACCGGGCTTCGCGCTCAGTCCAGGGCGCCGCAGCGGCGGTTGGCAGGAACCGCGACATCGATCCTCTTCGGTCGCGGCAGGTCCAGTGAAGCCATGATGGACACGAACTCGTCGGCCGTCCTGGCGCCGCCGAGCCGCGGATTTCGCTCGCGTTCCTGAGCGACCGTGCTCACGTGGCGGTTGTTGTAATCATGTCCGGGGAAGACGAGCGTATCGGGCGCGAGCGTGAAGATCTTCTCGTGCACCGAGCGGAACAGCGTCTGCGCGCAACCGCCCTGGAAATCGGTTCGCCCGCAGCCGTCGATCAGCAGCGCATCGCCGGTCATCACCCGCGCAGCTCCGCCAGCCTCGACGACATAAGCGTGGTGGCCATCGGTGTGCCCTGGAGTGAAGAGCGGCTGGACGATCTGGCGTCCGAACAGCAGCGGCTCGAGCTCGCTGACGGCGACGTCGGCCTCGGCCGGCATGTCGGGGGCGGGATAGGCGACGAGGCAGCCCGTCAGTGATCGAAGACGGGCGGCAGAGGTGACGTGATCGGCATGGATGTGGGTCTCGAGCGTAAAAGCCAGATCGAGCTCGAGCTGCTGGAGCAGCGCAAGATCCCGGTCGACCTGGTCGAGCACCGGATCGACGAGCACCGCCATCCGGCTTTCGCTGCAGCCCAGGAGATAGGAAAAAGTGCAGGTGTCGCTGTCGAACAACTGACGGAAAATCACCTCGCAGGCCCCCGCCGCCCGACTCCTTTTACCCGCGCCGGACGATCGGCACCAGCGATCGGCTCATCCCGAACGCTTCGCGGTCACGCTTGCTTGAACGGGACGATGCTTTCCAGCTGAGCGAGCGCGGGCACGCCGGGCAAGGCCTGTCCGTTGCGGAGCAGGAAGATGTGGCGGACGATCTCGGCCTGCTGCTCGAGCCCGTAGCGGTCGAACGGCCAGCCGGGCCGGATCGTATAGGCGTAGCGGCAGAAGGGATGGCGCATGAGCGGGAGATAATATCTGCCGCGCTGCTGGGCCTGGAGGACATGGGTCATTTCGTGGATGAACAAGGCCTTCAGGCCGAGCGGCGCCGTGGAATAATCGTCGCTCCACAAGGGGCTTTCCGGATGGACCCAGATATGGCCGTTGGGCGCCATGATCGTCCGCTTGGGCTGGAACCAGAAATATTTGCGGCGATGGATCCGCACCGGGTCGTAATCGATCGATTCTCCGAACATCGAAGCCGCCAGCGCGCGTTCGCCGGCGGTGAGCTTTCGTCCGTCAGTGGCCGCCATGACCGATGTCGCCCGCCGCCCGGACCTGCGCCTCGACGGTGACCGGCGGCGCCGGCTCGAAGCTGAAGGTGATCGGCACCGTTGCGCCGACCCGGATCGAAGGATCGATCTCGAACAGCATGGCGTGGCCGCCGCCCGGCTCGAAGGTCAAAGGAGCGTCGGGCGCGAACACTGCCTTGCGGAGCGGGGTCATTCGGCTGACGCCGTTCACGCTGACCGTCTCGTGAAGCTCGATGCGGCCGATTCTCGGGCTGGTGATCGCGGTGAGGCGGGTGGGATCGTTGTTGGTCCGGAGCGTGAAGTAGGCGGCGCCGGGACGGCCCGGCAGCACCGGCAGGGTGACGACCGCATTCTCGACCGTCACCAGAGGCTCCGGCGGCGCCCGGTCGCAGCCGGCAAATGCCAGCAGGCCGGCCATGATCGGGACAAGGCGTTTCACGCCGCGCACTTAGGGGACGGGGCTTCTTGTCGCAACAAATTCGCCCCCTATATCGCCTCCTGTGCACCTGCGCGTCGCCGTTGAGGGACAAGCGGGTGGAGAGGTTTTGTCAGGGGCATAAGAGGTTAGACATGGCAAGAGTGATCGGAATCGATCTCGGAACCACCAACAGCGCCGTTGCGGTGATGGAGGGCGGCAAGCCCAAGGTCATCGAGAATAGCGAAGGCGCCCGCACCACCCCGTCCGTCGTCGCTTTTACCAAGGACGGCGAACGACTGATCGGCCAGCCGGCGAAGCGCCAGGCGGTCACCAATCCCGACAACACCATCTTCGCGGTGAAGCGCCTGATCGGCCGCCGCTTCGACGACCCGATCACCAAGAAGGATACGGAGCTCGTCCCCTACAAGATCACCCGCGGCCCCAATGGCGATGCCTGGGTCAATGCCGGCGGCAAGGATTACAGCCCGTCCCAGATTTCCGCCTTCACCCTTCAGAAGATGAAGGAAACCGCCGAGGCCTATCTCGGCGAGACCGTCACCCAGGCGG
>CBIGXQ010000186.1:0-3405 GCA_966193865.1 uncultured Sphingosinicella sp. | reverse complement strand
ACGTGCTCGCCGCCGCCGGGACGAAGTGGAATTTCCTCAACTTCCAGCCAGGCCTGGTCGGAGGCCACTGCATCGGCGTCGATCCTTATTATCTCAGCTATCGCGCCCAGCAGCTCGGACTCGATCCGAACGTCATCCTGTCCGGCCGCTCGATCAACGACGGCATGGGCAATTGGGTCGCCGACCAGCTCCACGAACGGCGCGGGACGGCCGGCTCGGCGCTCGTCATGGGCCTCTCCTTCAAGGAGAATGTTCCCGACCTTCGCAACAGCAAGGTTATCGACGTCGTGCGCCGTCTCACTGAGCTAGGTCATGACGTGACGATCCACGATCCGCTCGCCGACGCGGCGGAGGCCCGCCATGAATATGCGGTGGAGCTGGACGGCGGCGCGCTCGATCGCGACTATGATCTCGTCGTCCTCGCCGTACCCCACCGCGCCTATGCCGAACTCGACGATGATCGCGTCGCGGGCCTCGTCAGGCGCGGCGGCCTGCTCGCGGATCTCAAGAATCTCTATGGCAAGCGTGAGCTTGACGGAGTGGAGCGCTGGACGCTCTAGACGTGGATCGGCGCAGGCCGGTCCCGCGAATGTAACCGGCTCGGCCGCGCCCTCAATCGCCGTGATAGGTCTTGTACCATTCGACGAAGCGCGGAATGCCGTCGTCGATCGAGGTCGAGGGGCTGAAGCCGAGATCGCGCTGGATGGCGCTGATGTCGGCGAAAGTGTCGCGAACGTCTCCGGGCTGCATCGGGACCAGCTTCTTCCTGGCCTCGCGGCCGCAAGCCTGCTCGATCAGGCCGATCATCCGGATCAGCTCTTCCGACCGGTTGTTGCCGATATTGTAGAGCCGGTGCGGGCTTCGGCTGCCACCGGCCTTCTCGGCGCCGTCGTCGGCCGGCGGATGGTCGAGCGCGGCTACGATCCCGGTGACGATGTCGTCGATATAGGTGAAGTCGCGGCGCATATTGCCCTCGCCGAACACCTCTATCTCTTCGCCGGCCATGATCGCCTTGGTGAAGATCCACATCGCCATGTCGGGCCGTCCCCATGGCCCGTAGACCGTGAAGAATCGAAGCCCGGTTTGAGGTAGCCGATAAAGATGGGAGTAGGTCTCACTGATCAGCTCGTCCGCCTTCTTGGTCGCGGCGTAGAGCGAGAGCGGA
Organism: uncultured Sphingosinicella sp.; assembly: GCA_966193865.1. Classification (GTDB taxonomy): domain Bacteria; phylum Pseudomonadota; class Alphaproteobacteria; order Sphingomonadales; family Sphingomonadaceae; genus Allosphingosinicella. The sequence continues at coordinate 2,240 of CBIGXQ010000186.1, read as the reverse complement.
TGATCGACCCTGTCCTCGACCCGAAAGGGAAGGCTCTTGTTGCCGCCATAGACCGACGATGAAGAGGCATAGACGAAATGTTCGACACCCCGGTGCCGAGCCGTTTCGAGCATGTTGAGATGGCCCACCAGGTTGGACTGCGCATAAGCGTGCGGGTTTTCGATCGAATAACGAACGCCCGCCTGGGCGCCGAGATGGACGATCCGGTCGAATTGCCGACCGTCCAGAGCAGCGGCCAGAGCGCTTGAATCGGCGAAATCGACCTCGACGAAATCGAAGCTGTTGTGCCGCCGGCCGAGCTCGGCAAGGCGGTCGCGCTTGAGCTTGACGCCGTAATAATCGTTGACGTTGTCGACTCCGATCACGCTTTCGCCGCGTGCCATCAGCCGCTCGCTGACATGAAAGCCGATGAAGCCGGCGGCGCCGGTCACGAGAGTCGTCATGATATCTGTCCAGGATGATGGTTTCGGGCCGCTTAAGGCCTGGGCCGGAATGCGGCAATGCCCGGAGTCGGCCACCTCGACGGCAAGTGTGGACTTTGCCGTGTTTTTTCTACTAGTCCGGGCCCGTGCCCGATCGCGCCGAGAGCCGGATTTCGTCCCCCAGCGTCTGGCCGGCGCTGGCTTCCCTCTATGCGCTGATGAGCGCCCGCCGCCGCCGGCAGCTCTATCTTACTGTCTCGCTCATGGTCCTCGGCGCCGCCGCGGAACTGATCACGATTGGCGCCGCTTTGCCTTTCCTCGCTCTCATCTCGGACCCGGCCCGGGCCGAAGACATACCAGTGGTCCGAACTATCTTCGATCTGCTCGGCTGGCAATCAGGCGAAGCCTCGATCCTCGAAGCCACCTTCCTTCTCGTCGGCGCGGCATTGATCGGGGCCGCCATTCGGCTGCTGCTCAACTGGACCGTCCAGGCCTTCGTGTTTCGGATCGGCCACGATCTCGGTGTCGCCGTCTTCTCGAGAGCGCTTCGTCAGCCCTATCTCTACCATGTCGAACGCAACTCCAGCGAAGTGATCGCAGGCGTGGAGAAGGCACAGGCCGTTCTTTTCCAAGTGCTGCTGCCGCTGATGCAGGGCGTCGTGGCCGCCTTCATGGCGATCTTCATCCTTGGCCTGCTGATCGCCATCGATCCGCTGATGGCGTCGATCGCGGCGGTGTCGATGGCCGCCCTCTATATCGGCCTCAGCCTTGCCACCCGCCATGTCCTCGCCGCCAACTCGCGGATTCATTCCGAGGCGCATACGCAGCGGATCAAGCAGGTTCAGGAGGGTCTCGGCGGCATACGCGACATCCTGATAGACCGTTCTCAGCCGGTCTTCGAAAGAGGCTTTCGCGAGACCGACGATCGGCTCCGGCGAGCGCAGATGGTGAACAGTTTCATCTCTTCGTCGCCACGGATGGTCATCGAAGCGGCGGCGATCATCCTTATCGCCCTGTTGGCCCTTTACATGAGCTACCAGCCGGGGGGCGTCGTCCGTGCCATTCCGGTCCTTGGCGCCCTCGCGATCGGGGCCCAGCGCCTACTGCCTCTGCTCCAGTTGATCTATCATGCCTGGAGCCGAACCGCCGGCTCGCTTCGGATCGTCCTCGACATCGCCGAGCTGCTCGGCCAGCCTCAGGATTCAGGCGATGAGGGGACTGAAGCCGCCGGGAAACTCGATTTCACCTCGGCGATCGACCTCGAGAAACTGGGTTTCCGCTATCCCGGCGGTCGCCAGGAGGCGCTTCGGGACATTTCCCTGACGATCCGGAAAGGCGAGCGGATCGGGCTGCTGGGCGAGACAGGAAGCGGCAAAAGCACGTTGCTCGACCTGATCATGGGCCTTCTGGAACCTGGCAGCGGAGAGATAAGGATCGACGGCGCGGCGCTTTCGGGAGAGACCCGCCGAGGCTGGCAGGCGCAGATCGCGCATGTCCCGCAATTCATCTATCTGAGCGATTCCGCGGTCATGGAGAATATCGCCTTCGGTGTTCCGCCAGGCGAGATCGACATGGACCGGGTCAAGGCCGCCGCGGAGCAAGCGGAGATCGCCGATTTCATCGAGAGCCTGCCGGCCGGCTATCATACCCCGGTGGGCGAAAGAGGAGTCCGGTTGAGTGGCGGCCAAAGGCAGCGAATCGGGATCGCCCGGGCGCTCTACAAGCAGGCGTCGGTCCTGATCCTCGACGAAGCGACGAGCGCACTCGACAATGAAACCGAGGCTGCCGTCATGGCGAATCTGGGACGAAGCGATGCCG
>CBIGXQ010000185.1:0-3408 GCA_966193865.1 uncultured Sphingosinicella sp. | reverse complement strand
CGGCATCGCTTCGTCCCAGATTCGCCATGACGGCAGCCTCGGTTTCATTGTCGAGGGCGCTTGTCGCTTCGTCGAGGATCAGGACCGACGCCTGCTTGTAGAGCGCTCGGGCGATGCCTAACCGCTGCCGCTGGCCGCCGCTCAATCGGACGCCTCGTTCGCCCACGGGCGTATGATAGCCGGCCGGAAGGCTCTCGATGAACTCGGCGATCTCCGCCCGTTTCGCGGCGGCCTTGACCCGGTCCATATCGATCTCGCCGGGCGGAACGCCGAAGGCGATATTCTCCATGACCGCGGAATCGGTGAGATAGATGAACTGCGGGACATGGGCGATCTGCGCCTGCCAGCGCCGGCGGGTCTCGCCCGAAAGCGCTGCGCCGTCGATCCTTATCTCTCCGCTGCCAGGGTCCAGAAGGCCCATGATCAGGTCGAGCAACGTGCTTTTGCCGCTTCCCGTCTCGCCCAGCAGCCCGATCCGTTCGCCTTTCCGGATCGTCAGGTTAATGTCCCGAAGCGCCTCCTGGCGACCGCCGGGATAGCGGAAACCCAGTTTCTCGAGGTCGATCGCCGAGGTGAAATCGAGTTTCCCGGCGGCTTCAGTCCCCTCATCGCCTGAATCCTGAGGCTGGCCGAGCAGCTCGGCGATGTCGAGGACGATCCGAAGCGAGCCGGCGGTTCGGCTCCAGGCATGATAGATCAACTGGAGCAGAGGCAGTAGGCGCTGGGCCCCGATCGCGAGGGCGCCAAGGACCGGAATGGCACGGACGACGCCCCCCGGCTGGTAGCTCATGTAAAGGGCCAACAGGGCGATAAGGATGATCGCCGCCGCTTCGATGACCATCCGTGGCGACGAAGAGATGAAACTGTTCACCATCTGCGCTCGCCGGAGCCGATCGTCGGTCTCGCGAAAGCCTCTTTCGAAGACCGGCTGAGAACGGTCTATCAGGATGTCGCGGATCCCCCCCAGTCCCTCCTGAACCTGCTTGATTCGCTGGGTATGCGCCTCGGCATGAACCCTCGAGTTGGCGGCGAGGACATGACGGGTGGCAAGGCTGAGGCCGATATAGAGAGCGGCCATCGACGCAGCCGCGATCGTCGCCATCAGTGGATCGATCGCGATCAGAAGGCCCAGGATGAAGATCGCCATGAAGGCGGCCACGACGCCCTGCATCAGCGGCAACAGCACCTGGAACAGGACGGCCTGAGCCTTCTCCACGCCCGCGATCACTTCGCTGGAATTGCGCTCGACATGGTAGAGATAGGGCTGTCGAAGCGCTCTCGAGAAGACGGCTACGCCGAGATCGTGGCCGATCCGAAACACGAAGGCCTGAACCGTCCAGTTGAGCAGCAGGCGAATGGCGGCCCCGATCAAGGCCGCGCCGACGAGAAGGAGGGTGGCTTCGAGGATCGAGGCCTCGCCCGCCTGCCAGCCGAGCAAATCGAACATGGTTCGGACCACCGGTATGTCTTCGGCCCGGGCCGGATCAGAGATGAGAGCGAGGAAAGGCAGTGCGGCGCCGATCGTGATCAGTTCGGCGGCGGCGCCGACGACCATGAGCGAGAGAGTGAGATAGAGTTGCCGGCGGCGGCGGGCGCTCATCAGCGCATAGAGGGAAGCCAGCGCCGGCCAGACGCTGGGGGACGAAATCCGGCTCTCGGCGCGATCGGGCACGGGCCCGGACTAGTAGAAAAAACACGGCAAAGTCCACACTTGCCGTCGAGGTGGCCGACTCCGGGCATTGCCGCATTCCGGCCCAGGCCTTAAGCGGCCCGAAACCATCATCCTGGACAGATATCATGACGACTCTCGTGACCGGCGCCGCCGGCTTCATCGGCTTTCATGTCAGCGAGCGGCTGATGGCACGCGGCGAAAGCGTGATCGGAGTCGACAACGTCAACGATTATTACGGCGTCAAGCTCAAGCGCGACCGCCTCGCCGAGCTCGGCCGGCGGCACAACAACTTCGACTTCGTCGAGGTTGATTTCTCCGATTCAGGCGCTCTGGCCGCTGCTCTGGACGGCCGGCAATTCGATCGGATCGTCCATCTCGGCGCTCAGGCGGGCGTTCGTTATTCGATCGAGAACCCACACGCTTATGCGCAGTCCAACCTGGTCGGCCATCTCAACATGCTCGAGACCGCCAGGCACCGAGGGGTCGGGCATTTCGTCTATGCCTCTTCATCGTCGGTCTATGGCGGCAACAAGAGCCTTCCCTTTCGGGTCGAGGACCGGGTCGATCAGCCGCTCTCGCTCTACGCTGCCACGAAGAAGGCTGACGAGCTGATCAGCGAGACCTATTCCCATCTCTACCGACTGCCGCAGACCGGATTGCGGTTCTTCACCGTCTACGGACCCTGGGGACGGCCTGACATGGCGATGTGGATCTTCACCAAGGCGATCATGGCGGGCGAAGAGATCGAGGTGTTCGGCGAAGGCAATATGCGCCGCGACTTCACCTATATCGACGACATCGTCACCGGGATCGTTGCCGCGCTCGACAATCCACCGGCCGACGACGGCGCCGAGAAGGCGGGTGGGAGCCATAGCCCGCACCGGCTCTACAATATCGGCAACAACCGGTCGGAAGAGCTGACCCGAATGATCGGCCTGATCGAGCAGGCTTGCGGTCGCGAGGCGAAGAAGAAGCTGGTCCCGATGCAGCCCGGCGACGTGCGCGACACGTTCGCCGACATCAGCGCCATCCAGCGCGATCTCGGCTTCAACCCCTCGACCTCGATCGACGAAGGGATTCCCCGCTTCGTCGAGTGGTACAGGACCTATCACGGCGGTTGAGGGCGCCGCCGAGCGAGTCACGTTTGGGCCTGGAGCGGCCTGAAACGAGCGAGGTCTAGAGCGTCCAGCGCTCCACTCCGCCAAGCTCGCGCTTGCCGTAGAGATTCTTGAGATCCGCGAGCAGGCCACCCCGCCTGACGAGGCCGGCGACCCGGCCATCGTCGAGTTCGGCATAGGCGCGGTGGGGTACGGCGAGGACGACGAGATCATAGTCGCGATCGAGCGCGCCGCCGTCCAGCTCCACCGCATATTCATGGCGGGCCTCCGCCGCGTCGGCGAGCGGATCGTGGATCGTCACGTCATGGCCCAGCTCCGCAAGACGGCGGACGACGTCGATGACCTTGGAGTTGCGAAGGTCGGGAACATTCTCCTTGAAGGAGAGCCCCATGACGAGCGCCGACCCGGCCGACCCGCGCCGTTCGTGGAGCCGGTCGGCGACCCAAACGCCCATGCCGTCGTTGATCGAACGGCCGGACAGGATGACGTTCGGATCGAGGCCGAGCTGCTGGGCGCGGTAGCTGAGATAATAAGGATCGACGCCGATGCAGTGGCCTCCGACGAGGCCTGGCTGGAAGTTGAGGAAATTCCACTTCGTCCCGGCGGCGGCGAGCACGT
>CBIGXQ010000184.1:0-3463 GCA_966193865.1 uncultured Sphingosinicella sp. | reverse complement strand
CGCCAGCGGCGCTCACGATCCTGATAGTCGGTACCGCCATATCTGCCAAAGTCCGACATGGTTCATTCTCCTTGGATTTGGGACCTTTGTATTTCGAAGGGGCCGGCCTCGGCGACGCGGAGACCGGCCCGTCTTCCGCTCAGGTCCGGGAACGGCTCCTGCCGCTTCGGCCGGTGCCGGATCCCTCTTCCTGCTGGGCACCGGTGCTGCCGGTGCTCGCGCTGCTGGCCGAAGCACTGCCGCCGCCGGAGCTGATCGCTCCTGCGCCTTCCGAACCGAGCGATCCGCTCGTCGCTCCGGCAATGCCCTGATTGCGGCTGCTGTCGCCGCTCTGGCCTGAGCTTCCGCCCGCCTGCTGGACGGTCTGTCCGGAGCTGCTTCCGCCGCTGGTCTCGCCGGGCGTTCCGAAACGGCTGCCGGTACCACCTTCCGTCAGTCGGCTGGTTCGCCAGCTGTCGAAGTCACGATCGAACTGCTGCTGCCGTTCTCGGCAATAATCCGCATATTCGCTGTCGAACTGCTGCAGCTGCTGCTCGCGCCAGCGGCGATAATTGTCGTCCCACTGGGACCGGCTCCCGCCTTGGCCGCTCTGGCCGAAGCTCTCCTGGCCGCCGGCCCAGGACGAAGAGGAGGTGCCGCGCTCGGAGCTCTGGCTGCCGCCGAAGCCGCCGCCGCCCCAGGCACCGCCGCCATGGCCGCCGCCGAAGCGCTCCTGATACTGCCTGCCGGTGCCGGACTGGCTGCCGCGATGGTCGCCACCGCTCCAGTCGCCGCCGGAGTGGCGCGAGCTTCCGCGCCTGATGTCGCGATCCGGGCTGTCGCCGAGCAGGCTGCCCCAGCCGCCGCTGCTCATGCGCTCCCGATCCTGGCGGGCGCCATATTGGCTTCGGCGATAATCGTCGCCGCCTTCGCCTCTGCCCCAGCTTTCCTGCCGGCCATATTGGTTCTGTTCGCGTTCGAACTCGCCGCCGCCGAAGCCGCTTCGGCCCTCTTCGCGACGAATGTCCCTCTCGCGGCGCCGTTCCGCCTCCTCGTCGCCGAACCAGGAGCGCACTTCGTCCCCGGCGCGCTCGAAGAATCCGCGGTCGTCGCTGCCGCCTGAGCTCCAGCCGCTGCCGCGGCCATGCTCACTCGACCAGCGCCCGGAACCGCGGCTCCAGCGGTCGTCATTGTCGTCCGAAAAGATCGAGCTGCCGCGTTCGCGCCAGCTTTCGCGGCGATCGTCTCCGCCATAGCGCTTGTCTGCCATCAAACCCTCCTCAACCATCAGGAACGCGGGGTTAAAATCCGCGCTTTACCAATGACGGGCGGCCACGCCGGTTGCTTCGCCGGCCGGGCTTTCAGCCCTTCCGTGTCGCGGGCCGGACCAATTACCGGCCGCGGGGCTCTAGGGCCCGACATCCCCGATATGGCTCCGCGGCGCCCGCCGCGCCCGGCGGGCAAGTCCGAGCGCTTCGGCGACGTCCTCGTCCCAACCGTAGGAATCGTCGCGGAACATGACCCGGCCGCCGTCGACGAACGCGGTGTGATAGAGGAGGCGCACCGGGATCTCCCGGCGAAGCGGGACGAAGCTCTGGTCGCCGGTCTGCCGGGCTCGTTCCCAGGCATTCGTGATCCCCTGGTCGGCGGCGATCATGGTGGCGAAGCCGAGCGCGTCCTCGACCCTGACGCAGCCATGGCTCTGATGCCGATCCGACTGCTGGAACAGGGCCTTTGCCGGGGTGTCGTGAAGATAGATGGCATGGTCGTTCTTCATGTCGAACTTGACCAGGCCGAGCGCATTGTCGGGGCCCGAGGCCTGGACGATCTGGCCGTCCTCCCAGCGCATGTTGTTGCGCGCCATATAGGCCGCGCCTTTCGGCTCGATCTCCTCGGTCTGGATCGACTTGGGGACGGTCCAGGTGGGGTTCGCGACCAGGCGGTACATCGGCGAAGCGAGCGCCGGGGTCTCGTTGCCCGGCTGGCCGACGACGACTCGGCGCCGGTTGGCGAGCTGGCCGTCGCGCCAGTAAGCCAGGGTGGCCGCAGCCGTGTTGACGTCGATCCGGGTCTGCGGCGGCTGCCGGACGAGCCAGCGCCGCCGCTCGAGGTTGACCGCCAACGTCCGCGCCCGTTCGAAGGCGCCGCCGTTCAGCGCCGCAAGAGTCTCCTCACCAATGATCCCGGTCGAATCGAGGCCATGGTCCTGCTGAAGCCGGCGCACCGCCTCGACGAGCTCCGGGCTATAGCGGGTCGGCGGCGGCGCCGCCTGCTGCTTCGCCTGATCGTTCGACGCGTTCGCCTTCTCAGGCGGCGGCGCCGGATCGGCGGCGAGATAGCCATCCGAGCGAAGGGCGACGGCGATCGCCGGGATGCGGTCGTCGCTCGATCCCGGGCGGATCGCGCGTCCTGCGGGGATCGGCGCCCGGCGCGCCTGGCCGGCGCTTCGTGCCGCCCTCACATAAGCGTCCGAAAGCGCCCGATATTCCGCGTCCTGCGGCGCCAGCCCGTCGAACCAGGTGGCGAGATCGCCCTGCTGGAGCGCCTGGTTAAGCGCTGCAGGCGCATCGAATGCCGGCCGCGAGACTTCGTAGATGTCGCGGATCCGCTCGGGATCCACCCGGCCGCGTGCCAGGGCGTCGGCATAAGCCAAAGCCGCGAGGGTCAGCGCCGCTTCGCGTGATGCCGGTTCCTCCGAGCGTGCCGCTTCGGCGAGGAAGTGATCCTTGTTGAGCCCGTGGCGGGTCGCGCCGTCGATCGCCTGGACCAGGGCTTCGGCGGTCTCTTCGGTCCAGGCCGGCTGCCATTGCCGTGCCTCGTAGAAGCTTCGCGACCGCTCGTCGGAGACCGCCTCCCGGAGCAAAGCGGGGTCGACCCGGCTTGGCTGGACCGCCGCCAGGCCATTGCCGCCATCGCCACTGCCCTGATTGCCACAACCCGAAACGGCGATGAAAATCGCCGCAAACCAAAACTTTATGCGCACACAGACTCCACGAACAGGGGCGATTTGTGAGGGAAACGCGCGCATGGCCAGCGGAGTTGCGCAGGGTCGTGATTAAGCCTTGCTTAGCCTTTGCCCGGCATAGGCCAGGACATTCCAGAGGAGATGAATCAAAGTGACATTGGGACAGCTGGCGATCCTGCCCGTAATCGAGGGGCGAAGCGCCGAGAGGCGAATCGTCAACCTGGCCGCCCGGCTTCGCGAACCCGGCGCCCAGGTCTCCGTCGCGGAGGTCCAGGACCTTTCGGTCACCGGCTTCATGGCGCGAACCGACATGCCGCTCGAGCCCGGCAATCACGTCTGGCTGAAGCTGCCCGGCCTCGAGCCGCAGAACAGCCGGGTTGTCTGGTTCGAGGATGGCAAGGCCGGCTTCGAGTTCGCGACCCCACTCCACCCGGCGACCCTGGAACTGCTGGCATCGAGCGGACGCAAGCCCATCCCGCGCGGCCATTTCGGCGCCCAGGGCTGACGCCCGGATCCCTT
>CBIGXQ010000183.1:0-3494 GCA_966193865.1 uncultured Sphingosinicella sp. | reverse complement strand
GAGCGCATCCTTGGTAAGGCTGAGGTCGTGAGTTCAATCCTCACCGGCAGCACCACCGCTTCTCCGGACGATGACGCCCCCTCCGCGACGACGGAGTCGGCCGACCCAGTCAGCCGTTGGCCAGCTGCCGTTCTTCCTTCTCCGGCTGTTTGGCCTTGCGGGCGAAGAGGCTGGCCAATTCGTGATGGCGCTCGCGGGCTTCGGCAGTGAGGGCATGGCGCGCTCGGCGCTGCTCCTCGGCGGCTCTGCGACTATAGTAACGCTGGTCGGATTCCATTTGGTCGCCTCCCCTCGACTCAGGTCTCGTACCATAGGCAAAAGGGAAATCCGAATCTCGTCGCTCCGTCGCCGAAATGAATGATTTCAGCGCGTTTTCGCCTTGGCGACGACCATTTCGAGAACGGCGGGGTGGAGCGGCCGGACGAATCGGCAGCCCATCATGTAGCCGGACGTCCAGACGACCTGGGCATGGCTTGGCTCGAGACCGGGGAGCCGGAGCCAGACGTCGTCGCCCTTGACCAGACCGAGGTGGCTGGCGACCCTGAAGCCGCTGGTGGAGAGGTCCAATATGTCGACCGAGACTCCCGATGCGCTTCGCCGGCGAAGGGTGGCGTCCATCTCGACGGGGACGCGTTCCGACGCTCGGGCGACCGTCGGCGCGGCCACCGTCGTCGCCATGTCGGGGCTGGTGGACAGCTCCCCTCCGACACAGAGCCCCCCCTGACCGATCCATTCCGGCCCGGCGCCCGGGAGCATGACCATGCTCGCCTCAGAAGTTCCGGCTGCTGATGTGGAGACCGACGGTCACGCCCCACGCTTCCGCCAGCTTGAGATCCCGCTCGGACTGGTGCTCGTTGAGACGGGGACGGCGGAAGCTCTTCGGCCGCACGGCGCGAGCGGGCTTCAGCTGAACGAACAGCTCCTGCTCGTCGATCATCGCCAGGAATTCCAGGCCGATGCGCTGGCTGCCGATCCAGGCGACTCGGGCTGGGACGCTCGTCGATCCGCGCTTGAACGTCACCTCAGTGCCGACCGCCAGCTCTTCGCTGCATTCGACGAGAGCGCCCTTGCGCGACAGATCGCGCAGCCGGGCGTCGACGTCGCCGGACGGGGTGCCGATTTTCGCTGCGAGCAGGACGCGCGCTCGCTTCGCCGAGCGCTTGCCGCTGACGGTCGAATTCACGAAATTCTCGACACCCATTCTCTTTTCTCCCGGATCCGCTGCTACCCTATCGGCCGATGACCAAGATTTCGTAAACGGCGCGGGCGAATTGTCGCCGCGTCGGCGATCGTCCGGCAAGGCGGTTGACGGGCCGTGCCACCGCTCCCAATGGCCCAGTCATGCGCTTCTTTTCAGACAATGCGGCGGCTGCGTGCCCGGAAGCGATGGCGGCGATCGCCGCGGCCAATCGGCTCGACACCGCCTATGACGGCGATGCCCTGAGCAAGCGGCTGAACGGCGCCTTTTCGGAGCTGTTCGAACGAGAGGTCGAGGCGCTGTGGATCGCGACCGGAACCGCAGCGAACAGCCTTGCCTTGGCTTCGCTCTGTCCGCCGCATGGAAGCATCGTCTGCCACCGCGACGCGCACATCCAGAACGACGAGTGCGGAGCGCCGGAATTCTACACCCATGGCGCCAAGCTGCTGCTCGCGGAAGGCAAGGGCGCGAAACTGACTCCGCGGGCGGTGACGGACCTTCTCGCCACGGTCCGCAACGACGTCCACCAGGTGCAACCGGCGGCGCTGTCGATCACCAACGCGACGGAATATGGTCTCGTCTACACCGGCGAGGAGACCGCCGCCCTCGGCGAGTTGTGCCGCGAGCGCGGCCTTGGCTTCCACCTCGACGGCGCCCGCTTCGCCAATGCGGTGGCGAGCCTGGGCTGCAGCCCGGCCGACCTTAGCTGGCGGGCGGGGGTCGACGCTTTGTCGTTCGGCTTCGTCAAGAATGGCGGCCTTTCCGCCGAGGCCCTGATCTTCTTCAGGCCGGAACTCGCCGCCGCGACCCATTATCGGCGCAAGCGGGCCGGCCATCTCCTGTCCAAGGGCCGCTATCTCGCCGCCCAGATCCTGGCGATGATCGAAGGCGACGTCTGGCTGCGCAACGCCCGCTCCGCCAACGCGGCGGCGGCAAGGCTCGCCGAAGCGGCCGGCGGCGACCGGCTCGTACTCCCGGTCCAGGCGAACGAGGTGTTCATCCGGGTGACGCCGGACGAGGCCGCCGAGCTTCGCCGCCAGGGGTTCGATTTCTACGATTGGGGCCCGGGCGAGGCGCGGCTGGTGACGAGCTGGGACAGCGACCCGGGCCATGTCGAGGCGCTGGCGAAGGCGATCGCGGCGCTGTGAGCGACACGAAAGGTTTCAGCGACCCGAAGATCCTGCTCCCGTTCCTCCTGATCACCCTGATCTGGGGTTCGACCTGGATCGTCATCAAGGACCAGCTCGGCTCGGTGCCGCCGGTCTGGTCGGTCAGCTATAGGTTCATCATCGCCGGCGCAGTGATGTTCCTTCTCGCCCGGATCGCCGGTGCACGGTTCGGGATCGGCCGCGAAGGCCACGCGCTCGCCGCGGTGATGGCGGTGCTTCAGTTCGCGATCAACTACAACGGCGTCTATGCGGCCGAGCAATATATCACCTCGGGCCTCGTCGCCGTCGTCTTCGCCCTTCTCATCGTTCCGAACGCGCTCTTCTCGCGGATCTTCTTCGGGCAGCCGATCACGGCCCGCTTCGTCCTCGGCTCCGCGGTCGCGCTCGGCGGAGTCGCCCTGCTCTTCGTTCAGGAGATGCGGATGGCCGAGGTGCCGGTCGGCGCCGTGCTCACCGGGATAGGGCTCACCGTCGCCGCCGTGCTCGGCGCCTCGGTGTCGAACGTCATGCAGCTTTCGAACGGAGTGAGGTCGCGGCCGATCTCGGTGATGCTCGGATGGGCGATGCTCTACGGCGCGGCGATCGACGCCGTCTTCGCCTGGTTCGTGGCGGGACCGCCGGTGATCGAGACCCGGCTCGGCTACTGGCTCGGCCTGATCTACCTCAGCGTGATCGCTTCCTCGCTTGCCTTCTTCCTCTATTACCGGATCATTCGGGCGATCGGCCCCGCCCGGGCCGCTTATTCGAGCGTCCTCATTCCGATCATCGCGATGGGATTTTCCACTCTGTTCGAAGGCTATCGCTGGGCGCCCCTGGCGGCGGCCGGCGGAGTGCTCGCTTTGGCCGGACTTGTGATCGCGCTTCGCTCCGGGCCACCCCGGGCGCCCTCACCCGCGGACTGACCGCCGCTAGCGGCGCCGCCGTGCCTCGATCTCGGAAATGCTGAGCCGGCGGACGTCGGTGACGAGGCAGCGCTGAGGGCCGATCGCCCGGTCGGGAACGATGATCTCGGCGTCCATCCCACGGCAGATCCACCGACTTCCGCCTCTCGTCCGGAGGGCGATGCGCTGCGACCAGTCGATGTCGGGACAATAGCCGGCAAGCTCGAGCCGGAACTGGCTTCGGCG
>CBIGXQ010000182.1:0-3539 GCA_966193865.1 uncultured Sphingosinicella sp. | reverse complement strand
TCGCCGATCTTGTAGGACTTGCCGGTATAATAAAGGATTCGCTCGGTGGTCGTGGTCTTGCCGGCATCGATATGGGCCATGATGCCGATGTTGCGGTAGCGCTCGAGCGGATGGCTGCGGGCCATTGTCTTTTCTCCAGGGCCGGGGGGTCGGCCCGGCGTTCAGTTTGTTACCAGCGGAGCTGATCAAACACCGTTGTTACCAACGGTAATGCGAGAAGGCGCGGTTGGCCTCGGCCATCCGGTGCGTGTCCTCGCGCTTCTTGACCGCATTGCCGCGATTCGTCGACGCGTCGAGCAGCTCGCCCGACAGGCGCGCGGCCATGGTCTTCTCCGAACGGGCACGGGCCGCCGAGATCAGCCAGCGGATGGCCAGCGCCTGGGCGCGCTCGGTGCGGACTTCGACGGGAACCTGGTAGGTCGCTCCGCCGACTCGGCGGGAGCGGACCTCGATGCCCGGCTTCACGTTGTTGAGCGCGTCGTGGAAGACCTGAAGAGGGTCCTTCTTGGCGCGGGATTCGATGCTTTCGAAAGCGCCATAGACGATGCTCTCGGCGACGGACTTCTTGCCGTCGAGCATGACGCTGTTCATGAACTTGGTGAGCACGATATCGCCGAACTTGGGATCGGGCAGGATTTCGCGCTTTTCGGGGCGGCGGCGGCGGGACATCTTCTCTGATCCTTACTTGGGACGCTTGGCGCCATATTTGGAGCGGCTCTGCTTGCGGTCCTTGACACCCTGGGTGTCGAGAACTCCGCGAAGCACGTGGTAGCGAACGCCCGGAAGATCGCGGACGCGGCCGCCGCGGATCAGAACGACGCTATGCTCCTGAAGGTTGTGGCCCTCGCCGGGAATGTAGCTGATCACTTCGCGCTGGTTGGTCAGTCGCACCTTGGCGACCTTGCGCAGCGCCGAGTTCGGCTTCTTCGGCGTCGTGGTATAGACGCGAGTGCAGACTCCGCGCTTCTGCGGATTCTGCTCCATCGCAGGGACCTTGGACTTGGCCTTCTGCGGTTCCCGACCCTTGCGGATCAGCTGATTGATCGTCGGCATTGAAACCCTTCACCTAAGTTACTCTACTGCAACGCAAAATGCGCAAAGCTGCCCTGGCGGCCTTTCCGGCCCCCCAGGCCATTGCTTCACATGCAGCAGTGTTCAGCTCAAATTACGCCCGTGTCGGAACAGCGTCTGGCTTGTCAGCCACCACCAGCCCCGGGCGCGGCGGCCTATAACCGCGAGGGCGATATGGGTCAACGGGAGAAGTTTGCAAGGCCCGCGAAACGGCGCCCGCCCGGGCCCTTCCGGCCGAAGCCTTATTCGCTGGTCCCGCCGTCCCAGTGATCGTCGTCATGGCCGCGCTCGGCCTGGGCCTTGTCCTTGTGGACGACTCCGTCGCGATGCTCGGGCGGCCCATAGATGGTGTAGAGCCGGAGCGGCGCCTCGCCGTCATTGATGACGTTGTGACGCGCGCCGGCGGGGACGATCACGGCGAAATCATCTTCGACCCGGTTGTCGACGCCGTCGATGCGGATGATCCCCGAGCCTTCCTCGATCCGGAAGAACTGGTCGCGATCGTCATGAACCTCCTCGCCGATGTCGCAGCCCGGCGGCAGGGTCATCAGCACCAGCTGGAGGTTCTTGCCGGTGTAGAGGACCCGGCGGAAATCCTCGTTCGCCACCGTCACCCGCTCGATATTGTCGACATAGCCCTTCATTCGTCGCTCCCTTCGATAGCCGCCAACGAGCCGGCTGTTGCCGCGTTCCGTCACTCGAGCGGGTCATGTCCCCAGTTCATCAGCGAGTAGCGCCAGCGGGACGCTTCACTGCCGACCGGAAGTCGCGATAGATGGAGTCCCGGTCGAGCGGCTTCATTCGCCGCGCAGGTCCGTGGCCACCTCCCCGCCTTTGATGACGACGTCGACATCCTCGAGCTGGCGAACGTCCGCGATCGGATCGCCGTCGACGGCGATGAGATCGCCGAATCGCCCGACCGCTATCGCCCCGACATCGGCTTCCCGGCCGAGAGCCGAAGCGGCGTTTCGGGTGGCGGACTGGATCGCCTCCATTGGGGTCATCCCGTATTCGACCATGTAGCGGAACTGGCCGGCGGCGGTGGCGTGGGGCATCACGCCCGCGTCGGTGCCGAAGGCCATCCTCACTCCGGCGTCGTGGGCGGCTCGGAAATTGTCCCGCTGGATCTGGGCGATCTCGCGGTCCTTGCGCAGATTGTCCTCGAGCACGCCGTTCCGGGCGCCCTCGGCCTGGGTATATTCGGTATTGAAGATGTCCATGACGAGGAAGGTGCCGTGCTCGCGGGCGAGGCGGATGCCTTCGGCGTCGATCAGGCTTGCATGCTCGATCGTGTCGATTCCGGCGCGGATCGCGGCCTGGATGCCGGCGGCGCCGTGGGCATGGGCGGCGACCCGAAGCCCCCATTGATGCGCCTCGTCGGCGATCGCCCGAAGCTCCTCTTCGGACAATTGCTGCTGGCCCGGCTCGGTGTTCCGGGAGAAGACCCCGCCGGTGGCGCAGACCTTGATCACTTCCGCGCCATATTTGCGCTGCTCGCGGACCATCGTCCGCAGCGCCTGGGGCCCGTCGGCGACGGCCCGGCCGCGCTGCTGCATCGACGGCGGGAAATAGGTGGAATCGCAATGTCCGCCCGTCGCCGACAAGGCATGGGCGGCGGGGACGATCCGCGGGCCGGCGATCAGCCCCTCCTCGATCGCCTGCTTGATGCCGACGTCGGAATAATTTTCCGAGCCGACGTTGCGGAGGGTGGTGAAGCCCGCCCGGAGCATGTCGCGGGCATTGCTCACCCCCTGGGCGACCCAGAAGGTGTCGGTGAACTGGAGGCCGCTATAGCCGCCGTAACGGGGGTTGGAATCGAGATGCACGTGCATGTCGATCAGCCCGGGCAGAAGCGTGTGGCCCGGAAGATCGATCCGGGTCGCGCCTTCGGGAATGATGGGCCGAGCGCCACCGCGTCCGACTACCGAGGCGATCCTGCCGTCGGTGATGACGACGACCGGTTCCTCGACGATTCGCCCAGCGAGGACGTCGACCATCCGATCGGCGGTGACGACGACGGTTTCGGCCGCCGCCGGCGCGGCGAAGGCAAGAGCGACGGCAGCGAACATCAGGCGCATATCAATTTCCCCCCGGGCGGCGATGGCGACCTACCTAGCGCAGAAAGGCGAACTGTCGAGAGAAGGAAGACCGCAAGACGGATCCGTCACTGGGCGTAATTCTCCAGGAAGCCACAGCGGCGGCAGCGCCAGGTGGTGATCTCGATTGCGGTCGAACCACCGAGTTTCAGCCCCACCCAGACGCTCTTCTTGGGCTTGCCTTCGCGCCACGCCGCGACCGCGAAGCCACCATGGGTGTGGTCGACGACATAGCCCTCGACCATTGCTCCCCCGCATTTCGGACAATCCTTCGAATGGGCCATTTCACTCTCTCCTGAAAGCAGCCACGGCCAGACCGGCGCGGCCCTTCATTCCCGTTCGTCGCTGAGATCCATGAAGTTGCGGGCCGCC
>CBIGXQ010000181.1:0-3544 GCA_966193865.1 uncultured Sphingosinicella sp. | reverse complement strand
GCAGGATCCCCGAAGTGCTGCGATCGGGGGATCATGCGAAGATCGCCGCCTGGCGAAATGCGAAGGCGGAAGACGATACACGGCTAAGGCGGCCGGACCTGATCGAGCGTCATTGGGACGCGCGAAGGCCACCGCCCTCTGGCGCGCGGCGGACAGAAGAGAGCGACGAGACATGAACATCATCCAGCAGCTCGAGGCCGAGCAGATCGAGAGCCTCACCGAGAAGCGCGCCATCCCCGAATTCCGCCCCGGCGACACGCTTCGTGTCGGCGTTCGCGTGGTCGAAGGCGAGCGTACCCGAATCCAGAATTTCGAGGGCGTCTGCATCGCCCGCGCCAATCGCGGGCTCGGCTCGAGCTTCACCGTCCGCAAGATCAGCTTCGGCGAGGGCGTCGAGCGGGTCTTCCCGCTTTACTCGCCGAACATCGATTCGATCGAGGTCGTTCGCCGAGGCGCCGTTCGCCGCGCCAAACTTTATTATCTGCGTGGCCGTACCGGCAAGGCGGCCCGGATCGCCGAGCGCCGTGATCTCCGCGCCGGCCCCGAGGCCAAGGCCGAAGCGCCCACCGCGACTCCGCAGACCGAGACCGCCGAGGGCTGAGCCCCGGCCGATACGCAAAAGAAAGGCGGTCGCTCCGGCGGCCGCCTTTTTTTGTGTCCGCTTCAGTGCCCATCGAGGGGAGAGGCTTAGGAACCGGCGGGGGAGACGCAAAGATATATCTTGACGATGGATTTCCAAGATATATCTTAGACCCATCGAAGGAGAAGGATGATGGGCATGCGATTCAGGATGCACGGCTGCGGGCCGCGCCATTCCGGCTTTCCGGAGGGGCTATTCGCGATGGGCTTCGGGCCGGGCGCCGGCCGCGGCCGCGAGCGTGGCGGCTGGGAGTTCGACTGGGGCGGCGGCGGCCGTGGCGGGCGCGGGCGCCGGCGCCTGTTCGAGGCGGGCGAGCTTCGACTCGTCCTCCTGAAGCTGATCGCCGATCAGCCGAGGCACGGCTACGACCTCATCCGGGCGATCGAGGAAACCACCCACGGCGATTATGCGCCCAGCCCGGGCGTCGTCTACCCGACCCTGACCATGCTCCAGGACATGGGCCAGATCGAGGAAGCGAAAGGCGATGGCGCCCGCAAGGTCTTCGCCGTGACCGACGAGGGCCGCTCCCATCTCGAGGAGAAGGCCGAAGAGGTCGAGGCGCTGTTCGACCGGCTCGAGGCGCTCGGCAGCGACCAGCGCAAGGCGGGGGGCGCACCGATCAAGAGGTCGGTCGCCAATCTCCTGTCGGCGCTTTGGCACCGGGTGACCCGCGGCGAGACCGACGAGCAGACGATCCACGACATCGCCGCCATCCTCGACGAAGCGGCGCAGAAGATCGAACGGCTCAAGTAGCGAAAGCCACCGCGGTTCAGCGGCCCCTGAACAGGCTTCCGAAGATCCCGCGGATGATCTGGCCGGCAACCCGATTGGTCAGCTGACGCTGGACCGATCGGCCGAGCTGCTTCGCCATCTGCTCGTGGAGCGGCGCGTTGCGCTGGCGCTCGCGCTCGATCCGCGCCTGCTCGCGCTCCTGCGCGCGCTGGGCCTTCTCGGCGTCGGACTGCGCCTTCGCCGCCTCCTTCTGGGCCTTGGCCGAGGCGGCGGCGGCGGCGGCCTGCTCGGCTCGTGCGGTGAGAAGCTCGTGGGCGCTCTCGCGGTCGAGCGGCTGGTCATATTTGTCGCCGATCGGCGACAATGTGCGGAGCACCGCCCGTTCCTTGTCGGTCAGCGGCCCGGCCCTCGAGAAAGGCGGCCGGATGAGAGTCCGCTGCACCGGGGTCGGAGCGCCTTTTTCGTCGAGCACCGAGACCAGGGCTTCGCCGGTCTTCAGCTCGGTGATCGCCGTCGCGACGTCGAGATCGGGGTTGATCCGGAAGGTCTCGGCCGCGGCGGCGATCGCCCTCTGGTCCTTGGGCGTGAAGGCGCGGAGCGCGTGCTGGACCCGGTTGCCGAGCTGGCCGGCGACCTCGTCCGGTATGTCGATCGGGTTCTGGGTGACGAAGAAGATGCCGACGCCTTTCGATCGGATCAGGCGGACCACCTGCTCGACCTTCTCGCGAAGCGCGTCCGGGACGTCGTCGAACAGCAGATGGGCCTCGTCGAAGAAGAAGACGAGCTTCGGCTTTTCCGGGTCGCCGACCTCGGGCAGCTCCTCGAACAGCTCCGCCAGAAGCCACAGCAGGAAGGTGGCGTAGAGCTTGGGGCTCTCCATCAGCTTGTTCGCGGCGAGGATGTTGACATAGCCTCGGCCATTCTCGTCGGTCTTGAGGAAGTCGGTGATGGCGAAGGCGGGCTCGCCGAAGAACCGGTCGGCGCCCTGCGAGGCGAAGGACAGGAGCTGGCGCTGGATGGTGCCGACACTGGCCTTGGCGACATTGCCGTAGCGCGTCGAAAGCTCGCTCGCCTGCTGCCCGCAATAAGTGAGCAGCGATTGAAGATCGTCGAGGTCGAGGAGAAGCAGGCCTTCCTCGTCGGCCACCCGGAAGGCGATGTTGAGGACGCCTTCCTGGGTCTCGTTGAGGCCGAGCAAACGGGCCAGGAGAAGCGGCCCCATTTCGGAGACGGTCGTCCGGATCGGATGACCCTGCTCGCCGAACAGGTCCCAGAAGATGACCGGATTGTCGGCATAGGCATAGTCGGTCATGCCGATCTCGGCCGCTCGACCGGTGAACGCCTCATGGGCTTTCTGGTCGGCGGTTCCGGGCATCGCCATCCCCGACAGGTCGCCCTTGACGTCGGCGGCGAAGACCGGGACGCCCGCCCTCGAAAAGCCTTCGGCGAGCCCCTGGAGGGTCACCGTCTTGCCGGTGCCGGTCGCCCCGGCGACGAGGCCGTGCCGGTTGGAGCGGTCGAGCCGGAGCCATTGCGGTTCGCGTCCGCTCTGGCCGATGAAGACGGAATCGTCTCTGGTCATGGTCACTCCTTCAGGGAACGGGGCTGTGCCGCGGCTGGCGGCCGCCGCCATGATGCTGGCGTATGATCCTTATATAAGCGTCGACGAGCTCATGGTTGATCTCGTCCCAGCCATAACGCTTGCTCGCCTCGCAGCCTGCCAGACCGGCGGTCCGTCGGGCCTCCTCGTCCTGGCAATAAAAAGCGAGCGCGTCGCAGAACAGGTCGCAGGCGCCGGGGCGGATCAGCCGCCCGGTAACTCCGTCCGTCACCAGGCTCTCGCTCCCGGTCGCCCGGGCGGCGACGACCGGAAGTCCGGCCGCCATCGCTTCGAGGGTGACGTTGCCGAACGTCTCGGTCACTGACGGGTTGAACAATATGTCCATCGAGGCGACCGCCCGGCCGAGATCCGGCCCTGCCTGGAATCCGGCGAAGCAGGCGTCCGGAAGCCTTTTTTCGAACCAGTCGCGGGCCGGGCCCTCGCCGATCACCAGCACCTTGTGGCGGATCTGGCGCCGGGCGAGCCGGTCGATCGTGTCCGAATAGACGTCGAGCCCCTTTTCCATCACCAGCCGGCCGACGAAGCCGATCACCGGCACGTCGTCGTCGATG
>CBIGXQ010000180.1:0-3569 GCA_966193865.1 uncultured Sphingosinicella sp. | reverse complement strand
AACGCTCCTGCCGGCCCGATCTATCATTCGCCGACCGATCGGTCAACGAATTCGGACCGTCATTTCCGTGTCCTCAACGCTTGGGCTGCAGGCTGGCTTCATCGCCCGATCGCCGGTTCACAGGATGAAGGCCATCATGATCACCGTCGCTACCCCCAGGGCAAAGGCGATGACGATCTGCTTCTGACGATCGGGCACGATCACACCCGCTCGATAATAGTGGCGATGCCCTGACCGACGCCGATGCACATCGTGCAGAGCGCATAGCGGCCACCGCTTCGCTGAAGTTCCTCGGTAGCGGTGAGAAGCAGGCGGGCGCCCGACATTCCCAGCGGATGGCCGAGGGCGATGGCGCCGCCATTGGGATTCACCCTCGGATCGTCGTCGGCGAGGCCGAGCTGGCGCATCACCGCCAGTCCCTGGGCGGCGAACGCCTCGTTCAGCTCGATGACATCCATGTCGGCGATCGTCAGCCCGAGGCGCTTGAGCAGTTTCTCGCTCGCCGGCGCCGGTCCGATGCCCATGATCCGCGGCGGAACGCCCGCGACAGCGCCGCCGAGGAAGCGTGCGCGAGGGGTCAGGCCGTTCCGCTTCGCGGCCTCTTCGGTCGCGACGATCAGCGCGGCCGCTCCGTCATTGACGCCCGAAGCGTTGCCGGCGGTCACCGTGCCGTCCGAACCTCCGATCGGCTTCAGCCGCCCAAGCGCCTCGACGCTCGTCTCGCGGGGATGCTCGTCTTTGTCGACGAGGAGGGGATCGCCCTTGCGCTGCGGTATCGACACCGGGACGATCTCGGCCGCGAGCCGTCCGCTCGCCTGAGCCCGCGACGCCTTCACCTGGCTTCGGACGGCGAACAGGTCCTGGTCCTCGCGGCCGATCTGGAAATCCTGGGCGACGTTCTCGGCCGTGCTCGGCATCGTGTCGTCGCCATAAGCCTCTTTCATCTTCGGATTGACGAAGCGCCAGCCGATCGTCGTGTCGTACATTTCGGTGTTGCGATCGAACGCGCTCGTCGCCTTGGCCATGACGAACGGGGCCCTGCTCATGCTTTCCGATCCGCCGGCGACGATCATGTCGGCCTCGGAGCCGCGAATGACCCGCGCCGCCATCGCCACCGCGTCCATTCCGGACCCGCACAACCGGTTCAGCGTGACTCCGCCGGAGCGGTCGGGAAGGCCCGCGAGCAGGCCAGCCATGCGCGCCAGGTTGCGATTATCCTCGCCCGCCTGGTTGGCGCAGCCGTAGATGACGTCGTCCAGCTCGTCCCAGTCGACTTCGGGATTGCGCTCGATCAGGGCCTTGATCGGAATTGCGGCCAGATCGTCGGCGCGGACATGGGCCAGGCTGCCGCCATAGCGGCCGATCGGCGTTCGAACGGCGTCGCAAATATAGGCTTCGGTCATTCTTCGTCTCCGATCACGGCGCCGCCGAGGCTGCGCGAGAAACCCTGGAATTCGGCGATCGCCCGGCCGTCCTGGCTGCGCACGCTGACGTTGCAGACTCCCGAGCGGCCGACGAGCGCCGACTCCTGCGCCTCCGCGACCAGCACCTCCCCTTCCCTCGCCGAGTCGAGGAAGACGATCGAGGCCTGGGCGGCCACGGTCCTGACGTTGCGGCTGTTGCAGGCATAAGCGAAGGCGGTGTCGGCGAGCGCGAAGACGAGCCCGCCATGGGCGATGCCATGACCATTGAGCATGTCGGGACGCAAGATCATGCGGACCCGGGCATAGCCCTCCCGCGCTTCCTCGATCTCGACGCCCCACGCCGGCCCGGTGCCTTCGGCGGCCAGCATCGCGCGCGCGACCTTGTCGGCCGTCTCATCTGCGTTCATGGGTCGCGGCCATGGCTTACGAAACGATCGAGTTCAAGCTGGAGGCCGGAGTCGCCCGCCTCACCCTGAACCGCCCCGACCGCCTCAACAGCTTCACCGTTCAGATGCACGAAGAGGTCGCCGACGCGCTCGGCCAGCTGGGCGAAGCTCGCTGCCTGGTACTGACCGGCGCCGGCCGCGGCTTCTGCGCCGGGCAGGATCTGAACGATCGTGCCGTGGCCCCCGGCCAGTCGGTCGATCTCGGGGAATCGGTCGAGCAGCGCTACAATCCGCTGATCCGGAAGCTGGTGGCGCTGCCGATGCCGGTCATCGCGCGGGTGAATGGGGTCGCCGCCGGCGCCGGCGCCAATATCGCTCTGGCCTGCGACATCGTCATTGCCGCCAGGAGCGCCAAGTTCATCCAGTCCTTCGCCGCGATCGGGCTGATCCCCGACAGCGGCGGCACCTGGGTTCTGCCGCGGCTGGTCGGCCAGGCGCGGGCGCTCGGCCTGGCGCTGACCGGCGAAGCCTTGCCCGCGGAGAAAGCCGAGCAATGGGGGCTGATCTGGAAAGCGGTCGACGACCAGAAGCTCGACGCGGAAGTCGACGCGCTCGCGCAGCGCTTCGCCGCCGGCCCCACTCGAGGCCTGGCGCGGATCAAGACGATGATCCGAGAAAGCTGGGGCCAGTCGCTCGATTCCGAGCTCGACCGCCAGCGCGACGCGATGCGGGAGCTCGGCTTCTCCGACGATTATCGCGAGGGCGTCGCCGCCTTCATGGAGAAACGGCCGCCCAATTTCACCGGCCGATAGAAGACGGAGTCTGGATCGAATGAAAACCCTGAAGCTGCTCAATTATGCCCGCGACGGCTGGGTCGGCGGCGACGGCGATCTCGCGCCGGTCTATAGCGCAATTACCGGGGACGTCGTCGCAGAAACCGGCAGCAAGGGCCTGGATTTCAAGGTGATGCTGGATCACGCGCGGAGCGTCGGCGGGCCCGCGCTGAGGGAGATGACCTTCCATCAGCGGGCCTGGATGCTGAAGGACCTCGCCAATGCGGTCATGGCCCGCAAGGAGGAATTGTACGAGCTCAGCTATCAGACCGGAGCGACCCGAACCGACGCCTGGATCGACATCGAGGGCGGCGCCGGAACCCTCTTTTCCTTCTCTTCCAAGGGGCGGCGGGAGCTTCCCAACGGCCGGGTGCTGATCGACGGCCAGATGGAGATGCTTTCGAAGGGCGGCACCTTCGTCGGCCAGCATGTCTACACGCCGCTCCAGGGCGTCGCCGTCCATATCAACGCCTTCAACTTCCCGGTCTGGGGCATGCTCGAGAAACTGGGCCCGACCCTTCTCGCCGGCGTTCCCGCGATCGTGAAGCCAGCCTCCGCCACCGGCTATCTCACCGAGGCGTGCGTCCGGATCATGGTCGAATCGGGCCTGCTCCCGAACGGCGCCCTGCAGCTGATCATGGGATCGACGGGCGACCTGCTCGACCATCTGACCCTCCAGGACGTGGTCAGCTTCACGGGTTCGGCGGCGACCGCGATGAAGCTTCAGTCGCATCCGGTCATCGCCCGGGAATCGGTCCGCTTCATCGCCGAGCGGGACAGCCTCAACGCCTCGATCCTCGGTCCCGACGCCGGTCCCGGAACGCCGGAATTCGATCTCTTCATCAAGGAGGTCGCCCGCGAGATGACGGTGAAGGCGGGCCAGAAATGCACCGCCATCCGCCGCGCCATGGCGCCGGCCGAGCATC
>CBIGXQ010000179.1:0-3618 GCA_966193865.1 uncultured Sphingosinicella sp. | reverse complement strand
TCGGCCTTCTGGATGAGATCGTCGACGCTCTGGCCGTCGATCGGGCCGAACGCGCAGCCGATCGACACGCCGATCCGGACCTCCGCCTTGTCGAGCATGAACGGCTCGGCGATGGCGGCGATGATCCGATCCGCCAGGGTCTCGACCATCCGCCGGCTCTGGGCGTCCTTGATGACGACGGCGAACTCGTCGCCGCCCATCCGGCCGACATGGCCGGACTGGCCGACTTCCCTCACCAGCCGCTGCGAGACGCTCTTGAGCACGGAATCGCCCTTGGGGTGGCCGAACGTGTCGTTGACCGGCTTGAAGGCGTCGAGATCGAGGAACATGATCGCGCAGGGGACATTGCTCGAGGTCGCCGCGGACAGCGCCTCGCCGAGCAATTGCCGGACCCGGCCGCGATTGGGCAGGCCCGACAGGACGTCCATATTGGCGAGGTTGGTCAGCCGCTCCTGGTTGTTGCGGACCTCGGTAATGTCCTGCCCGACCCCGCGGAAACCCTGGAACTGGCCGGTGACGTCGATGATCGGATCGCCGGACAGGCTGATCCAGCGGGCGCCGCGCCTCGTCTTCAGCTCCATCTGGAGGTTGCTGAACGGCTGGCGCGACAGCAAGGTGCGGCCGAGCGCGCTGGTGCCGCCGAGCGCCGCGGGAAGCGAATGGCCGATCAGCTGGTTGGCCGAGCGGCCGAGCAACGCAGTCATCCGCGACGAGATGTAGACGACCCGATTCTCGGCATCGACCTGCCACAGCCAGCCGACCCCGCGATGCTCATATTCGCGGAGCAGCAAGCGGATCGATTCGGCCTGGGTCCGGGCGCCGGCGATGAGATTGAGCTGGCCGAAGGTCCAGCGCGTGAGCCGGGCGACTCCGAACACGCCGGCGCAGGCGACGAGCAGGAAGGTCAGGCCGATCTTCGGATCGAGCGACCCCATGCCGAAATAGAAGGCGAAGCAGAAAGCGGCGCTCAGAGTGACGATCCAGGCGATCGAGGCGGCCGGGATCGCCGACAGAGCGATGGCGACGGTGATCATCGCCGCCAGCGACCCGCCGATCACGACCTGGACGAGCGGCGGCTGGCCGGCGAAGACGTAGGTGGGGAGCGACGCCCACAAGGCGGCCAGAGCGACCGCCTCGGCGACGGCGACCCATTTCGACGATCGGCGGGCGGTCCGGCTTCCGGCCCAGGCCGCTACCTGAAGGGCGCGGCGGCAGGAGATCCAGTTGGCGCCCGTGACGAGGGCGGCCCAGCCGACGACGAGCTCGATCCGCACCGTCTCCAGCAGCGACCAGGCGACGACGAGCGCCCCGAGCACCGCGGTGACGGCGAAGAAGGGGGCGAAAATGGCTCGGGCCTCGACCTGACCGTTGTGGAGATGCGCCTCTCGAAGCCGCTCCCCAGCGCTGTCGAGCGCGAGCGGCCCGCCGCTCTCGTCCGCCTCGACGGCGTCCGGATGGGCATCGAGTGGAACGGGTGCGTGATACATCAAATCCGGGCGCTTCTGATCGTGATGCGCCGTCCTACAGGCAGAGGTTTGATGGAACGTTAAGGTTGCCCCTGATTGAGGTTAACCGGCAAGCGCCTCCCGACGGGCTCGCTAGGCCGGAAACGCGAAGGAATCCGACCGTCACGAGGACGGCCGGACCCTTCCTTCGCCTTTTCGATCGGCCGCTCCGTCAGCCCGCGATCGGACCGGCGCCGCCCATCGTCTCGTCGACCGTGCCGGTCGTGACGCTGTGATAGCCGGGACGGGCGCGGGCATAGATCCGCCGAGCGATCGGCTGGCCCCAATCGCCCTCGCCCATCAGGGTCTCGAACAAGGGCGCGACGAACTTGCGGCGGCCCATCCGGAGCAGGAATTGCTCGGCGGCGGGGACCGCTGGATCGTAGCGGTTGCCAAGGGCGAGCTGGAGCCAGGCGAACAGGACTTCCGAATTGCCGCTACGGCTCAGTCCGAAGGCGCGGTCGAGTTGGTCGAGGCGGTCGCGCGGCAGCTCGCGGGGAAGCGAGTTGAGGAATCTCAGCCGCTCGGCCGTGGTCCAGCCGGAATAGGGAATCCCGCCCGTATTCCCGCTTTCATTATAGGCCGTTACGGCCTGATCGACGGCCGCGAACGCCTGTGGATCGGGCCTTGCGGCATTGTCGGGGAGGCCCGGTTGATAGACCCAGCGGTCGAGCTGGAGCCTCTGCTCGAGCGCCTCGTCGCCGCGGACGAGATTGGCGCGAAGATCGGCGAGGAACCGAGCCGAGGTCATCGGCTGGAAGGCATGCCGATCGAAATAGGAGCGGAGATAGGCGTCCCATCTCTCGCGGCCGACGATCCGTTCGATCGACCGGAGGAAGATCGCGCCCTTGTCGTAGACGATTCCGCTGGCGCCATCGTCGGGATTGTCGCTGGCGTGGAGCCTCGTGGCGGGCGAATCCCTGCCCACCTCCTCGAACGCGCTTTCCATGTCGGCCCAGCTCAAGGCCGCTTCCTGAGCCGCCCGCTTTTCGCCGTAGAGCGCCTCCATGATCCGGTTCTCGAAATAGGAGGTGAAGCCCTCGTTGAGCCAGCCGTCGCTCCACACCGCATTGGTGACGAGATTGCCCGACCAGCTATGGGCCAGCTCGTGGGCGACGAGTCCGACCAGGCTCTTGTCGCCGGCGATGAAGGTCGGCGTCAGGAAGGTCAGGGTCGGATTCTCCATCCCGCCATAAGGGAAGCTCGGCGGGAGGACGATGAGATCGTAGCGGCCCCAGCGATAGGGGCCGTAAAGCCGCTCCGCCGCCTCGACCATCCGCTCGGTGTCGGCAAGCTCGCGCGCCGCCGCTTCGAGCATCACCGGCTCGGTCCAGACGCCGGTGCGCGGCCCCAATTCGCGGAAGACGAGATCGCCGGCCGCGATCGCGATGAGATAGGGCGCGACCGGCCGGTCCATCCGGAATCGGAAGGCGCGTCGCCCTTCCCCGGCCGGCTCGCCCTCGGGCGTCAGCCGGTCGCCCGACATCACCACCTTCAGCGGTTCCGGAGCGGTGATCCGCGCTTCCCAGGTCTGGCGGATGCCGGGGCTGTCCTGGGTGGGGATCCAGGTCCGGTTGAGGATCGCCTGGCCCTGGCTGAGCAGATAGGGATGGCGCTTGCCCGCAGTCTGGTCCGGAGTCAGCCATTGAAGCGCCGCCGCTTCCGGCGCGGAGCGGTAGCGGATGACGATCTTGCGCGAATCGCCGATCCGGACCGACAGCGGCTGGCCGCGCCGCTCGTCGCCCTGCCCGAGCGCATATTGAAGCGGACGGCCCTCGCCGTCGGCGATCGATTCGATCTCGAGGCCCTTGGAATCGAGGATGATCTCCTCGGCCCCTTCCGCCGCCTGGATGTCGAGAGTCGCCGCCCCCGCCATCCTCTTCGCCTCGAAATCGGCGTCGAGATCGAGCGCGACATGGGTGACCCGGGCGATTTCCGGCCGGGCGAAGCTCTCGGTGTCGCGGGCATCGGGAGTGGTCAGGATCGGGGCGACCATCCGCTCGCCGGACGCCGATGCCGTCTCGGACTGCTCGTTACTGCTTTGGACGTTGCAGGCGGCGAGCATGGCAAAAGCGGCGAGAATCAAGCGGTTCATCTTCGGCTCCTGTGGGGA
>CBIGXQ010000178.1:0-3637 GCA_966193865.1 uncultured Sphingosinicella sp. | reverse complement strand
GCGATGACGATCGACGTCTCGGGCGGCTGGCACCTCCATCTCGACGTGCTCGAGGACAGGCTCGCCGGGCGCCCGGTCCGTCCCTTCTGGGCGCGGCAGGAAGTGCTCGAAGAGGAATATGGCCGCCGACTCCCGGCCGACTGACAAAGCGTGGGCAGAGGCCACCGTTCGGACTAGAAGGCCGGCATGTTCCGCAACCTCCTCCTGTCCGCCCTCCTCTCTCTCCTCGCCGGCTGCGCGACGCCGGTCGCGGATTCGAGCGAGACCGCGGTCCGCCACGTTCGGCTGACGGAAACGGCGCGCCTCTCGTCGTTGGCGGTGACCCCGACAAGGCTGATCGAGGACAGCCGCTGCCCGACCGGAGTGGTGTGCATCCAGGCCGGGACGGTTCGTGTCGAAGCGCAAGTCAGTGACGGCCTCGGACCCCGCACCTTCATTCTCCCTCTCGGAGTCCCGGTCGAGCTGGACGGCGGCTGGGCGAAGCTGGTCCGGGTCTGTCCCTATCCCGTCCACGGCTCGCCGATCCGGCCGAACGACTATTTGTTCAGCATCGCAATGACGACGTTGGGTGTCCCACAAGTCGCCGTTTCGTCCGATTGCCGCGGCTGAGCGATGCCGATCCCGATCGGTTCGCGCCCTTAACGAATAATTTGGCCCTGCCGGCCTAACCGGAGCGTTCGGGCAGGGGGTCGGGCATGAGTGCGATGCGCAGCATGACGGGGCGGTCGGGCATGGCATCGCGCTGGCGGCGGCGGCGGATGTGCGTCCTGATCCACGAACAGCCCGCGCCCGCCGCGCTTCGCGAGATATCGGCAACCGGCGCCTTCCTCGAGACGAATGTTCGGCCTGAGATCGGCGCCCGGATCGAGCTTCGCCATCCGGAAGCCGGCGCGATCAGCGGCCTTGTGCGGTCGGTCGCCAATGACGGAATCGGGATCGGCTTCGACTGCGATGTCCGCTCGGTCGGCTTCGCCCTGGCGGCGATCGCCGCTGACATGAGCCGCCCAGAGGACTGACCGGATCGCGGTCGGCCCGATGGCCTAGCCGTCCACCCACTCCGAATTCTTATAGCCCTGCGCGTACAGCAAGGCGGTCAGATCGCCGTGATCGATCCGCGCGTCGGCTGCGGCCGCCGTCGCCGGCTTGGCGCGAAAGGCGATTCCGAGGCCGGCGGCCGCGAGCATCGGAATGTCGTTGGCGCCGTCGCCGACCGCAAGCACCCGATCCAGCGCGAGACCGCGGGCGGCGGCGGCCCGGCTCATCGCCTCGAGCTTGCCGAGCGCGTCGACGATCGGCTTGCGAACCTCGCCGGTGAGCCGGCCCCTTTCCACGACCAGGCTATTGCTCGCGACCTCGTCGAAGCCGATCGCTTCCGCCACCGGTTCCGCGAAGCGGCTGAAGCCGCCCGAGACGAGAAGGCAATAAGCGCCGTTGGCGGCCATGGTTCGAACCAGCGTTCGGGCTCCGGGCATCAATCTCACCCGCTCTTCGCGGCAGAGGTCGATCACCGATTCCTCGAGATCCCTGAGCAGTGCGACCCGCTCGTCGAGCGCCGCCTCGAAATCCAGCTCGCCGAGCATCGCGCGTTCGGTCACGGCCGCCACCTGCGCCTTGACCCCGGCATAATCGGCCAGCTCGTCGATGCACTCGACCTCGATCATCGTCGAATCCATGTCGGCGACCAGCATCGCCCGACGCCGTCCTTCACCGGTCTGAACGACGACGTCCGGGCCAAGGCCCTCGAGCGCCGCCCGAGCCATGGCGGGGTCGCCGTCGAAGGCGAGGTCGAAGGCGCTGCTTTCGTCGATCCATTCGCCCTTTCCGGGAACGAGACCCTGAAGGCGAAGAGCGTCGGCGGCGGCCGAAATATCGCCGCGCCTCAGCTCGTCCTTTGCTATCAGGGTGGCGATGAACATGACTTCCTCGGACCGGCCAGTGCTGGCGCTCATCGCAGGGCCGACCGCCAGCGGCAAGTCGGGGCTGGCGCTGGCGCTTGCCGAACGCGCCGGCGGAACGATCATCAACGCCGACAGCGCCCAGGTCTATCGCGACCTCCGCCTCGTCACCGCCCGGCCCAGCGCCGACGAAGAAGCGAAAATCCCCCATCGCCTCTACGGCTATCGCGACGCCGCCGATCATTGCTCCGCCGCCGACTGGGCTTCGGACGCCAAGACGGCGATCGCGGAAGCGCTCGAATCCGGCCGCCTGCCGATCCTGGCCGGAGGCACCGGCCTTTATCTGCGCACCCTGATCGAAGGCATCGCCCCGGTTCCCGCTATCGATCCCGCCGTTCGCGCCGAGGTTCGGACGCTGGCGGTCGCAGAAGCTTTCGCGGCGCTCCAGCTCGAGGATCCGCAAGCGGCGGCCCGGATTCGACCGACGGACACGACACGGATCGCACGCGCGCTCGAGGTGGTTCGCTCGACCGGCCGGCGGCTGGCTGACTGGCAGAAGGAGAAGGTCGGCGGAATCGGCGAGGCCTTCGAGCTTCGGCCCCTCATCCTCCTTCCTCCGCGCGACTGGCTCCACGCGCGCTGCGACGAGCGCTTCGACGAGATCTTTTCCGACGAAGGCCTGGCGGAAGTCGCGGCGCTTCTGGAGCGGGGATTGCCGGCGCTGGCGCCGATCATGCGCGCGATCGGCGTGCCCGAGATCGCCGCCTTCCTTCGCGGCGAGCTCGACCGCGGGGAGGCGCTGGCCGCCGGCAAGATCGCGACTCGCCAATATGCGAAGCGCCAATATACCTGGTTCCGGCGCCAGCCACCGCCCGAATGGCCGCGCTTCAGCGATCCGCTGGATTGCCGAGGCGTGCCGCTTGCCCTAGCGCGGCTCGGCGAATGACGGGGCGCTGATGCGGGTCTATCTCGACAAGGATTGCGATCTTTCGCTGATCCGCGGCCGGAAGGTGGCGATCATCGGCTATGGCAATCAGGGCCGGGCCCAGGCGCTGAACCTTCGCGACAGCGGCGTCCAGGTGGTGATCGCTCTGACCGAAGGCTCGCTTCGGCGCGATTTCGCCGGCGTCGAGGGTTTCGAGGTCAGGACCTCGGCCGAGGCCACGGCCGAAGCCGATCTTGTCGTGATGCTCGCCGCCGACGAGGATCATGGCCGGATCTATGCCGAGGAGATCGCGCCCAACCTCCGCCGGGGCGCGGCCCTGAGCTTCGCCCACGGCCTCAGCATCCGCTTCGGACTGATCTCGCCCCGGCCCGACCTCGACATCTTCCTCGTCGCTCCGAAGGGGCCCGGAACCGCGCTTCGCCGGGATTTCGAGGCGGGATCCGGCCTGATCTCCCTGTTCGCGGTCTCCCAGGATCCGAGCGGCGGCGCCGAGGCGCTCGCTCTGTCCTATGCCGCGGCGATCGGCAGCGGCCGGGTGGGGATCCTCCCGACCAGCTTCGCCGAGGAATGCGAGGCGGATCTGTTCAACGAGCAGGCGGTGCTGTGGGGCGCGATCCCGGAGCTGATCCATGCCGGCTTCGAGACCCTCGTCGAAGCCGGCTTCTCGCCGGAAATCGCCTATTTCGAGTGCCTCACCGAAGTGAAGCTGCTCGCCGACCTCATCTATGAGCGAGGTATAGCCGGGATGCGCGAGGCGATCTCCAACACCGCCGAATTCGGTGCCCTCAAGGGCGGC
>CBIGXQ010000177.1:0-3768 GCA_966193865.1 uncultured Sphingosinicella sp. | reverse complement strand
CCTTCGCGGGCCCGAGCAGGAGGCGCGATGATCATCAGCCCCTGCCCCGGGAGGGGCCAGGGCGCGCGCCGGCCTAAAATCCGATCACGTCGCCATCAGCAGCGCCGATCGGCATGCCCGGCGGGATCCGAGGCAGCCGGCGCTGGTCGCTGATCACCCGCTGAAGCGCGTCCTCGTCGGTGAGGAGCCGGCCGAGGCCCCGGCTCCAGTCGGAATGGACATTGTTGCCCGAGGGGCGGGCGAGATCGTCGGCTAGGCGCCTTATCCGCTCGGACAGAGCGAGCGACAGGGTCGGCGAAAGCGCCGGATCGCGCTGCGTCCGGGCCAGCGCCAGCGCCGTCGTCGTGGCGATCCGGCGCTTCACCGCCGACGTCGAGGAATCGAGGCCGTGAAAGGCGAAGACGTTCTCGATCAGCCGCTCGAGCATCTCGTGGGCAGCCGGGGACGAGGGTTCGGCCTGGTTCTGGAGCTCGAGCCGGTTGAGCCGCTCGGGAGCGAGAAGCTCGGCGAGGGTCACCATCGTGCCGACCTCGGTCGCGGCGAGCGGATCGAAGACCGGGCCGCCCGCGGTCGGGAAGATCTCGATGTCGGTCTGGCGATCGCCATTGCCGGACCAGCCGACGGAGAGCTGCGGAACGAGATCGGCGGGAACGGTGAGCGCCGCCGGGCTCAGCGTGTCGATGAGCGCGTCGATCGCCTGGCGCTGGGCCGCCGGCGCGGTCGCGATCGGCTGGCCGGTGCCGTCGCCGGCCACGGCGTAACGATAATCCACGCCGCCGACGAGCTTGGCCGCGGCCGCGACCTGATAGCGGTGGAGAAGCCAGATCGGGACGAAGGCGCGGCGGAGCCCGGACAGTGGCTCCCCTGCCCTGATCGCGTCGGGACCGAAACGATCGACGGCGACGGCGCGAACCTCCATCATCCGCCTCAGCTCGGCGACCGGGTCGGCGAAATCGTCCCAAAGGCTGCCGACGGGATGGGCGGCATCGACCGGCCGGGCATCGTCGTCGCCGACGAACCGAAGCCCTTCCGCCATTCCCCGGGCCATAATCGACCCGGCTTCCGAATCGGTGGCGGCGCCGTAGAGCCAGTCGACGGCGAAAAGGTCCCAGCGGCCGACTCCGACGCCATAGGCGTCGGCAAGGTCGAGGGCGCCGTCGACGAGCCGAACCCGCGGCGCCGGATAATCCATCACCGAATAGCGGCCCTGGATGCTCGAGGCGAAATTGTGGGAGAGGCCGAGCGCGTGGCCGACCTCGTGCGCGGCGAGCTGCCTGATCCGGGCGAGCGCGGCGGCGACGGGATCGTTGGGCGCGCCGCTTGCCGTCACGCCGGCGCCGACGAGCGCCTGGAAGATGAGCATGTCCTGGCGGACCCGGAGCGAACCGAGCAGCACCTGGCCCTTGATGATCTCGCCGGTCCGCGGGTCCTCGATGACCTGGCCGTAGGACCAGCCGCGGGTCGCGCGATTGACCCAGTTGACGACGTTGTAGCGTATGTCGAGCGGGTCCACCCCTTCGGGCAGCATCTCGACCCGGAAGGCGTCGATATAGCCGGCGGCCTCGAAGGCCTCGCGCCACCAGCTCGTCCCTTCGAACAAGGCGGTCCGGATCGGTTCGGGCGCCGCGGTGTCGATATAGAAGGTGATCGGGTTGCGGACCCGTGAGCGCGAAGCGGCGGGATCGAGCTTCTCGAGCCGGAACCGGTTGGCGAGCTCGTAGACGACCGAGCTGCCGAGCGGCGCGGCGAAATCCACCACCTGCGATCCGAACGTGCCGGCGCGGGGATCGAAGCGGCGCGGCTGATAGCCGGCTTCGGGCAAAGCGATGAGCGAGTGGCGGACGATGAAGCTGGCATTGCCGTTGACCGGGACGATATTGCCCACTTCCGGCCCCGGCCTGGCGCTGGTGAAGGTGATACGCCCGCGAAGCTCGATGTTGCGCGGGAACACTCGGACGAAATTGGTGTCGGCGACGCTGAGCTCCGGGATCAGCCGGTAATCGCCATTGTCCTGCTCGCGAAGCGCGCGGGCGATGTCCATGTCGTCGCGGGTGAGAAGCCCGGCGACGTCGACGAGGAGGCGGCCGTCGGCGGTTTCGGCGGCGACGTCGCCCATCCAGATCGTCGAATAAGCGAAAGAGCGGCGGACTCCCTCCTGCTCCGAGGCGGGCGCGCCGGTGGCTCGGAACCGCGGATTCTCGATCTCGGCGACGATCTTCTTGCCGACCCGGCGGAAGACGAGCAGGCGCGAGCCCCGCGAGAGGGCGCGATCGAGCCCGAGCTGCGCCGATCCGAGCCCGGTTTCGAGCGACGCGACGTAGATGAAGCGACCCGAAATGCCCTCGGCATCCGGTGCCGGAAGCGAAAGGATGATCCGGCCTCCATCGCGATCGACATGGACCGGGAGGAGGCCGTCCTGGCGAATAGTATCGCGCAGCACCTCCTGGGGGGTCGCCAGGGCCAGAGCGGGCGCCGGCAGAAAAGCAACCGCGATCATCATCAGGACCCGGGCAACGAAGCGATTCATCGAAAACTCCCCCTCGAGCGGCGAAGAGTAGCAGCCCGGCGGAGGGTGTCGAGCGCCGCACTGGCCTTTCGCCATGGGAGCGTCTAACGGCCTGCGGGAACGGCCGGCACGCCGGCTTCTTCCCTGATCATTGCAAGGACGGAAATGGGTTTTCGCTGTGGAATCGTCGGTCTGCCGAACGTCGGCAAGTCCACCTTGTTCAACGCCCTCACCGAAACGGCGGCGGCGCAGGCGGCCAATTATCCCTTCTGCACGATCGAGCCCAATGTCGGCCGGGTCGCCGTGCCCGATCCGAGGCTCGACCGGATCGCCGAGATCGCCAAGTCCGCCAGCGAGATCGAGACCCAGCTGGAGTTCGTCGACATTGCCGGCCTCGTCCGCGGCGCCTCCAAGGGCGAAGGCCTGGGCAACCAGTTCCTCGCCAACATCCGCGAGGTGGACGCGATCGTCCACGTCCTGCGCTGCTTCGAGGGCGGCGACGTCACCCACGTCGAGGGGCGGGTCGATCCGGTCGCCGACGCCGAGACGGTCGAGACCGAGCTGATGCTCGCCGATCTGGAGAGCCTCGAGAAACGCGTGCCCAACCTGGTCAAGAAGGCGCAGCAGGGCGACAAGGAAGCGAAGATCCAGGCGAGCGTGCTCGGCCAGGCGCTGGAGCTGCTTCGCGACTCCAAGCCGGCGCGGCTGACCAAGCCCAAGGACGCCGAGGAGAAATTGGCGCTCGAGCGGGCGCAGCTGCTCACCGCCAAGCCCGTCCTCTATGCCTGCAACGTCGACGAAGCCGAAGCGGCGACCGGCAACGCCCATAGCGCCCGGGTGTTCGAGAGGGCCAGGGCGGAGGGCGCCGGGGCGGTCGTCATCTCGGCCGCGATCGAGGCCGAGATCGCGACGATGGACCCGGCCGACCGCCCCGAATTCCTCGCCGACCTCGGGCTCAAGGAAACCGGCCTCACCCAGGTGATCCGCGCCGGATACGACCTTCTCCACCTGATCACCTTCTTCACCGCGGGTCCGAAGGAGGCGCGCGCCTGGACCGTCGAGAAAGGTTCCAAGGCACCTCAGGCGGCGGGCGTGATCCACAGCGACTTCGAGCGCGGCTTCATCCGGGCCGAGACGATCGCCTTCGAGGATTTCGTCGCCTGCGGCGGCGAGGCCGGCGCCAAGGAAGCCGGCAAGATGCGGGCGGAAGGCAAGGAATATGTCGTCCAGGACGGCGACATCATGCTGTTCCGGTTCAACGT
>CBIGXQ010000176.1:0-3793 GCA_966193865.1 uncultured Sphingosinicella sp. | reverse complement strand
ACATCAGCAGCACGTTGCCATATTCGCCGAGCCAGAAGAGCGCGAAGCTCATCGAGCTATATTCGGTCTGGTAGCCGGCGACGAGCTCGCTCTCGGCCTCGGTGAGGTCGAACGGCGCCCGCGCCGTCTCCGCCATTGAGGAGATCAGGAAGATCACCGCCATCGGCAGCAGCAGCGGGTTGAAGCCGAAGCCGTTGATGATCCCGAAGATGTGGCCGCGCTGCGCTTCGATGATCACCGACAGGTTGAACGAACCGGCCCAGAGGATCACCGGGATCAGCACGAAGCCGATCGAGACCTCGTAAGACACCATTTGAGCAGCCGCGCGCAACGCGCTGTAGAACGGGTATTTCGAGTTGGACGCCCAGCCGGCGATGATGATCCCGTAGACGCCGAGCGAGGAGATGGCGAGCAGGTAGAGCAGGCCGACATTGATGTCGGCCAGGACCATGGCTTCACCGAACGGGATGACCGCCCAGGCGACGAGCGCCACCGTGAAGGTGATGATCGGGGCGATGATGAACAGGCCGCGATTGGCGCCCGACGGAACGATCGTTTCCTTGAGGAAGACCTTGAGGCCGTCGGCGAAGCTTTGCAGAAGTCCGAACGGCCCGACGACGTTGGGCCCACGCCTCAGCGCCATCGCCGCCCAGATCTTGCGATCGGCATAGATGATCATTGCCACGGCCAGCATCAGCGGCAAAGCGATCATCAGGATCAGGATCAGGGTGGCGAGGAACCAGCCGAACCCCTCCCCCATCCAGGTGCTCTGGAACCATTCGGTCATTCCGCGGCCTCCGCGATTTCCTCGCCATGGAGGATCTCGGCCGAGCAGCGCTGGAGCGTCGGCGAGGAACGGGCAATCGGATTGGTCAGATAGAAATCGGCGATCGGATAAGAAAGTCCGGTTCCGGGGCGGATCGCCACCTTTTCGAGCTTCGGAGGCGCCCAGTCGAATTGCGCGAGCCCGGGCCGGCCGAAGTCCGGATGATCGGCGAACAAAGCAGCGCGAAGCTCGCCGAAGCTGTCGAACGGCAGTTTCTTGCCGAGCGTCTCGGAAAGCGCCCGAAGGATCGACCAGTCCTCGCGGGCGTCGCCCGGCGGATCGACGGCCTTTTCGGAATATTGCACCCGGCCTTCGAGGTTCACGTAGATTCCGTGCTTCTCGGTATAGGCCGCGCCCGGAAGGATGATGTCGGCTCCATGGGCGCCGCGATCGCCATGATGGCCGATATAGACCTTCAGGCTCTTGGCGAAGGGCGCAAGGTCCATTTCGTCGGCGCCGAGCAGGAAGAGCAGCTTCGGCGCCTTTTCCGCCAGCGCCGCGATTCCGCCGGCATGGGCGAAACCGAGCATCAGCCCGCCGGTGCGGGCGGCGGCGGTATGGAGGACGTTGTAGCCGTTCCACTCGCCTCGGAGGAGGTTGAGGGTATTGACCAAAGCAAGGCTCGCCGCTTGTCCGCCCGGCACCTTCAAAGCGGCACCGCCGACGATCACCGCCGGCCGCTGCGCGCCGTCGAAGGCCTCGGTCACCATATTAGGCAAGTCGGCGATCAGCGACAGATCATCGCCGAGACGCTCGACCGGATAGCTGAGGTCGACGTCGGGTCCGATCAGGAAGATCCTGGCCCCCGACTTGACCGCCTTGCGGATCCGGGTGTTCACCAGCGGCGCTTCCCAACGCGGATTGGTGCCGACCAGGAGGATGGCGTCGGCGGTTTCGATGCCGGCGATCCTGGTATTGAAATTGACCGCGGCCAGGTTCGAAACGTCGTAATCGAGGCCGGTCTGGCGACCCTCAAGAAGGTCCGAGCCGAGCGACGCCAGAAGCGTCTTGGCGGCATAGAGCGTCTCGACGTCGACGAGGTCGCCGGCGATTGCCGCGACACTGGCCTTCGCTTTTTTCGCGACCTCGGCGATCCTGCCGAAGGCTTCGGCCCAGCTCGCCTGACGAAGTTTGCCATTCTCGCGAAGCCATGGCCGGTCGAGCCGGTTGCGGAGCAGGCCGTCGACCGCGTGACGGGTCTTGTCGTGGGCCCATTCCTCGTTGACGTCTTCATTGAGGCGCGGAAGCGCGCGCATCACTTCACGCTGGCGGCTGTCGAGCCGGATGTTGGTCCCGACCGCGTCCATGACGTCGATCGCCGGCACCTTGCGCAACTCCCACGGCCGGGCCTCGAAGCTGTAGGGCTTGGAGACGAGCGCGCCGACCGGGCACAGATCGACGACATTGCCGCTCAATTCGCTGGTGAGCGCCTTTTCCAGGTATGAGGTGATTTCGGCATTCTCGCCGCGGCCGATCATCCCGATCTCTTCCACTCCGGCCACCTGCTGGACGAAGCGGACGCAGCGCGTGCAGTGGATGCAGCGGGTCATGAACGTCTTCACGACCGGGCCCATATATTTTTCGGAGACCGCCCGCTTGTTCTCGTCGAAGCGGTTATGGCCTCGGCCATAGGCCATGGCCTGGTCCTGAAGGTCGCATTCGCCGCCCTGGTCGCAGATCGGGCAATCGAGCGGATGGTTGATGAGGAGGAACTCCATCACCCCTTCTCGGGCCTTGCGGACGGCGGGCGTCATGGTGGAGATTTCCTGGCCCTCGGTCGCCGGCAAGGCGCAGCTCGCCTGCGGCTTGGGAGGCCCCGGCTTCACCTCGACCAGGCACATCCGGCAATTGCCTGCGATGGCGAGCCGCTCGTGATAGCAGAAACGCGGAATCTCCTTGCCGGCCATCTCGCAGGCCTGAAGCACGGTCGCCCCCTGGGGGACCTCGATCTCGATTCCGTCTACCTTGACCTTGGGCATGTCAGTTCCGTGTCTCCGCCGTCGGCGGATCGGCATTGATTTCGCGGAAGGCCGCGGTGGCGAGGATCGCCCGAAGCCCGGCCGGTGTCGCTTCGATCGGTTGGCCGGTGCCGAGGCATGCCGCCAGAACCGGCCGCAACTGATCCGTCATGGTCGTTTCGGCGTCGCCGGCGACCTCCGATTCGAACAAGCGGGCGACGTCATCCGGAACCGAGCGGACGACGCAATTTGCAGCGCGGTCGGAAACCGAAAATGTCGGTGCCGATGGTCTCAAGGCCGCTCGTGCAAGCCGGACGTTGATCGGCCCGTCCTCGCGCTCGATCAATCGCTCCGCGATTGCTCCGGCGAGGATCAGGCTGGAGGAGCGCATGCTGCCGCGCCGGCGCAGGCAATCTTCGTTCCCACCGATCAGGCGACGGAGCGATCGATCATAGGCCCGGGTGGTGAAATCCCGTTTCAGCACGTCGCGGGCAACCACGGCGCTCGTGTCAGCGACGCAGGCGCCGAAATCCTGGGCTGCAATCCGCGCTTCAAGAGTGGGCGGCGCGGAATCCTCAAAATAGAGATCATGGGCCGGCGATAAGGTGCGTTCCGGTGGAAACCCGGTATTGGGACCTCGCTCCGCCTCGTTGAACACAGGTTGATTTTGCACCGCGAAAGCAAGGGCAAGGAGAATCAGCTTCATTGGGAAGCCTCCGATGCAAGATTGCTGGTCGGGACGATCCGAGCCGCTTCAGTCCGAAGCTCGCGGAAAGCGGCGGTCGCGAGGATCGCCCTCAGCGTTGCCGGGGTCGCGTCGATTGCCTGACTATCGCCGCTGCACGCGGCCATCACCTTTTCCAGGGACTCCGCCACCGCGGACTCCGCGTCGCCGGCCACCTCGGCCGCGAACAGAGACGAGACTTCGTCCGGCACCGAACGAACGACGCAGATCGCGGCCCGATCGGCGGCGGAAAAAGCCGGGGTCGCCGGCCGCAGGGCCGCGCGG
>CBIGXQ010000175.1:0-3919 GCA_966193865.1 uncultured Sphingosinicella sp. | reverse complement strand
AGCTCGATGTGGCGATCCTGGCTCGCAGGGGCCGCGAGCAGGCGCGATGCGGTCAGTTCATCCCATTCGCCCTTGAATCGGGCGCGGCGCATCTGGGAGAGGAAAAGGTTCCTCAGGATGATGAAGGTCCAGGCGCGCATGTTGGTGCCGGCCTGGAACCGTTTGCGGGCAGCCCAGGCCTTCAGCAAGGTTT
Source organism: uncultured Sphingosinicella sp. (assembly GCA_966193865.1). Classification (GTDB taxonomy): domain Bacteria; phylum Pseudomonadota; class Alphaproteobacteria; order Sphingomonadales; family Sphingomonadaceae; genus Allosphingosinicella. The sequence goes on along the minus strand of CBIGXQ010000175.1, from coordinate 3,726 downwards.
CCTGGACGAGATCGTCGGCAAGATCGCGGCTGCCGGAGAGCGAACGGCCGAAGGCGCGCAGATGCGGAATGACCTGCGCCAGCTGATCCTTGAATTCGGAGTCGGGCAGCGGAACCGTTTCCGCTCGCTCTTCCCGCTCCTCAACCTCCGCCATCTTCTGGCCCGACATCAAGTTTTCCCTAATTTACGCGACTCGAGTAGGCGGCGAGCGGGACCGGCGGTTCCGCCCTGCCCATTGAGATAAGGCTCAAAGCCAGACAAGCAACAGGATGAGGAAAATCGCGATGACCAAAGCGAGCCCCCAGGCGAGCACGTACCGAGTCATGTGCGGCGTCGTCCCTGCCCGAGCCTTGGTGGTGCTGATATGTTCGGGCTCGTCGTTCATCCGCTCGCTCTTCTCGAAGTTCCATTCGTTACCGCCCGGCAACGCCCGCTGGGCGCAGCCGGTTCCCGCGGTCAGGCGGGAACGGTAGCGGTATCGAAGAATAAGGCCTGGGCGATCGCCGCCTTCACGGTCGAGCGCTGGAAGGGCTTGGTGATGAGGAAAGTCGGTTCCGGCCGCTCCCCGGTGAGAAGCCGTTCCGGGAAGGCGGTGATGAAGATCACCGGCACGGTAAACTCCTGGAGGATGTCCCTCACCGCGTCGATTCCGGAGCTGTCGTCGGCAAGCTGAATATCGGCGAGCACGAGGCCGGGGCGCCGAGCCATTGCCTGCTGAACCGCCTCGTCGCGAGTCACGGCCACTCCGGTGACGGTGTGGCCAAGGTCACGGACGATCGTTTCGATGTCCATCGCGATGATCGGCTCGTCCTCGATGATCAGCACCTCGGCACGAGTCTGACGCTCGATCTCCGCAAGCGCCTCGGCAACGAGGCTCTCGACTTCATCCGGCGCCGCCCCGATCAGATAGCCGGCATCCTCCGGGGTGAAGCCTTCCATCGCCGTGAGAAGCAAGGCCTGGCGCGACAAGGGCGTGATCCTTGCCAGCCGCGCCTGGGCGATTCCTTCCGGTTCGCGGGTGCTGGAATGTCCCGGCTCTTCCTCGATATTGGCGGAGGACCAGATGGCGTGGAACGTCCGGTAAAGACCCAGACGAGGATCGACGTCCCGCGGGAAATCATCGGGTGCCGCGACGATCGCCTCGAGCGTGGCCCGGACGAAGGCGTCGCCATGGCCCTGGCTGCCGGTAAGGGCACGCGCGTAGCGACGAAGAAAGGGAAGATGGGGCGCGAGTTCCTGGCCAAGCGACATTCGTTGCGACTCCTTCTGTTCCGCGGGCTATGGGGTGGGAGCTTGCCGGATTGCAAGCCCACGAACCCCTCCCGGCGCGCGAGGAGCGCACGCCAAAAGAGCCCCGGCCCCGTCCTCGCACCATACTGGAACAATCGTCGGAGTTTTTTGTTTCCATCCGCGCGCCGGCCCTTTATTCGGGCCGCCGAAATAATTGGGCCTTGGGCAGCGGGGACGGCTGCGCTGGAGCTGCTCAGACATTTGGTCCGCTGCGGGCGGCTTCGAGCCGTGAGGGGTGAGAGACTTTGAGCTTTCAAGACGAAAAAGAAGGCGAACGCCGGCGCAAGCCCTCATCTGAAATGCCAGAAACCCAGTCACCTCGCCCGAAAAAGCGTCGAGCGCCGGTCAGTGAGATCGGCGATGCGCTGAAATCCGTCTATCAGCGGACGATCAACGAGGACATCCCGCCCGAGATGCTCGATCTGCTGGGGAAGCTCGGCTAATCCCCGGCTCCGCCATGAAGGCGAGCGCGACGTGAATCCCGAATCAAGCAACTGGCTCGGCTCGCGCTGGGAGCGGATGTCGAGCGGGCTCAAGATGTTCCTCATCATGAGCCTCGGGCTTCTCCCGCTGGGAATCGTCGCCGTTGCGGCCTCGATCTACAGCGCGACCGAGAATAGCGAACAGCGGGCCGAACAGACGCTCGCCCGGCTCGACGTCAAGGCCCAGCGGCTCAACGAATTGCTGGCCCGGAGCAGCGGCACCGTCCGGGCGGCAGCGGCCGCGATCGGGGCCGCGCCGGCCCAGAGCGAGGTCTGCGCGCGCATTCTTCAGCGTCTGCTTACCGCGCAGCTCGGACCGAGCCGATACGCCTTTTACGGGCCCAGCGGGAATTTGCGGTGCGCCACGCCGGGTTTCGGTCCGGTACCGCTTCCCGGAGAGAACGGGACCGCCGAGGATCTGACCATCTCCCCGGGAGGAGAAACGCTCCGGCTGAGCCTTTTCGACGAACGCGGAGCCGCCGAGGCGATCGTCGAATTCGACCGCGAGACGCTCAGCCGAGTGACCGACGTCACCGGAACGAGCGCGAATTTCAACCTGGCGCTGGTCGGCCCCGGGCGACGGATGCTGCTTCGCGACGAATATCGGCCGGTGCCCTTCGGGGAGCCGCTTTCCGACGATCAGGCGATCGGCGACGGGCGCTATCGGCTGCACATCGAGCTCGCCTCGATACCGATCCGCCCGCTCGACGTTTTCGTGATCATCCTGCCGGTGCTGATGTGGCTTGCGGCGGCGATCATCGGCTGGCTCCTGATCAACCGGCTCGTGCTCGAGCCGCTGGGCCGGATGCACCGGGTCGTCGCCGAATATCAGCCGGGCGACATGCCGCTCGCTTTGCCCAGGGTTCGAAGCCCGGCCCGGGAGATTGCCGCCCTCGGCGACGCCTTCGACGGCGCCACTCGAACCGTCGCCAGGCACGAAGCGGAGCTGGGCGCCGCGGTCGAGCGCCAGACCCGCCTGGTCCGCGAAGTCCACCACCGGGTGAAGAACAACCTGCAGGTGGTCGCGTCGCTTCTGAACCTCCATTCGCGCGGCGCCACCAACGAGGACGTCGCCGCAGCCTATGCCTCGATCCAGCGGCGGGTCGACGCCCTCGCCGTCGTCCACCGCAACCATTATGCCGAGCTCGAGGAGAATCGCGGAGTCGCCCTGAAGCCGCTCATCTCCGAGCTCGCCGCCACTTTGCGGGCAACGGCGCCGGCGAGCGCTTCGGGCATGCAGATCCGACTCGACGTCACGCCTGTCCATGCAAGCCAGGATGCCGCCGTCTCGGTCGCCTTTCTGGTGACGGAAATCGTCGAGTTCGGGATGCTTGCGGGAGCGAACCTGGTGTCGATCGTCATGGAACCGGCGGAACCCGGCTTTGCCCGACTGTCGATCGAGGTCGACAGCCTTGCCGAAGCAGTCGAGCGGGACGGACGTCTGTTCGACCGCTTCGACCGGATCATCACCGGCCTCGCCCGCCAGCTCCGCTCAACCCTCGAGCGCGAGCCCGAGAAGGGCCGTTACGCCGTCCTCGTCGCGGTGACCGATCGGCAGGCCTGATCCGGGTCCTCCCTGCGCCTCACGCCACGACGCTTCCCTCAGCGCGACCGGTCGTCCCTCCCCTTGTCGGTAGAATGACGAGGCTTCGCGGCCGCTTCCTTTCGCGCCAGCTCGAGATCCCCGCTGTCCTGGCCCGATTCGATCGCGGCGTCGGTGTTGGGAGCGGCATCTTCGTCGACTCCGTCAATATCGGAGCTGGGCGGCGTTTTCGGCGGCTTCGGCACATCTCTTCTCCTTCGCCGCACCAACCGCCGCCGCAGCTTCCGGTGCCGCGCAATGGCGGTGCCTGGAAATTTTTTTCGAAACTGGCGGAACCCAGCCTTAACTAGCCCGTTGAGCAGTCCGGATAGTGACCTTTTGCCCCCCCGCTCTCGCTATCCAGAACATGGG
>CBIGXQ010000174.1:0-3931 GCA_966193865.1 uncultured Sphingosinicella sp. | reverse complement strand
AGGCGATCGTCGAGCCACTTGATGGACTTGAGGCCGTGGCGCTTCATGCCTTCCGAGCGCATGTTCGCCGCCGGCTCGGCCGCCACCACTTCGTAGCCGAGCTCGACGAGGGATTCGGCGTCGCGGCCGCTGCCGGCGCCGATGTCGAGGGCGATCGCCCCGGGTTCGGCGGGCGGGATCAGATGAAGGAAGTCGGGACCGGTGCCGAGCGATTCATATTGCTCGGCAAGGGCGGCCGCGTTGCGCTCGTAGATCTCGATGGCCTGGTCGCTGTCAGTCACCGATGATTCCTTCAGCTGGTCAGGGCACGATCGTGGTGAACAGATAGACGCCGAGGATCACCAGGTGAACCATGCCCTGGAGGATCGTCGTCCGGCCGGTCGAGAGCGACAATGTGGCGACGATCAGGGTGAGGAAGAGAAGGACGACGCTCTTGGCGTCGAGGCCGAGAGCGATCGGAAGCCCGATCGCCAGCGACAAGGCGGCGACGGCCGGGATCGACAGGCCGATCGTCGCCAGAGCGGAGCCGAGGCCGAGGTTGAGGCTGGTCTGAAGCCGGTTGGCCAGCGCCGCCCTGACCGCGGCGACGCCTTCCGGCAGCAGCACCAGCGCGGCGATGATGACGCCGACGATGGTCCGCGGGGCGCCGGCGGCCGCGACCCCGGCCTCGATCGGCGGCGCCAGAGTCTTGGCGAGCAGGACGACGGCCCCAAGACAGGCGAGGAGCAGGACGGACGAGATCATCGTCGCGCGGTTCGAGGGCGGTTGCGCATGAACGTCGACATCGGCGGCGACGGCCTTGGGCGGCAGGAAATAGTCGCGGTGCCTGACCGACTGGACGGCGACGAAGGTGATGTAGAGGAGGAAGGAAACGATCGCGACGAAAGCGAGCTGCGACGGAGCGTAAACCGGTCCCGGCTCACTGATCGTGAAATTGGGGAGAACGAGGGTCAGGATCGTGAGTGCGCAGATCGTCGCAAGGGAAGCGCTCACTCCCGTCTGCTGGAAAGTCTGCTCGCGATAGCGGATCGCGCCGATCAGGATGCAGATCCCCACCAGGCCATTGAGGATGATCATCACCGCCGCGAACAATGTGTCTCGGGCGAGGGTGGAGGCGTTCTCGCCGCCCGCCGACATCAGAGTGACGATCAGACCCAGCTCGATGACCGTCACCGCGACGGCAAGCAGGAACGTGCCGAACGGCTCGCCGACGCGATGGGCGATCAGCTCGGCGTGATGGACCGCGGCAAGGACGGCAAGAACGAGGGCCGCCGAAAGCAGGAAAGGGGAGAGGATGGCTCCGAAGCTGAGAAGGATGAGCAACCACGCAAATGACGGGGCGAGCCAGGTCCAGTGGCTGAGAAATTTTGGCATCGGGTCATGTAACGAACGAAAAGACGCCCGGCTATCGGCTTCGCCGCGGGCCGGTCGACGCTATTTTTCCGCTGCACAGTCGCCTGCCGGCGTCGATCCGCGCGCTTGCCCTTTCCGGCCTGGCGCCTACATGGACGGTGCGACAGTCGCCAATTGATGGCTTAGGCGCTTTGCGGCTCCCGTCTTCTTTCGTTGCTCTGAGCGCCAGCACGCCGGCACTTCCGGCGGGTGACAACCGACGAGGAGCAAAGAACGATGAAGCAGTACAGGGATCCATCCTTCGAAGGCCGGGTCGGCCAGGCCGCGGAGGCGAAGCAGAAGGCGCTCGACAAGCTGCACGCCAGGCCCCCGGTCGACGAGAAGGTCGCCGCCGAGCGCCAGGCCGCGCGCCTGAAACGGGAAGCCAGAGAGGCCGAGAAGCGCGCCGAGAAGAAAGCGGCGGTCGAGGCCGCGAAGCAGGCCAAGGCGGCAAAGGCCGAGGCGAGCGCGGCGGCGGCACCGCAACTGCCGACCGAGGCGGAGCGCAAGGCGGCGCGCGATGCGCGCTACGCGGCACGCAAGAGCCGCAAGTAATTCCCGTCCGCGCCGACAAACGCTAGGAGCGCGTGAATGGCCCGGAGAAGCCCAGCCAAGCTCGAGGTGCGGCCCGCAGCCGCCGCCGACGTGCCCGGAATCCTGGCGCTGATCGGACGCGCCTATCCCGGCATCGAGACCTATAGCCCCGGCCAGATTCTCGGTCAGATCAACAACTTCCCGGAAGGCCAGTTCGTCGCCGTCCTCGAGGGCGAGATCGTCGGCTATTGCGCCTCGTCGCGGATCGACGAAGCGGTCGCGCTTTCGCCCCACGACTGGGCGACGATCAGCGGCAACGGTTTCGGAAGCCGTCACGAGCCGACCGGCGAATGGCTCTACGGAATCGAGATGGCGGTCGACGCCCGCCAGCGCGGAATGAGGATCGGCAAACGCCTCTACGAAGCCCGGCGAGCTTTGGCGGAGCGGCTGGAGCTTCGCGGGATCGTCTTCGGCGGCCGGATGCCGGGCTATGCCCGGGCGAAATCGAGGGTCGATGGCCCCGACGATTATCTGGTTCAGGTGCGCGACGGGAAACTTCGCGACCAGGTCATCGGCTTCCAGCTCGCCAACGGGTTCACGCCGATCGGCGTTCTGAGCAATTATCTGCCGTTCGACAAAGCCTCCGGCGGCTTTGCGGCGCACATGGTGTGGCGCAACCCCTATGTGGATCCCGGCGAGCCGGCCGCCTTCCGGGTTCCGCGCGGAGTGGAGAGCGTCAGGCTTGCGACGGTCCAGCTGCAGGCGCGCGCGGTCAGGGATTTCGACGAATTCGTCCAGAACGTCGAATATTTCGTCGACGTCGCGGCCGACTATCGGGCCGATTTCGTCGTCTTCCCGGAGCTGTTCACACTGTCGCTCCTCTCGTTCGAGACGGAGACTTTGACGCCGATGGCGGCGATCGACCGGATGACCGAGCATCGTGCTCCGGTCGTCGCCGAGCTTTCGCGAATGGCGCTTCGCTACAACATCAACATCGTCGGCGGATCGCATCCGACCCGGACCGAGGACGGAAGTATCCAGAACGTCGCCTATGTCTGCCTTCGCGATGGCTCGGTCCATGCGCAGGAGAAGATCCACCCCACCCCGAACGAGGCCTATTGGTGGAAGATCAAGGGCGGCAATTCGGTCGACGTCATCCAGACCGACATCGGCCCGGTCGGCGTGCTCATCTGCTACGACAGCGAGTTTCCGGAGCTTGCCCGTCGGCTGGTGGACGAGGGCGCCCGGATCATCTTCGTTCCCTTCTGCACCGACAACAGGCAGGGCTATATGCGGGTGCGCTATTGCGCCCAGGCGCGGGCGATCGAGAATCAGTGCTTCGTCGTCCTCTCGGGCAATGTCGGCAATCTGCCCGGGGTCGACAATATGGACGTCCAATACGCGCAGTCGTGCATCCTGACCCCGTGCGACTTTCCCTTCGCGAGGGACGGCGTCGCCGCCGAGGCGAGCGAGAATATCGAGACTCTCACCATTGCCGACGTGAACCTCGCCGACCTCACCTGGGCGAGAGCGGAAGGGACGGTCCGCAACCTCAGCGACCGGCGGTTCGACCTCTACCGGATCGACTGGAAGAAGGGCCCGCGAGGCAATCAGGCCTCGGCTGAGAGCCGGCCGACCGGAACCAGGGCCCCCGGCGGCGGCTGATGATCGCCCGTGAGCTTATCGGAACCGCCGCCGTCCCCGGCGGCGAGTCGTTGAGACTGTTCAGGCGGAGCAAGGATTTCGTCATCATGCTCGGCGGAAACGAGCTGATGAGCAGCCGGACGAGCGAATCCGAAGAATGGCTCGCGACGATCGTCTGCGATCGGTTCGATTCCAACCAGGCTCCGAGCCTTCTCATCGGCGGCTACGGCATGGGCTTCACCTTGCGGGCGGCGCTTTCGGCTCTGGGGCCGGACGCCTCGCTGACCGTGGCCGAGCTCGTTCCGGAGATCATCGGCTGGGCCAGAGGGCCGATGGCGGAACTGACCGCCGGGTGCCTCGA
>CBIGXQ010000173.1:0-3953 GCA_966193865.1 uncultured Sphingosinicella sp. | reverse complement strand
GATATGCGCTGGCGGTGGCGGTGTTGGCGGTTCAGCCGGCGGCCGCCCAGGACGCGCCGGCGCTTTCGCCGGCCGAGCAGCAGGCCCGGACGATTTTCGAGCGGCTGATCAGCTTCCGGACCGCTCAAGGCCAGGGCCAGGTGCCGGCGATGGTCGACTATATCGCCGAGACGCTTCGAGCCGGCGGGATCGCCGCCGAGGACATCGTCATTCTCCCGCACGAGGAGACGGCGGGACTGTTGGTGCGTGTCCCGGGCAGCGATCCGGCCGCCCGGCCGATCCTCTTTTCCGGCCACATGGACGTCGTCGACGCCCGGCCCGAGGACTGGGAGCGTAATCCGTTCCAGCTGATCGAGCAGGACGGCTATTTCTTCGGCCGGGGCACTGGTGACAACAAGGCCGGCATCGCGTCGATGGTCTCGACCATCCTCAGGCTTCGCGCCGACGATCATCGGCCGCGCCGGACGCTCGTCTTCGCCTTCGTCGGCGACGAGGAGACGACGTTCGGGACGACCCGGCTGATCGCCGCCCACGACTGGGTGCGCAATTCCGAATATGCGATCAACACCGATGCCGGCGGCGGCAGCCTCAGCGAAGACGGGCGGCCGACCGGCTATTGGGTCCAGGGCGCCGAAAAGGCCTATGCCAGCTTTCGGATGACGATCCGCAATCCGGGCGGGCACAGCAGCCGGCCTCGGGCGGACAATGCGATCTACGAGCTCGCCCAGGCGCTTCTCCGGGTCCAGGCGATCCGCCATCCCGTCATGACGAACGAGCTCACCCTGATCGGAATCCGTCAGGATGCGGAGACCGAGGGCGGCGAACGGGGACGGCTATTGGCGCGCTTCGCCGACGATCCCGCGGACGCGGAAGCGCTCGCGGTCCTCACTCGCGACCCGATGTTCCTGGTCGACGTCGGCACCACCTGCGTGGCGACGATGCTTACCGCCGGACATGCGGAGAACGCGCTTCCCCAGCGTGCCGAAGCGACCGTCAATTGCCGGATCTTCCCCGGCGACAGCGTCGAGGCGGTGCTCGCCCGGCTCAACTCGGCGGTCGCCAATCCGGAGGCGATGATCGAGGTGATGGGCAATCCGGCCGTGAGCCCGGTTTCCGAGCCGAGGCCGGACGTGATGGCGGCGATCGCCCGCTCCATTCGCGAGCACCATCCCGATCTGCCCGTGACGCCTTATCAGGAAGCCGGTGCCACCGACGGCCTGATCTACCGGACTGCCGGAATCCCGACCTATGCGAGCTCCGGAATCTTCATCAAGGGATCGGACATCTTCTATCACGGGCTCAACGAGCGGATCCCGGTCGCGAGCTTCTACGGGGCGATCGACCATATCCACGACCTCGCCGTGGAGCTCGGTGGACAGTGAGGCTGACGCGGATCCTCGCCGGCCTCTGCTCGGCGTTCCTTCTCGCCGCCTGCGCCGCGATTCCCGCCGAGCGGGCGCAATATGACACAATCGTCCGCGGCGGAACGATCTACGACGGAAGCGGCGGCGAGCCCTATCGCGGCGACGTCGCGATCGCGGACGACCGGATCGCCTATGTCGGGCCCGCAGCGCCCGGCAGCGCGAGCCGCGAGATCGACGCCACCGGCCTCGCCGTCGCGCCGGGCTTCATCAACATGCTGAGCTGGGCGACCGAATCCCTGATCGAGGACGGGCGCGGCCAGAGCGACATCCGCCAGGGCGTCACCCTCCAGGTGTTCGGCGAAGGCTGGTCGATGGGGCCTCTGAACGAGCAGATGAAGCGCCTCGCCGTCTCGCGCCAGGGCGACATCAAGTTCCCGATCACCTGGACCAGCCTCGGCGACTATCTCGAGACGCTCGAGCAAAGGGGCATCTCGCACAACGTGGCGAGCTTCGTCGGTGCGACCACGGTGAGGATCCACGAGCTCGGCGAAGGCGATGTCGATCCGAACCCCGAGCAGCTGGCGAGGATGCGGGAGCTGGTCCGCGAGGCGATGGACGAGGGCGCGCTCGGGGTCGGAAGCTCGCTCATGTACGCGCCCGCAAGCTTCGCCGAGACCGACGAGCTGGTCGCCCTGGTGAGCGAGGCCGGCCGCTGCGGCGGCATGTATGTCAGCCATATGCGATCGGAGGGCGACGCGATCTTCCAGTCGCTCGACGAGCTGATCGAGATTTCGCGCCGTTCCGGGGCGCCGGCCGAAATCTACCATCTGAAGCTCGCCGGCCGCGACAATTGGCCGCGCTACGGCGAGGTGATCGCCCGGATCGAGGCCGCCCGTGCCGAGGGGCTCCGGATCACGGCCAACATGTATACCTATCCGGCCGGCGCGACCGGGCTCGACGCGGCGATGCCGCTCTGGGTCCAGGCCGGCGGCCGCGAGGCCTGGATCGAGCGGCTTCGCGATCCGGCCGTCCGGGCGCGGGTGGCGGCGGAGATGCGCCGGCCGGGCGAGGGCTGGGAGAATCTCTATTACGGGGCAGGGCCGGAGGGCATGCTGATGGCCCAGTTCCGCAATCCGGCGCTTCGACACTATACCGGCAAGACCCTCGCCGAGGTGGCGAGGCTCCGGGGCACGAGCCCGGAGGAGACGGCGATGGACCTGGTCGTCGAGGATGAGAGCCGGGTCGGCACCATCTATTTCCTCATGTCCGAGGACAATGTCCGAAGGCAGGTGCAACTGCCCTGGATGAGCTTCGGCTCCGACGCCGCAAGTCAGGCGACGGAAGGGGTCTTCCTCAACTCCAATCCCCATCCCCGCGCCTATGGCAATTTCGCCCGGCTGCTCGGCCGCTACGTCCGCGACGAAAGGCTGGTCCCGCTTCAGGAAGCGGTTCGGCGGCTGACCTCGATGCCGGCCGCCAATCTGGGGATCAGCGACCGCGGCCAGCTTCAGCAGGGACATTATGCCGATCTCGCCATCTTCGACCCGGCGGTGATCGCCGATCGCGCCACGTTCGAGCAGCCGCATCGTTATGCGGTCGGCATGCGCCACGTCTTCGTCAACGGGGTGCAGGTGCTGGCGGACGGGGAGCATCTGGGCGCGACGCCCGGCCGGGCGGTTCGCGGCCCCGGCTGGAACCGCTGCCCGGCGAGGAACTGAAGCTGTTCCGCTTCGAATTGGGTCTCTCATTGCCACGGAGCCTAAAAGCTGCGTAGCCGTTTTCATCGACGCGGGGGCGCGGTCCGAAAAGGAATCCAGTGAGCAGCAGCCGCCCCTTCATCAATGCCGTCGCCGGCGCCGTCCCCGGTCATGACGTGCACCGCCTGTTCATCGACTGGGCCCAGCAGCAGGTCGAGGACCCCCGGCTTCGCAAGCTGTTCATGCGTATGGCCGACCGGTCCGGAATCGAGCATCGCTGGTCGGTCCTGCCCGAGGTCACCGACGGCGGCCGCCCGCTCTTCTACGAGCAGGGATCGCCGGGAACGTCGAAGCGGATGAAGGTCTATGAGAAAGAGGCGCCCGAGCTTGCGCTCAAGGCGATCGCCAATCTTCGCGAGCTGACTCCGCTCGAGGACATCACCCACCTCGTCGTCGCCAGCTGCACCGGCTTCGTCGCTCCCGGAATCGACCAGATCATCGCCCGCCGGCTCGGCCTCGGCAATGTCGAGCGGACGCTGGTCGGCTTCATGGGCTGCTACGCCGCCGTCTCCGCGCTTCGGACCGCTTATCATATCGTCCGCTCCGAGCCGCGGGCTCGGGTGCTCACGGTCACGGTCGAGCTCTGCTCGCTTCACCTCCAGGAGACCCAGGAGCTGGAATCGCTGCTGGCGATGCTCCAGTTCAGCGACGGCGCCGCCGCGGCCCTCGTCACCGCGGAGCCGAGCGGATTCGGAATGACCCACCTCTTCTCGAACGAGCTCGAGGAATCGCGCGAGCTGATCCAGTGGCGGATCGGCGACACCGGGTTCGAGATGACCCTGTCGGGCGAGGTTCCGGGCCGGATCCAGCAGGCGCTCCAGGACGAAGGCGT
>CBIGXQ010000172.1:0-3990 GCA_966193865.1 uncultured Sphingosinicella sp. | reverse complement strand
GGCTGCTCGATGTGCCTGGCGATGAACCCGGACCGGGTGCCGCCGGGCGAGCGCTGCGCTTCGACCTCCAACCGCAATTTCATCGGCCGCCAGGGACCGGGCGCGCGCACCCATTTGCTGTCGCCGGCAATGGCGGCGGCGGCGGCGCTCCGCGGCGCCTTGAGCGATGTCCGGGCCATCGACTGAGCGACGCCCGCCCCGCCCCTCCCCCTCAGCTTTTGTCGGCGCCGCCATTGTGGAGGAGCATGGCGAGCTCGAGGCGGGTCTGGATGCCGAGCTTTTCGTACATGCGGTGGAGATAGACCTTGATGCTGCCTTCGGTGACTCCGAGCTCGAGGCCGATCTCGCGGTTGCGCATGCCGTTGGCGATCAGTTCGGCGACGGTGCGTTCGCGCGGCGTCAGCCGGGCCAGGCGCGTGGAATCGGCGGGACGCGGCTGGCGCAGATGCTCGAGCCCGCGCTTGCGCATGCTTTCCTCGATCCACTGACCGCCGGCGCCGACGACCTCGAGGCATTCGATCAGCGACGTCGCCGCGCAGTCCTTCGGCATGATGCCGTTGACTCCGAGCTCCATCGCCTCGGCGATGGCGTCGTCGGAGATGGTTGCGGTGACGAGGACGACGGGCCGGCGATCGCCGCCGGACCGAAGCGAGCGGAGAAGCTCCATGCCGTTGGGATCGGGCATGTTGACGTCGAGCACCAATATGTCGGGCTCGGCGGTCTCGATCGCTTCGAGGACGGCGGTACCGGACGCGGCCTTCGCGACCACCTCGAAGCTGCTGTGACGAAGCACCGCCTCCATCCCGGACAATACGAGGGGATGATCGTCGGCGACGAGGACCCGCCTCAGCGGCTTTCGTGAATTGGGACCCAGATCCTGGTTCGGCACCGGTGAGGCGCCGAGTCGAGCTCGATTCGGCCGCCTATGCCCTCGGTTCGTTCGCGAAGAGAACGAGGAGCGTCGATCTCCGGCTCCGGCACCACTTCGCTTGTCAGCTGACGATAGCCCTCGCCATTGTCCGTTATCCACAATCCGATCCCCCCGTCCTCATAGCCCATTTCGATTTCGACCCGGGTCGCCCGGCCATGCCGAACGGCATTGGCGGTGGCCTCCCGGACCATCTGATGAAGATCATGCTCCATCCATACCGGCCCTTCCACGGCCGGTCTTTCCTTGATCTCGCAGACCAGGTTCCAGCGCCGGCTCAGCTCGTCCGAAATGTGGGAGAGCCCGCTGCTCAGGTCGACCTTGCGCGACGGCCCGCGGCCGCTTCTCAGGCCTTCGATGAAGGCTCGAACCTGGAGATGCTCGGAGGCGAGGTCCCGCCTGAGCGTCTCCAGCTCCTCGCGAACGTCCTCGCCTTCGTCGAGACCCGTCCTGATGCTGGCAAGCTTCAGCGAAGCGCCGGTGAGCGACTGGATCACGCCGTCGTGAAGGTCCCGCGCCAGGCTCGCCTTCGCCCGGCGCACCGCCGCTTCCTCCGAGACCGCGACCGCCGCCGATCGATCGAGGATCTTCGAAAGGTCTCTGCCGAGCTTCCCGGCGATCGCGATGTCGTCGGTGCACAGGCTTCGCGTGCCGGTGACGAAGAGCTGGCCTTCGCATTCGTCGGCGCGGATCGGGATGGCGAGTCCGGACTTGAGGCCGAACAGGGTGGCGAAATTCGCCTGGATCGCCGGATCGAACTCGACGAAGCGCGTGCGATCGTCGTCGCGCTGCCTCAGGCCCAGCCTTCGGCCTGTGTCGAACAGGAAGGCATGGCTCCCGGCTTCGTCCGAAACCAGCTGGCCGAAATCGTCGGGCGCGAAGCGGTCGCGCTTAATCTCGCCGTGTTCGCGGACCATGATGTGGACCCACGGTTCCTCGCCCTCCGACCAGGCGAAGACGAGCCGCGGCGCGCCCAGCCGATCCGAAGCCATGCCCAAAATCTCGGCAATCGGCTGCTCCCCGAGCAGGAGCGCTGGCTCGGCGAGCTTTCCGGACGGCCGGCCCTTGCCCTGGTTGATTCCGAACCAGATGAACAAGGCAGAGACGATGAGGAGGTACAGGCCCCGCATCACGACTGCGAACAGATCGGTTGCCGCCTGGGCGACGAGCAAAGCCGAAACACTGGCGGTGCCGAACAGGATGATAAGAGCGAGCGCGCTTACCGCCGTTTCGCGCCAGCTCCAGCGGATCGAGGAGGAAAGCAGGATGAAGATGAAGAAGGCGAAGGTCGGGCCGGTGAAGCCCTGGGTGAGGAGCACGACGATTCCGAACGCACCGACATCGACGAGATGGCACAGGCTGGCGAGACGATTGTCCAAACGCCAGCTCCACCAGGTGAGGGCCATCACCAAAGCCGACCAGGCGACATAGGCGGCGAGCACGGCATAGCTGAACGTTTCCAGCCCGCGCGGTTGCGACGGATCGAGCCAGATGACCGCGCCGAAGCTTGCCGACAGGAGTAGTCGGCTGAGGGAGATGACCCGACCCGAACGGTGCGCGAAAAGGCTCGTCAGCGCCATGGGTGGCTCGCCAGGATCGTGCTGTCGGGCGAGAGCCACCAAGTCAGCGCCGCTCCGGCGGCGATGGCGATTCCGTAGGGAAGGCTGCGGCGCTTCATCCCCTCGCGGCGCCGACGGAGCAGGGCCGTACCGAGGTAGAGGAAGGCCAGGATTCCGCCGGCGATGGTTGTGCACAGGAGGAATCGCATCAAGCCTTCGAGATCGAACGCGAAGGCCGTCGCCGCGACAAACTTGGCGTCACCCCCGCCCAGCCAGCCGATGCTGAAGAGCCCGACACCGAAGGTGAGCGCGATGACGAAGGCGAGAAGATGCTGCCACCATTCACCATTCCAGTTCAGGGCCAGGGTCAGTACGCCCAGGACGAGAATGGCGACGTTGGTGACGTTCGAAATCCGCAAGCGAAGGCCATCCTCGAGCGCGGCGGCCGCGATCAGGATGGCATAGAGAATGAGCGGCACGACGACCGCGAGGGAAAAGCTCATTGCGCGTTCGCTCGGGCCAGATTCTGCTCAGCCGCTTCGAAATAGGACGGACTTGCCGAAATCGCCTTGGAAAGCAGGCGCCTGGCCGCTTCGCGATCGCCCGCCAGCAAGGCGCCATAGCCCTGGTTGTTGAGGCGTCGAGACCAGGCGCGGGCGCTTTCGCCGCGTCGACGGCGCTCGTCATATTGTCCGGTCAACGCGCGGGCGAGCTCGAGATTATTTCTCACCTCGGCCGATTGCGGATCGAGAAGGGCGGCGCGCTCGAAGATCGGCACAGCCTCCGCGGCGCGGCCTTGAACGAGCAGCGAATAGGCATGGTTGTTCAAGATCGACGCCTGGTCCGGCGCGAGCTGCAAGGCACGCGCATAGGCTAGCTCGGAAGCCGGCCATTGACGCTGCCGGTCACGGACAATTCCCAGCGCGTTCCAGGCGCGCCAGTCGTCGCTTCCGCGCGAGGTCGCCTCGGAAAGCAGAGCGGCGGCGCGCTCCAGCGAGCCGAGCCGAAGCGCTGCGCGGCCCGCGCCCGCAAGCAAAGCCGGATCGTCACCCTGGCGGAGGAGCAAGCCTTCGTAGCGGGTCAGCGCTTCCGCGTCGCGGCCCGAGCTCAGCAGCCACGCCGCCTCGAGCCGCCGGAAATCCGATTCCATGCCGCAGCCGGGGCGAAGCCGATCGATCATCCGGCCCGCCTGGACGAGCCTGTTGCCGGTCAGCGCCTCGCGCGCCTGGCCCACCCGCTCGAACGAGCAGACCGGCGGAGATTGGGGAGCGGGGGCCGCCGATGCCGCGATCGCGGCGACGGCAAGAAGCAAGGGCATCAGGAGCTCCGCCTGCCCCGAAGAAGCCGTTCGTCGAAGCGCACCGCGTCATGGCCGAGCACGAGCCGGATCGGCCCGCTTCGCCCCGTCATGTTGATCCAGGGCCGGAACGGAAGCTGGGCGGCCAGCCGGCGCGCCGCGGCCGCCTGCGTGGGCGAAGCGAGGATGTAGGAGCGCGAGCGACG
>CBIGXQ010000171.1:0-4018 GCA_966193865.1 uncultured Sphingosinicella sp. | reverse complement strand
TCGCCGGCGCGGCGGCGGCGTTCGCGTTCAACGCTTTTTCCTATGTCGGCCTCATCTTCGTTCTCGGCCGGTGGCGCCCGGACCGGGAAAAGAGATTGCTCCCGCGCGAGCGGCTCGGAAACGCGATCCTGTCGGGCATCCGCTACGTGGCGATGAGCCCCGCGATCAACTTCACCCTGGTTCGAGGCTTCGTCACCGGCACCGGGGCCAGCGCCGCTTCGGCGCTGTTGCCGCTCATCGCCCGCGACACGCTCGCCGGCGGCCCGATCACCTACGGGCTTCTGCTCGGCGCGTTCGGCGTCGGGGCGGTCGGCGGCGCCTTCTGGTCGCATCGATTGCGCCAGGCCCATTCGAACGAGCTCATCGTCCGCTTCGCCCTCGCCGGATCGGCGCTGGGCATCCTGGTCTCGGCGCTCAGCCCCTTCCTTGCCCTGACGATGGCGGCGATGGTCCTGTGCGGCCTCGGCTGGGTGCTGGTCGTGTCGATCCTCAACGCCACTGTCCAGATGTCGTCGCCTCGCTGGGTCGTCGCCAGGGCCCTGTCGCTCTACCAGATGGCGACCTTCGGCGGCATGGCCGGCGGTGCCTGGCTGTGGGGTTATGTAACCGAGGAATCCGGCCTCGCCACCGCCCTGCTCGTTGCCGCCGCCGTCCAGTTCGGCTGCATCCTCCTCGGCCGCTGGTTCCCCTTGCCGGAGACGGAGGAGATGAACCTCGATCCGCACGGCTTCCGCGAGCCCGACACCATCTTTCCGGTCCAGGGCCGGACCGGCCCCGTCGTGGTGACCATCGAATATCGGATCGCCGAAAAGAATCTCGCTGAGTTCCTGGCGATCATGGCGGAGCGCCGGCAGGTGAGACGACGCAATGGCGCCCGCCGCTGGACCCTCCTTCGCGATCTTGCCGACCCTCAGGTCTGGATCGAGCGCTATCACAGCCCGACCTGGACCGAATATGTGCGCCACAACCGCCGCTTCACCGCCGACGAGGCCATTATCGGCGATCGGATCAAGGCCCTCCACGAGGGTCCAGGCGCGCCTCTCGTCCGGCGCCTGCTCGAGCGCCAGCCCGGCTTCCCTGCCGCCGCGGCGGAAGACGATCCCCGGCATTATGCGGCGCCGTTGACCGATCAGTCGCGGCTGTCGTGAAGGCCGCTCGCCCCTCGGCTCGGGCGATCCCCGGAGTGACGCCTCGGCCGAAGCCTCATTGCGGCAGCGCGTAGGCGATGACCTCGTCGCCGATCGGCGTTTCCATGAAATGGTGGCCGCCAGCCATGATCACCAGATATTGGCGGCCATTCGCCTCATAGACCATGGGGCCGGCCTGTCCGCCGGCCGGCAGGGTGTCCTGCCACAGAGTTTCGCCGGTTCGGATGTCGAGTGCACGGATGAGATTGTCGGTCGCCGCGGCGATGAAGATGATTCCGCCAGCGGTGACCGCGGCGCCGCCATTGTTGGGAGTCCCGATCGTGAACGGGAGCATGGACGGGATCCCGAACGGGCCGTTCCGGCGCGCCGTCCCGAACGGCCGGTCCCAGATCGTCCGGCCGCTGCTCAGCTCGATCGCTCGGATCCCGCCATAAGGAGGCTCCTTGCAGAGCATTCCGGTGGGCTTGAACCTCCAGCCGGCATTGACGTCGACCGCATAAGGCACGCCCGCTTGCGGGTCGCCGGCGCCCTCCGCGCCGCCGCCCATGTCGCCGCCGCGCGCTTCGCTTCGCGGCGTCCAGCCGAGCCGGTCGGCCTCCGCCCGAGGAACGAGCCGGACATAATTGGGCATGTCGTTATAATTGGCGATGATGACGCCCCGGACCGGATCGACCGCGATCCCGCCCCAGTCGGTGCCGCCATTATAGCCCGGATACTGGATGTAGTGCCGGTCGGCGACGGGCGGCGTGTAGGGGCCTTGATAGTCGGCTTGCTTGAACTGGATTCGGCAGATCATCTGGTCGATCGGCGACATGCCCCACATGTCGCGCTCGGTGAGCATCGGGAAGGCGAGCGTGTGATAGGAGGAGAAAGGCTGGGTCGGAGTCCGCATCTGCGGCTCCAGCCCGCCTTGGGGCACCGGCCGTTCCTGGACCGGGAACAAGGGCTGGCCGGTTCGCCGATCGAGGACGTAGATGTCGCCCTGCTTGCTCGGGAGGATGAGCGCCGGCACCCGGCCCGCGCCGACCGGAAAATCGACCAGGGTCGCCTGACCGCCGAAATCATAGTCCCAGACGTCGTTGTGGACCGCCTGGAAGTGCCAGCGCGGCCGACCGGTGGTGACGTCCAGCGCGACCAGCGACGTGGCATAGACATTCTCCGGCGGGCGCCGGTCGCTGCTCCAGTAATCGGCCGCCGAATTGCCCATCGGCAGATAGACCAGCCCCAGCTGTTCGTCGCCGCTGGCGATGGTCCACATGTTCGGAGTGCCGCGCGCGTACATCTCGCCCTCCGGCGGATCGCCGGTCCATTGCGGATTCATCATGTCCCAGGCCCAGCTCTTTTCGCCGGTAACGGCGTCGAAGCCCTGGATGACTCCGGACGGCGCAGCGTTCTTCTGTCCATCCAGCACCTGGTGGCCGGTAACGATCACGCCCCTCACGATGGTCGGCGGCGAGGTGATCGAGACCATGCCGGGGAAGACGGGACCCATCCCCACTTTCATGTCGACATGGCCGTTGGCGCCAAATTCGGGGCAAAGGCGGCCGGTCCGCGCGTCGACGGCGATGATCCGTCCGTCGAGTGTGCCTTCGATGATCCGGGCTGCGCACAGGCTGTTCGGATCGGCCCCCGGCACCGCATAATAAGCGACTCCCCGGCACGCGGCCGTATAGGGAATCCACTCCTCCGACACTTCCGGATCGTAGCGCCAGCGCTCCCGGCCGGTGACCGGATCGAGCGCGATGAGGATGTTCATCGCCGAGCAGAGATAGAGGCTGTCGCCGATCTTGATCGGAGTCGTCTCGGCGCCGAAATTCTCCTCGGGAAGATCGCGTGTGTGGTAGACCCAGGCACGTTCGAGCTCATCGACATTGTCGGGCGTGATCTGGCCGAGCGGGGAATAGCGCCGTGCGCTTTCGGTTCCGCCATAAGCCGGCCAGTCGGCGCCGGCCTGGAGCCGAGCCGTGTCGGCGGCAGCCGCGGCGATCGGGCCGGGGAGGGGACCCGCGACGGTCCGGCTGGTGACGGCGATGAGCGCCGTTCCTGCTGCGATCGCGACGAAGAGGCCGGCGGCGCCGATCAACGCGCCCCGCCAACGCCAGCGCTCCGGCGCCAGCAGCGGAAGCGCCAGCAGGACGAGGATGGCGAGCACGAACGGCCCGAAGACCCGAGGCACGAGCGGCCAGACGCTGAGGCCGGCTTCCCACAGGGCCCACAGCAAAGTGAGCGCGAAGATGGCGAGATAGAGCCAGGCGCCGATGATCCGGCGGCGGATGATCAGGATCCCGGAGGCGATCAGGCCAAGCCCGGCCAGCAGGTAATAAAAAGATCCGCCCAGGATCGCGAGCCAGGCGCCGCCGACCGCGAGCACAGCGCCGACCAGCGCCAGCAGGCCGCCGAGAAGGATGAGGATCAACGAACGGTTCCTGGAACCCCTGGCAGCTTCCGGCAAATCGAGCCTCCTGACGTCTTGGTCCGGCCAGATGGAAGCCACAGGGCCGCCGCTTCGCCACGCCGCCGCCGGATTTTGAACCGACGCCAGTCGCTTTGGTTCCGGCGGCGTTTCGAACCCGGGGCGGCTGCGAGAGCCGAAGAGGCGCCGTAGCCTCTGTGACGGCGTCGCAATCTGTGCTCGACGTCTTCGGCGCGACTCGGGAGAGCCTCAATGAAGCCGATCATCACCGCCTTCGAACGATCGCCGGATCGAGGCCAGGGCCTGGCGCGGGACATGCGCGTCCGCTGGGCGCTCGAGGAAGCCGGCATGCCCTACGATGTCCGGCTCGTCTCCTTCGCCGGGATGAAGGCGCCCGCCCATCTCGCGCTGAACCCGTTCGGTCAGATCCCGACCTGGGAGGAGGGCGACCTCGCTC
>CBIGXQ010000170.1:0-4103 GCA_966193865.1 uncultured Sphingosinicella sp. | reverse complement strand
CTCGGCTGGGGCCAGTTCGTCACCGTCCTGATCAATTTCCTGATCCTCGCCTTCATCATCTTCCTTCTCGTGCGCTGGGCCAGTCGACTCGGGCCGAAGGCCGAGGAGGCCGCCGCCGCCGACGCGGCCGAAGTGGTGCTGCTGCGGGAGATCAGGGACGAGCTTCGAGGCCGCAACCCGCTCTGATCAGGGCCGAAGGCGCCTCACTTCACATCCAGTGGGCGCCTCACTATATGGGAGGTGCCGGCTTTGGCTGGCTATGGCGATAAACTGCGGCGTGTCATAGGTACAGCGGACCCGGGGGCAGTACCCGGCGGCTCCACCAAATGTCCCGACGAAAGCCGGGATCTCTGACGGGGCCGAACTAGGATCGACGTGTGCTGAAAAGCGCTGTTTTCGCCCGGAATGGGACCACCGCAACGGCCCATCACACAAGTGCCAACGATAACGAGGCGCTCGCGATTGCCGCGTAACAAGGTCCTCACGGACTAAGTTACAAGGACGAAAGCGCGGTTGGACCGCACCGGGCAACAGAAGCGGATTCCAGCGGCCCCGGGGGGGCCGGGCAACAGAACCCCCCGACTTATTCCCAAAGAGGCGGAGCACCGGGCAACGGAAAGCTCCCCACTTTCGGTCAAGCCGCCGCCGCTCGCGCGCGGCTTTTTTCTTGCGCTTCGCCTGCCGGTCCGGCTTTCTGCCAATGATCCGGGAGAGCCATGGTCATGATCAAGTTCGCCGCCGCCGTCGCTTCGCTCCTCCTCGCTGCCTGCGGCGCCGAGGAAGAGGAATCGGTCGAGGAGAGGTTCAAGCGAACCGAGGCCGCGATCGAGAAGACGGCGGCCGACCTCGAGGCGAAGAGCGAGAATATGGTTCGAACGGCGGAAAACGTGCTCGAGGACAGGGCCGACGCCTTCGAGAACAGCGTCGAAGCCGCCGAACCTGCCGACGGCAATGAAATGGCGGCCAATCAGGCACTCTGAATCGAGACTCCGGAGCGTCAGTCGAGTAGGACCAGTTCCGGATTCAGCCAGAGATTGGCCGCGAGGGCCTTCAGCCGGCCTTCGATCGGCTTGCCGGCGAGCGGAGCGAGCGCGCGGCGCAGCTTCAGTTGCAGGCGCTCGCCCGATCGCTCCAGAACGCTGCCTTCGAGCGCCGCCGCCATTCCGCCGCTCAGCCTCTGGCCGAGCGCCATGGCGAGGCCCCAGCGGGTCGCGCGAGCGACATCCTCCTCCGAGCAAAGCGACAGCACCTGGGGAACCGGGAAGCCGCCCTTCCCGCCCAGGCGCGTGAACAGGGCCAAAGCGAGCATCACCCGCTCGCCGGCGTCGATCGCCACCCAATTGCCGTGAAGAGCGAGATCGACTCCGCGCTCGGCCCGGAAATCCGGGTGAGCGCTCCAGGCGACGTCGCTGAGCAGGCAGGCGGCGTGGCGAAGCCGGGCCGCCTGAGGCGGATCGTTGCAGACCGGGCTGATCCAGCGGTCGAGCAGGGTCCCATGCTGCTCGAAACGGCCCAGGCCGGCGCCGGCCTCCCGCGCCTGCTCGAGCAGCGGATCGAGCAGGCGAGTCTCCCGACCGAGATCGTTGAACAGCAGGCCTTCGCGAATCCCGTAGGCGCAGACGATCAGCAAGGCTGGATCGAGCGCCGGAATCAGCGCCTCGAGCAAGGCGTTCGCCCGCGGCAGCGTATCGCGGCGGCCGGGCGAGATCGTCTCCAGCGCCGCCAGCGTCTCGGGCCGGGCGTCGGCAAGCGCCCGGCCGAGCTGTTTCGGTCGCCCCGGCAGCAAGGCATGCTGATGGGTGATCGGTAGCGGGTGGTTCGACAGCGCCATCTCGAACCTGGCGAGGTTCCGCCAGCTTCCACCGACCAGGTAGAAGGGCCGGCCGCCGGCAGCGCCGGCGAAGCCGGCCTCCGACACTGCCGACTCGATCGCCCGTCTGAACGCGGCAGTGCCGTTCGCGGCGAGCGAATCGAGCCGAAGTACGCCCAGCGGCAGTGAGACCCGCCGGACGGCCTCGCCTCCGGAAAGCTCGACCAGCTCGAGGCTGCCGCCGCCGAGGTCGCCCGCCACGCCGTCCGCGTCCGGGATTGCGGACAGGACGCCGAGACCGGCGAGCCGTCCCTCCTCTTCGCCCGAGATGATCTCCGGCTCGAATCCGATCGCCCGAACCTGCTCGATGAAGGCCGGACCGTTGCTCGCCTCGCGAACCGCCGCCGTCGCCACCACCCGGATCCGTGCCGCGCCCATTTGCGAGATGAGCAGTCGAAACCGCCTCAACCCCTGGAGCGCACGAGCCTGAGATTCCTCGCTCAGGGCGCCGCTCAAGATCAGGCCCCGCCCGAGCCCGGCCGAAACCTTTTCGTTGAAGATGATCGACGGCGCCCGGGTCGCCCCCGAATAGACGACGAGGCGTACCGAATTGGACCCGATGTCGACGATGGCGAACGGCTCGCTGGCGTACATCCGTTCAGGCCCGCCCGCGCCGAAGCGGCAGCTTGCGCGGGATCGCGCCGGTACGGCGGGCGGCGCCGCGACCCGACAAGGACGGGTTGGTCATGAAATAATGGTGCAGGTTGAAGATCTTCTCGTCGGGCCCGGGACGAATTCTCTCGTAGCGGCCGTCGGCCTGGAGGCTCCAGCTCTGCTGGTTGTCGAGGAGATTGGCGACCATCACCTGGTCGAGCAGCTGGGCCTTCACCGTCGGATTCTCGATCGGCACCGCCACCTCGACCCGGCGATCGAAATTGCGCGGCATCCAGTCGGCTGAGCTGACGAAGACGAGGGCATCCGGATTGGGCAGGCCCTCGCCATTGCCGAAGCACCAGATCCGGCTGTGCTCGAGGAATCGGCCGACGATCGATTTGACCCTGATATTCTCCGACAGCCCGGCGATCCCCGGACGAAGGCAACAGATACCGCGGACGACGAGATCCACCTCCACGCCCGCCTGGCTCGCCTTGTAGAGATGTTCGATGACGTGGCGATCGACGAGGGCGTTGAGCTTGGCCCAGACCGCTCCCCGACGGCCAGCTCGGGCATTGGCGATCTCGGTTTCGATGAGCTCGATCAGCCGCTTTCGGAGCATCGCCGGAGACATGACGAGCCGTTCCAGCCGGGACGGCTCGATATAGCCGGTGACATAGTTGAAGACGTGGGCGACGTCCCGGCCGATGGCCGGATCGGCGGTGAAGAAGCTGATGTCGGTATAGGTGCGGGCGGTCACCGGATGGTAATTGCCAGTGCCGAGATGGCAGTAGGTCCGGTATCCTGCGCCCTCCCGGCGGACGACCATCGACATCTTGGCGTGAGTCTTCCAGTCGATGAAGCCGTAGACGACCTGGACCCCGGCCCGTTCGAGCGCGCTCGCCCACATCAGATTCTGCTCTTCGTCGAACCGGGCCCGCAATTCGATGATCGCGGTCACCGACTTGCCCGCTTCCGCCGCCTCGATCAGCGCGCGGACGACCGCCGATTGCTTGCCCGCCCGGTAAAGGGTCTGCTTGATCGCGACGACGTCGGGATCGGCCGCGGCCTGGCGAAGGAAAGCGAGGACGACGTCGAACGTCTCGTAGGGGTGGTGGACCAAGATGTCCTTGGCCTGGATGGCAGCGAAGCAGTCGCCGTCATATTCGCGGATCCGCTCCGGAAAGCGCGGCGAGAAGGCCGGGAACTTGAGATCGGGCCGCTCTTCCTGGACGAGCTGCTCGAGATCCGCGATGCCGAGGATGCTTGAGGTTTCCGAGACGAGAGCGGCGCTGGCGTCGAGCCCCGCGCGAACCAAAGCGACGAGCTCGGCGGGCATCCCCGCCTCGAGCTCGACCCTGATCACCCGCCCGCGGCGGCGGCGCTTGATGGCATTGCGGAAGTAGAGGACGAGGTCCTCGGCTTCCTCCTCGATCTCGATGTCGCTGTCGCGGATCACCCGGAAGGCGCCGCCGCCGAGGGCCTCGTAACCCGGGAAGAGAGCGCCGATCCGCCGCCTGATCAGGGTCTCGATGGCGACGTAATGGGCCGCCTCTCCCGGCATCCGGATGAATCGCGGAAGAGTCGCCGGGACCATCAGCAGCTCGCGGATCGGCTCGCCGCCCGACACCCGCTTGAG
>CBIGXQ010000169.1:0-4140 GCA_966193865.1 uncultured Sphingosinicella sp. | reverse complement strand
GAAAGCATCTTCGAAGGCATGCTTCGCCATTCGCCGGAAATGGCGACCGGCCTCGGCCTCGACACCGGCGAACGGGCCTATCTCAAGAGCCGCCTCGGCGATTCCTCGCCGGCCGGCAAGATGGCCCAGTATCAGGCCCTGCTCGATCATCTGCCGCAGCTTCGGGCGATCGACCGCGACCAGCTCCAGGGCCGCGACCGCGCCTGGCTCGACACCGTCCGCTGGCTCGGCGACCGGATGGCCGAGGAAGCGACAATGCCTTATGGCGGGATCGGCGGCTACGGCTATCCCGTTCCCTACGTCCTGTCGCAGCTCACCGGCTCCTATCAGGAAGTGCCCGACTTCCTCGACAGCCAGCACAAGATCGAGACCCGCGAGGATGCCCAGGCCTATGTTTCGAGGCTCGAGGATTTCGCCCGGAACGTGAATTTCGAGGTCGACAAGGCCCGCGCCGATGCGGGCCGCGGAGTCGTCCCGCCGACCTACATCATCGACAAGGCGCTGACCCAGACCAGGGCGCTTCGAAACGAGCGAGGCGAGGAAGCCGGACTCGTCCGGTCGCTCGTCCGGCGGGCCGGCGAGAAGGGGATAGAAGGCGACTGGGCCACCCAGGCTTCGGCGATCGTCGACGGCCGTCTTGCCGCCGCGCTCGATCGCCAGATCGCCTTGCTCGAAGAGCTTCGCCGAGGCGCCGGAACAAGCCCGGCGGCGGGACGGCTTCCCGACGGCGAGAGATTCTACAATCTGTGCCTTCGTTTTCACACCAGCACGAGCCTCACTCCCGACCAGGCCCATGAAATCGGCCTCCGCCAGATGGCCGAGCTCACCGCCGAGGTGGAGCCTCTGCTTCGCCGGGAAGGCCTGACCAGGGGCAGCGCCGGCGACCGGATCAACCAGCTACGGGCGCAGGAACGCTATCTCTATCCCAACACCGACGCCGGCCGAGCGCAGCTTCTCGCCGACGTCGAGCGGCAGATGGAGGCGGTTCGGCTCCGCATGCCGGAATATTTCAACACGATCCCAACCTCCCCGATGGAGGTGAAGAGAGTGCCGCCGGCGATCGAGGTCGGGGCGCCGCGCGGCTACGCCCAGGGGCCCAGCCTCGACGGCTCACGGCCAGGCGCTTATTATATCAACCTCGTCGACACCCGGATCTGGCCGAAATGGGCGCTTCCGACGCTCACCTACCATGAGAGCATTCCAGGCCATCTCTGGCAGGGCTCGATCGTGCTCGAGAACGAGTCGATCCCGCTCCTCCACCGGAACATCGGCATTCCGGCCTATGGCGAAGGCTGGGGCCTCTATTCCGAGCAGCTTGCCGACGAGATCGGCATGTATCGCGATTTCCCGACCGGGCGGATCGGCATGATTCAGAGCTTCATGTACCGCGCCGCTCGGGTGGTGATGGACACCGGTATGCACGCCAAGGGCTGGAGCCGGGAGCAGTCGATCCGCTACTTCACCGAGAATGTCGGACTCGACCCAATCTCGGCGACCAGCGAGGTCGAGCGCTACGTCGTCTGGCCGGGCCAGGCCTGCAGCTACAAAATCGGCCACAACGAGATCGTTCGCCTTCGCGAACAGGCCCGGGCCCAGCTCGGGCCGCGCTTCGACATCAAGGGTTTCCACGACGCGGTCCTGCTGAACGGCGACATGCCGCTCGAGGTGCTGGCGACAGTGGTCCAGGACTGGGCCAGGGAGCGGATGGGGTGAACCTGATCACAAGAATGAGGTTCGGATCCGGCGGCTCGAAACAGCGGACACCGCTCATGTAGCGCCGACCTTTTTTCAGGTGTAAGATCGCGCGTTCGGGAGGGGTCCCATGATGCTCAGTCGACGGCGCGCGCTCGGCCTTTTGGCAAGCCTTCCGCTGATCGCAAAAAGTGGGGCACCGACGTCCGCCTGGGCCGCCGAAGCGCCCCAGGCAAAAGCCCTCGTGATCGGCGTCAACAGCTACAAATCGATGCGGACGCTGACTCGCGCCGTCCCGGACGCCGAAGCCGTCGCCCGGAAGCTCGAAGCCATCGGCTATGGGGTCTCGCTGGTTCCCGATCCGACGACGGCGGAGCTCTGGGCCGCGATCGAGGCCTATTCCGAGGGACTCGAACGGGACGTGCCGTCCTTGTTGTTCTTCGCAGGCCATGCCGTTCAAATGCAGCAGACCAACCTGCTGATGGCGAAGGATACTCAGGTCGGATCGATGGAGGCGATCGGCGATTCGTCCCTTCCCCTCCCGCTCGTCCTTCAAAAGATCGCCCGGCGGCAGCCGTCGCAAAGCATCGTCATCCTCGATGCCTGTCGCGACGACCCGCTGCGCAGCCAGGTGCCACAAGTCGAAGGCGGGCTGGCTTCGGTCAATGCCCCGGTCGGATTCTACATCATCTATTCGGCGGGCTCGGGGGAAACGGCCCTGGACAGTCTTCACGACGACGATCCGGATCCCAACAGCGTCTTCACCAGGGCCTTGCTGCCGTGGCTCGAACCGGACGCGGCAATCCATGAAGTGGTGCTGAGGACCAAGGGCGAGGTGCATCGGCTCGCTTCGTCCGTCGGCCATGCCCAGCATCCGTCAGTTTACGACCAGACGGAACTGCCCGCTCTGACGCTGCTCGGCCGAAGGACCGAACTGGCGGACACCACGCCGATCGCGCGGCCGACCGATCCCCTGTCGCAGTTCCTGGCGATCGGCATTTCGCGCTACTCCAATCTCGGACCGCTGCTTGAAGGCCCGGCCGAAGATGCGAACCTGTTCGCGTCGTCGCTGCGTGCCTGCGGTATCGATGGCGAGGTCCGAATAGATCCCGACGAGCTGACGATGCGCCGGGCCATTGCCGATCTGGCGCGAAGCGCCTCCTCGACCGTCATCCTCTATTATGCCGGCTACGGCGCCTATGACGATGGCGATGCCGTCCTGATCGGCAACATGGCGGCGTCGAGCTGGGAACGTCTGGTCGAGCGCTCGCCCCGGCTGGGCGAAATCGTTGCGGAGCTGCAGCGGCCGTCGCGGCGGATCATCCTCGTTCTGGATTGCTGCCTGGAAACGGGCCCCTACAGCCGGCCGGACCCCGCCGGACTGATCGATCGGTTGAGGGACGACCCGGCCGGAGTCGAGGCCTCGATCGGCCGGATCGCCTTGATCGCCGCGTCGGAAATCGGCGGAATGGCCTATGATATCGTGCCGGGCACGCAGCACGGGGCATTCGCCCAGGCGCTCCAGAACGCCATGTCGCGGCCGGGCCAGGTCATGGAAGCGACGGCTGACCAGGTGCTCCGGGAGGTTCGCGAGATGACGGCGGCGGCGCTGACCAGGTCCAGCGCGGCGCGACCCGGGCAGAAATCGCTGAGGGCGAAGTGCTTCCCACCCGCCGTGGCGCCCGTTCCTGCCAATCCCGGTCGAGACGCTGCGCGCGAGCCGCAGAGGACCGCTTTCTGGGCGACGCCCTCGATGACCGGCTTCGCCATCAGCCAGACATTGGGCTGAACGCCTGAACGGTCAGCGCCCGCCAGCCTCGGCTTGGTCGTCCGGCCCATCGCCCGCCGCCTCGTGCCTCGACTCCCCGACCAGTTCGGACTTGAGCGGCGACAGGACCCAGAGCGTGATCATGGTGATGACCGACAGGACGATGGCGACGTCGTAGCTGCCGAGCCCGACGGCGGTGCCGACCGCGCCGGTCGCCCACAGGCTGGCGGCGGTGGCGGTGCCCTTGACGCTTTCCTTCATGCGAAGGATCGCGCCGCCGCCGATGAAGCCCATGCCGGTGATGATCCCTTCGACTATCCGGGCGATCGCCTCCGGGTCGTCGCCGACGATCGATTCCGCCGCCTGGATGAAGCCGCAGCTCGCGACCGCTACCAGCGGGAAGGTGCGAAGGCCGGCGCTTCTTTCCTGCTTTTCCCGGTTCCAGCCGATCGGAAGAGCGAGCAGATAGGCGACGGCCAGGGCCGCCAGATGCGGCAGAAGGTTGAACGGATTGGCCCCGAACAGCTCCGGCATCGAACTTTTCTCCTCGTCCTGCAAAAGCTATTGCATAATTATACAGCTAATCGCATATGGCGCCGATGACCGAAGTCGCGATCCTCGGAGCCTCCGGCTATGTCGGCGCAGAGCTGCTTAGGCTCTGCTCGGGACACCCGCAATTG
>CBIGXQ010000168.1:0-4225 GCA_966193865.1 uncultured Sphingosinicella sp. | reverse complement strand
CACCGTCGCCGGCGACGGTGCCGAAGCCCTGTTCATCCTCGACCGCGGCGAGTTCGACCTCCTCCTGTCGGATCTCCGGATGCCGTCGCTGAACGGACCCGAACTCTATGCGAGGCTGATCGAGACCAAGCCCGATCTGGTCAGGCACATGGGCTTCGTCACCGGCGACACGATGGGCGATTCGATGGGCGAGTTCGCCCGCGCCTCGAGCCGGCCGGTGCTCGAGAAGCCCTTCACCAAGGCGGGCATCAGGGCGATCCTGGCCGCGCTCACGGACCATGGAGAATGAGACCATGAGCGAAGCCGCGCACATCGTCGTGGTCGACGACGACGCCGATGTCCGCGAGACCGTCGGCGAATATCTGCGGCGCAACGGCTTTGCCGTCACCGAGGCCGACGGCGGCGCCGCCCTTCGCGAAGTGATGGCTTCGCGGCCGATCGATCTCGCTCTGCTCGACATCAACATGCCCGGCGAGGACGGGCTGACCCTGGCCCGGGAGATTCGCGGCTCGGGCCAGGCCGGGATCATCATGCTGACCGCGAACAGCGACGATCTCGACAAGATCGTCGGCCTCGAGGTCGGCGCCGACGATTATGTGACCAAGCCCTATAATCCGCGCGAATTGCTCGCCCGGGTGAAGGCGGTTCTTCGGCGGGCGAGGCAGAGGGACGGAGCGACCGCCACGCTCGGCCGCGAAGTGCAGATGGGAAAGTGCCGGCTCAATCTCGACGCCCGCAAGCTGTTCGAGGCGGACGGCACCGAGGTGCCGCTGACGAGCATGGAATATGACCTTCTGCGCACCTTCGCCGAACATCCTCGGCGGGTGCTGAGTCGCGATCAGCTGCTCGATCTTGCCCACAACAAGGAAATGGAGCCGTTCGACCGGTCGATCGACACGAGGATCACCCGAATCCGCCGAAAGATCGAGCCCGACCCGTCCAAGCCCGATTGCCTGCGCACGGTGCGCGGCGCCGGCTATGTCTACAATCCGGACTGCCGCACGGCCTGAGCCAGGACTCACCAGGAATCAGGCGCCGTCGCCGGCCATCACCGTCCGGCTCGCAAGAAGATGAAGGCGTTCGCGATCGGACAATGGCGTCCGGTTGCGAACAGCTGGGGGCCGTTCGAAGAGCCCTGGCCAGGCGCCCCTCTCTCTCAAGTCCGGCCACCGAAACTGGCACGCATCCTGCTGGACAAGGCATGGGATTGCGTGGCCGTTTGCGACGACAGAAAGGTTCCTCCGATGAACAAGGTCCATTTCGCTCTTGGTCTAGTTCTCGCCGCCACGCCGGCCTCCGCGCAGGGCCCGGTGGCGGTGCCGAGCTTCGATTCGGTCGAGCTCCAGGGCGGTGGGCAGATCGTCGTTCGTCACGGCCCGATTCAGCGGGTGACG
This sequence comes from uncultured Sphingosinicella sp., assembly GCA_966193865.1. Lineage (GTDB taxonomy): Bacteria > Pseudomonadota > Alphaproteobacteria > Sphingomonadales > Sphingomonadaceae > Allosphingosinicella. The sequence continues at coordinate 2,831 of CBIGXQ010000168.1, read as the reverse complement.
ATCGTCCGCGGCAACAGCGAGATGACCAGGTTCAGCGTCGAGCGCGGCCGGCTCGAAATCCGCGCCTGCGTCCGAAGCTGCCGCGACTACGATCTGCAGGTGGAGATCGTCACTCCGGACATGGATGCCCTGGCGATCCGCGGCGGTGGCGCGATTCGGGTCGAAGGCCGCTTCCCGCGGAGGGACGAGCTGGCGATCGCCGTCACCGGTGGCGGCGCCATCGACGCCCGCTCGATCGAGGCCGGCGACGTCGCCGCTTCGATCAGCGGCGGCGGCTCGATCCGGACCCACGCATCGGCGAGGCTCGCCGCCAGCATCAACGGCGGCGGCGCCGTCCGCTATCGTGGCGATCCCGAGACGACGGTGGCGATCAACGGCGGCGGCTCGGTCACGGCGGACTCCGGCGGCTGAACCGACGACGCCGCAGTGAAGGTCTCTTAAGACATTCGCCTTATGCGCGGTGGCCATGAAAGCAGGGGTCTTTCGCCTGGCCGGGCAGTTGCTGGATGTCGGAGAGACACGCACCGCCTTTGGCCGCGCCTTGCTCAAGGAGCGCTACCGCGCGCTCCAGAAGCAGATCCCCCTCCTTTACCTCGTCGCGCTCGCCAATTTCGCCGGCCTGACGGTCGCCAGCGGCGCTCCCCTGGCCGAAGCCACCCACCCGGCCAACTTCCTCGTCCTGTTCGTCGTGGCCAGGCTCGCTTACTGGCTTCGCACGCAGAAGCGGGTTCTCGCGCCCGAGCAGATCATCGTCGAGTTGAGAAACACGTTCGTCCTGGCCGGTTTTCTGAGCCTCGCCTTCGGTTACTGGTCGATTTCGCTGATCCTGCACGCGTCGCCCGCGCAGCAGGATCTCGTCATCCTGTTCGCCTCTCTCGCGGCGCTCGGCTGCGCCTATGGCCTTGCAAGTTTCCCGATCGCCGCGCGGCTGCCGCTGCTGCTTTTCGCCATGCCTCTGGCCTTCGTCCTCACCGCTTCGCCGAGGCTCGCCCACATGGCGGTGGGCCTCAGCCTGGGACTGGTCATCTTCCTGATCCTGAGGCTGCTCAACCTGCAGAATGCGAGCTTCACCGAACTGATCCGCTCGCGCTCCCGGATCGAACTGGAGCGCGAGCGCGCCCACCGGGCCGAGCAGGCGGCGCTGAAGGAGAAGGCGCGCGTGAATCAGGTCGCGGACACCGACCCGCTGACCGGAGTCGCCAACCGGCGGGCGCTTCTCGCCGCTCTCGCCCGACGAGTCGCCGATTCCTCCGGTCCCCGTTTCGCTTTGGCCGTGATCGACCTCGACGGCTTCAAGCCGATCAACGACACGTTCGGCCATGCCTCCGGCGACGCCGTCCTGATCGAGGTGGCGGCGCGGCTCGAGCGGGAGGTGCCGGGCGCGCTTGTCGCCCGGATCGGCGGTGACGAGTTCGCCATCATCAGGACCGAAGAAGACGAAAAAGCGGCGCTTTCCCTGGCCGACAAGATCTGCCTGGCGCTCGGACGGCCTTACCGGATCGACGGGCGCGAATACCGGATTTCGGCGAGCTGCGGCGTTTCGCTGCTCGAGCCGGGGTCATCCACCGCCGCAATGGCGCTCGCCCGGAGCGATGCCGCCCTCTACAGCGCCAAGCAGAAGGGACGCGGCGGCCGGGCCCTGTTCACGTCCGATCTGGACGCTGCCAACCGCCGCCGAATGGCGATCGAGAGGACGTTGCGCGAGCCGACGGTCCTCGACCAGTTCAGCCTCGTCTTCCAGCCGATCTTCGATCTGGAAAGCGGCGCGATCCGCGCCTTCGAGGCCCTGGCGCGCTGGGATCATCCGACCCTGGGTCGGATCGCGCCCTCGGAATTCATCCCGATCACCGAGCAGATCAACGTCATCGAGCAGATCACCGAGGCGACTCTGGCTCGCGCGGCGGCGGAGGCTTGCCACTGGCCCGAGACCGTCCTCCTCTCCTTCAATCTCAGTGCCGTTCAGCTTCATTCGGCGGCGAGCGCCCGGCGCCTGCTTCGGATCGCGGCCCGCCAGGGTCTCGCGCCGTCCCGCCTCCAGATCGAGGTGACGGAAACTGCCTTGCTCGCGGATTTCGACACCGCCCGGCTCAACCTCGACCGCTTGCGCAAGGCCGGGGTCCGGATCGCTCTCGACGATTTCGGCGCGGGCTTCGCCTCCATCTCCTATCTCAGGGAGATGGAGTTCGACTCGATCAAGCTCGACGGGTCGCTGGTCACCGAGGCGCCCCGATCGACGAGCGCCCTTCGCCTTCTCAGGGGAGTCATCGATCTGACGGCATCGCTCGGCGTCGCCTGCGTCGCCGAGCATATCGAGACGGACGAACAATTGAGCCTTCTTCGCAAGCTCGGCTGCCGCGACGGCCAGGGCTATATCCTGTCGGAGCCGGCCGGCGCCGAGGCCGCCCGCGCTCTCGCGGAATCCCGCGCCGCGAAGAGTCCTTCAGCGATCGCCCATTACCGCTCGCGAACGGCGGCCTGATTCAGTTCATCAACCGTTCAGCCCTTCAGACGTGATAGTGTATCATTGCTGCTGAAGGAGATTGAACGATGCGCGCCTTCGCCCTGGTTTCCGCCACTGCAATCCTCTTCTCCGGCCTGCCGCCGGCGCCGATCGAGCCTTTGCTTGCCCAGAGCAGCGCCCGGGAGCTCGCGGCGAATGATCCCGACCAGGTCTGCGCGCCGTTCCTGAGCGGCGACCATGATGAATATTCGCCCCGCGGGCGGCTCGGTTCGCTTCGCAGCACTGCTCCGATCGTCATGAGCGGCGCCATCCCGACCTCGCCGCCGCCGCCCCCGCCTCCATCGCCGCCACCGCCACCCCCGCCGCCGCC
>CBIGXQ010000167.1:0-4231 GCA_966193865.1 uncultured Sphingosinicella sp. | reverse complement strand
CGAGATCGTCGATCTCCATCTCGACCGGCGGGACGATGAGCCCGCCCGCGCTGCATCTCAGCTGGCCCCCTTTGTCGTCCATGAGGCTGTTCATCCGCTCGTGAAGCCTTGAGGCCACGGCCCTGGCGGCCGCTTCGTCCCTGATCGACATGAAGATCAGGAACTCGTCGCCGCCGAGGCGGGCGAACATGTCGTCGCGGCGGGCGGCCTGCCTGATCGCCGAGGCGTAGAGCCTGAGTGCGCTGTCGCCCGCTGCATGGCCCTGGACGTCGTTGATCCGCTTCAGCCCATCGAGATCGGCATAGATGAGGAGGCGCCAGCTTCGCACCCGGGCCAGGCCGGCGCCAAGCTCGAAGAAGGCCTGGCGATTGAGGGCGCCGGTGAGCGGATCGGTCCGCGCCAGCCACCATTCGCGGATGTAGGCGCGCCTTGCCCCGGCGACGACGGCGATGACGGTCGTCAAGGCGACGAAGCGGACCGCGAGATTCCACGCCAGGTCGGCGGAGCCGTAGGGATAGAGCGTCACCCCGTTGATCGCGAACCCCAGCATCATGCTGGCCACGCCGGTGACGAGGCCGGCGCGCCAGCCCAGGCACCAGGTCGCCAGGCACATGGCGAACAGATAGACCGGGCCGAACCAGATTTCGGGTCCCGTCACGGCGTCGCCGAGGGCGGCAAGGTCCGCGCAGAGCAGGACCAGGAGCCAAGAATGGGCGGGACGGAGCCTGACCAGCCAGTTCAACGGGAGCGGCAGGTTTCGAGCCGCGGGAAAATCCGGGAGGGATCGCATAGGCGCATCATGGCCCGGACAGTGTAAACTTCAGGTCAACGGCAGACGGGCTGAATTCGTGACGAATCGTGGTGCCCCGAAATTGGCGGCGGGTGGAGGGGCCGGTCCGGAACATCGTGGCCGGCCTGGCGGTTCTTGCCTCCGTATCGAAGAGCGGCCGGGCGGCTATTGACGACGGAGCAGCTCAAATGCGTAAATCCTTCTCATCCCTCGCAATTATCGGCGCACTCTCGCTCGGGGGCTGCGCCACTTCTCCTTATGGCGGAATGGGCGGCCCGCTCGAGGCCGTTCTCGGATCCGTGCTCGGCGCGGGCCAGAGTGGCGGCAACGACTTCCAGCGCGCGGCGGTCAACGCCTGCGGCAATTATGCCTCCCAATATGGGCAGGTCTCGGTCAGGGACGTCCGCCAGCAGAGCCGCGACACGCTTCGGGTCTACGGGCTGATCGGCACGAATTTCGGCACCCGCGACTTCGAATGCAGCTTCAGAAGCGACGGCCGGATCACCGACTTCGACGTGTAGCGGCCGCCGTTCGCCGGCGCATCAGTCGGCTTGCACATCGACCGAGTTCAGCCGGCTGGAGAGCGCATCCAGAGCGAGCACCGCCTCTTCGAAGCGGTGCTCGGCTTCGGCTCGGCGGAGGAACCCGACCCGCTCGACGAGGATTTCGGGCGGCGTGGGCTGGAGTTCGAAGAGAGCCATCACTTCGTCGATAAAGTCGTCGAGCGGCTGGTATCCCTCCCGGGACTCCTGCCCTGGGGTGAGGCCGGTCTGAACCGCCGGCGGCACGAGCTCGATCACCTCGATCCTGCCCTTGAGCGCCGAGCGCAAGGCGACCGTGTAGGAATGGATCGCGGCCTTGGTCGCGCAATAGGTGGGCGCCGCCGTCATCGGCACGAAGGCCAGGCCCGAGGACAGGTTGATGATCGCGCTGTCTCTCTGCCGGGCGAGATGTTCGACGAAAGCGTCGATCATTCGGATCGGCCCGAGCAGATTCGTTCGGATGCTCTCCTCGGCATCGCGAAGGTCGCGGGCCCGATCGAGCTTTTCGTAGCGCATGATGCCGGCATTGTTCACGAGCAGGTTGAGCGACGGATTTTCGGCTATCATGCGCGTCGCGAACTCGGCGACGGCCTCGCCGCTTTCGACGTCCAGAGTCCGTGCGACCATGTTCTCGCGGCCCGCCATCGCTTCCTGCAGGACATCCAGGCGGCGGCCCGTGACGATCACCCGGTTGCCGAGATCATGGAAGCGATGCGCCAGCGCCCGGCCGATGCCTGAACCGCCGCCGGTGATGAGAATGGTATTGCCGTGAATTTGCATCTTCTGCCTTTCAGCTACGGTTGATGGCGGCAAATTAGGCCGCTACTCTCCTGAAGGAAGAAGGCACCCGAAAGATTTATACTGACCGGAAAGAGAGTGAAGGACGTGGTCAAGCGGACAGGCATCGAGCCGACTCGCGAAAAGCCCTGGCCGGAATCGGACCCCCGCGTGGACGCGCTGGTGACCGAGTTGATCGGTCGCGTGGCCGATAAATGGACGATGCTCATCCTCGAGACGCTGGCGGAGCATGAATATCTGCGTTTCACGCAGATCGGACGCCTCGTGAAAGGCATCAGCCAGAAGATGCTGACCCAGACCTTGCGACAGATGGAGCGGGACGGGCTGGTCGTGCGCGAGGTCCATCCGGTCATTCCGCCGCGCGTCGACTATAGCCTCACCGATCTGGGGATCAGTCTCGGCGAAGCCTTTTGCGGCGTCTGGATCTGGGCGGAGGAGAATCTCTCACGGATCGAGGGCGCCCGCGCCGATTATGACGGTCGCAAGGCGGACTCGCCCGGCTAGCGTCTCGGGGACATTCGTTGCTCGAGAGGGCAACCTCTCGGCTCAATCCTTTCAGCCGATCTTGATTCCCGGCGGGGGCGAGGCGGGGTCGCTGCCTTCGGGGGCTTCCCAGCTGTCGTCGATCATCCTGATGATCCCGGAAAAGTCCTTGCCGGCGCCGCCGAGCCGCTCGGCGAAGCGGGTATAGAGCTCCTCGGCATGGGCGCCCATCGGCGTGTAAGCGTCGACGCCCTGCGCCGCCTCCATCGCCAGGCGAAGGTCCTTGAGCATCAAAGCGGCGGCGAAGCCGCCGTCATAATCGCGGTCGGCCGGCGTTTCCGGGCCGACGCCCGGGACCGGGCAATAGGAGGTCATCGACCAGCACTGGCCCGACGCCTTCGAGGCGATGTCGAAGAAGGTCTGCGGATCGAGGCCGAGCTTCTGGGCGAGGACGAAGGTCTCGCAGGTCGCGATCATCGACGCGCCGAGAAGCATGTTGTTGCAGATCTTGGCGGCCTGGCCCGATCCGGGCGCGCCGGCGTGGATCACCGCCTTGCCCATCACCGACAGGAAAGGCTCGGCTCGGCCGAAAGCCTCGTCGGTGCCGCCAACCATGAAGGTGAGGGTTCCGCCCTCGGCGGCGGCGATCCCGCCGGACACCGGCGCGTCGACCATCAGATAGCCGGCGGCGCGCGCCTTGCCGATCTCGTCGCGGGCGGTGACGACGTCGATCGTCGAGCAATCCATCAGGATCGCCGAGGACGGCGCCGTGCCGATCACCGAGCTTTCATAGACGTCGCGGACATGCTTGCCGGCGGGGAGCATGGTGACGACGGCCTCCGCCTCGGCGACCGCTTCGGCGGCCGATCCGGCGACGAGGCAGCCGCGTTCCTTCGCCCGGCCCAGCGCCTCGGTGGAAAGATCGAACGCGCGGACGTCGTGCCCCGCCTTGGCGAGATTGGCGGCCATGCCTCCGCCCATGTTGCCGAGCCCGATGAATGCGACGCGTGCCATTGATCTACTCCCGAACGTTCGCCCTGAGCTTGTCGAAGGGCTTCTCTTGTCTTCAATCCTAAACCGAAAGAGGAGGGCTTCGACAGGCTCAGCCCGAACGGAACCTCCTACTTTCCTTTCCAGTCCGCTTTTCTCTTTTCGACGAAGGCGGCCATGCCTTCCTTCTGGTCATCGCTTCCGAACAGGCCATGGAACAGCCGGCGCTCGAAGACGATGCCCTGGGCAAGACCGGTCTCGAAGGCGGCGTTGACCATCTCCTTGGTGGCGATGGCGGCGAGCGGCGCCATGGCGGCGATCGCCTCCGCCGTCTTCATCGCCTCGTCGATCAGCAAATCGGCCGGCACCACCTTGGCGACGAGGCCGGAACGCTCCGCCTCGGCGGCGTCCATCATCCGGCCGGTGAGGCACATCTCCATCGCCTTGGCCTTGCCGATCGCCCGGGTCAGGCGCTGCGATCCGCCCATGCCCGGAGTCACGCCGAGCTTGATCTCCGGCTGGCCGAATTTCGCCGTTTCGGCGGCGATGATGAAATCGGCCATCATCGCCACTTCGCAGCCGCCGCCGAGCGCATAGCCGGCGACGGCGGCGATCCACGGCTTTCGGG
>CBIGXQ010000166.1:0-4289 GCA_966193865.1 uncultured Sphingosinicella sp. | reverse complement strand
TTCCTGGCGCGGGAGCGCACCGTCTCGAGGCTGAGGCCGCGCGGCGATCGGCCGGAGCCCGATATCCCGACCACCTTCGCCGCTTCGGGATCCCAGAGCATCGCATAGAGATCGCCGCCAATGCCGTTGGCGGTGGGCTCGAGGAATCCCAGAGCGGCGTTCATCGCGATCGCCGCGTCGACGGCCGAGCCGCCTTTCTTCAATATCTCGATCCCGGCCAGCGTCGCCAGCGGATGGGACGTCGCCGCCGCGCCGTTGCGGCCGAAAACCTCCGATCGGCTCGCGAAGCTCGCGCCCACCGGCCGGTCGCCGGCTTCGACGTCGGGGTAGAAGCTCGTCGCCGGCAGCGCCGGGCTGAGCGCCGGCCCGGGCGCTGGCGATTGGGCGCCGGCGGTTCGGGCGAAGGGGAGGCCGACGGCGGCCAGCGGCACGGCCGCCAGGAATGTACGTCGCTTCAACTGCGCCTCCTCCTCGTCCCGGTCCTCGACAGGCTATCAGCAAGGGTCCGCTTTGGCATCAGCCCGCCGCATTCCGCGCCACGCGTCAACGCGACGAGCGGCGCACCCCCATTTCCTCGAGCAGGTGCTGGGCATTGTCGACCTTGTCCATCACCCACAGCATGTAGCGGCTGTCGACATGGATCGTCCGGTTGACCGACGGCTCGTAGAACCAGTCGGAGATGACGCCATCGAGAGTGCCGTCGAAGGCCAGTCCGACGAGCTCGCCGCGGGCATTCAGGGTCGCCGATCCGGAATTGCCGTTGGTGATGTCGACGGTCGACAGAAAGTCGACCGGCAGGGTGCCCAGCTCGGGCGAGGCGTAGGGGCCATAATCGCGGGCGCGCACCGCCGCGATCGCCCGGTCGGGCGCGTCGAACTCGCCGGTGCCGGTATGCTTTGCGGCCATTCCCTCGGCGGTCGTGAACGGGGTCCAGATCTGGCCGTCCTGCTGCCGTCCGGTCACCCGGCCATAGGTGAGTCGCAGGCTGCCATTGGCATCCGGATAGATGGGCCGGCCGGTCGCCTCGGCGAAGGCGAGCATGCCTTCCATGTAGCGGGAGCGGGCGGCCTGGATCCGGCCGGCGCGGTCCTTCGATTCCCGCTCGGCCTCGAGGTCGGCGGGCGACATCGCCACCGCCAGCTGGATGAACGGATCGTTCGATGAGAGGAAGGCCTCGGCCGGCCGGTCAAGCCAGGCCAGGCGGGTGTCGGTCTGGCCGAGTTGGGTCTGTGAATAGAGCCGGTCGAGGCCGATTTCGGCGAGCTTCGCTTCGAAGGCGGCGTTGCGCGATTCGTCGGGGAGCTGGCGATATTCGGCCAAGGCGGCTTCGAAGAGGCCGCGGTCGACCTGGGGCAGGAACCGCCGCTCGATCCGGCGCAGCCGCTCGATGACGAGCTGGCGATCCCGGTCCTGGTAGCCGGGCTCGCGTTCCGAATCCGGCTTGGTCCGCTCCTGCGCCCAGCGATAGAGCAAGCGGGCTGCGCCAAGCAGCTGCGCCCGATTGAGCAGGTCGGTTCGGAGGTCGGTGAGCGCTGCCCCGTTGCTTTCGCTGACCAGCCGGTCGAGCTCGGCGGCCGCTTCGCCATATTGACGCTGGCGCTGCGGATCGGCCTGAAGCCAGGCGCGATAGGCCTGTTCCTGCTCGCTCTTGCGCTCGGAAAGCCGGACCCGCTCGGCGCCCGCCATCTGGCCGAGCAGCTTCTTCTTGTAATTGTCCGCGCCCGCCCGGATCGACGCGTAACGGATCCGGGCATCGCCCTCGCTGTCGGTCAGGCGGCCGATCAGGTCGGAATAGTCGGCGAGCAACCGCTGCTGAAGCGGGTAATAATTGGCGTAATAGAAGGACGCCTCGGCCGCGGTGCGAAGCCGGTCGGTGGTTCCAGGGAAGCCCGCCAGCATGATGAAATCACCCTCGCTGACGCCCTGCTGGGCGATCGGAAGCCAGGCGCGCGGGCGATAGGGGACATTGTCGGGCGAGTAGGTGGCGGAGCTTCCGTCCGGCGCGACATAGGCGCGATAGAAGCCGAAATCGCCGGTATGGCGCGGCCATTGCCAATTGTCGGTCTCGCCGCCGAAATTGCCGATCCCTTCCGCCGGCGCGTAGACGAGCCGGACGTCGCGGATCTCGAGTTGCTGCTGGAGCCAATATTGGGCGCCGCCATAATAAGCCCGGACGTCGCAGCGCCGATTGGCCTGGCGCTCGCATTCGCCGATCAGCCGGTTGCGGTTCGCCTCGAGCCGGCGCTGGCGATCGAGACCGCTCAGGCGGGCGGTGACGCCCTGGTTCATCTGGCGGGTGACGTCGCGCAGATCCTCGATCACGAACACCCGGCTTCCGGGCGCCGCCTGGACCTCGTCGCCGCGGGTGCGGGCGAGGAATCCGTCGGTCAGATAATCGCGATCGGGCGCGCTGTTATACTGGATCGAGCCCGCGACGCAGTGATGGTTGGTGGCGACCAGCCCCTCGGGACTGACGAAAGCGGCCGAGCAGCCGCCCAGCGAGACGATGGCGTTGAGCGGGGCCGCCCGGAAATTGGACAAGGCCGCCGGATCGAGCTCGAGCCCCGCCTCGGTCAGGCGCTCGGCGAGCTCGCTCGTCTGGTGCGGCATCCACATGCCTTCTTCGGCGGAAGCGGCGCTCGTCAGGAGCAAGGCGGCCAGCGACAGACCGGCAGGCACGAATCGTGTCATCTTTCTCATATCCCTTCGATTTTTCACCCGCCCGGCTCAGAAGCGCAGTCCTGATGGCCAGGCGATGAACGGCGCCCGGACGGGCGCCGACGGCAAATAGCTAGGAGATTCGAAGGGGTGCTGTCGACCCATTCGGTGTCCATCACGCGCTTCTGCCACTACTGCTCCGACGCCGTTATTATGTAAGGCCATTTCCTGCTACGGGCTGGCCATCATGATGAGATTCGCCAACCGCGCCTTTTCGAGCTGCCCCGACATCGCCATCGATCTCGGCACCGCCAACACGATCGTCGTCGAGCGGGGGAGCGGGATCGTCTTCGACGAGCCTTCGGTCTGCTGCTTTCGCGGCCATGGCGGGACGGCCGAGCTACTGGCGGCGGGAACGATGGCGCAGAGCTTCGTCGGCCGGGTCGCAAAGCCGCTCAGGGTGGAGCGTCCGCTCCGCAACGGGGTCCTCAGCGACATGACCGCCGCCCGCGAGCTTCTCGGTTATGCGACCCGCCGCCTCGGCACCGGCTGGAGGGTCGGCCGCCCCAGGATCGTCATCGGCGTTCCGGCCGACGCCACCCAGGCCGAGCGGACGGCGCTCGTCACCGCGGCCGCCGATGCCGGGCTCGCCGATCCCGAGCTCGTCGCCGAGCCCTTCCTCGCCGCTCTGGGCGCCGGGCTCGACGTCGACGAGCCACGCGGCCGGATGATCGTCGATTGCGGCGCCGGCACGACCGAGGTGGCGGTGATCTCGCTCGGTTCGATCTGTCTTTCCCATTCGGTGCGTGGCGGCGGCGAGGCGCTCGACCGTGCCTTCATCGATCATCTCCATCTCCGGCGGCGGTTCCAGATCGGCTCCGCCACCGCCGAGCGGCTGAAGCTCGAGCTTTCCGGGCTGGTCGAGAGAGGGGCAACCGATCGGCTGATCGAGGTGCGCGGGCTCGATTCCGCGTCGGGCGTTCCGACCTCGATCGCCGTCCCGGCGAGCGAATTGCTGAATGTCTGGGAAAGATATTCGGACTCGGTCGTCGCCGCCGTCCTCTCAGCTCTGGGCGAGACTCCGCCGGAACTGTCCCAGGACATTCTCGAGGACGGCATCCTGCTGACCGGCGGCGCGGCCCTCATGGGCCTGCTCGCGCAGCGGGTCGGCGAGGCGACCGGGGTCGAGGTCCGGATCGCGGACGAGCCTCTGAGAAGCGTCGCCACCGGGCTCGAGCAGATCTTCGAGCGGCGCTGAGTGGAACGAGCGCCGGTCAGGTGGACGGGCGGCTCAGGATCCAGCTTCCGCCGATCAAAGCCGCCGCCAGGGGCACCAGCGACCATGGGATCGACAGCAGGGCGAAACCTGCGCCGGCGCTGGCCGCGAAGGCGATGATCGCCGCGCGTTTCCCCGCCGCGCTGATCGCTCCGCGGCTTCGCCAGGCGACGAGGTGAGGGCCGAACCTCCTGTGGGTCAGAAGCCATTGCTCGAGCCTCGGGCTTGAGCGAGCGAAGCAGAAGGCGGCGAGGATGACGAAGGGAACGGTCGGCAGCAGCGGCACGAACGCGCCCACCGCGCCGAGCAGAAGCGAAAGCAATCCGAGCAGCAGATAGCCGATCCGGAGCATCGG
>CBIGXQ010000165.1:0-4329 GCA_966193865.1 uncultured Sphingosinicella sp. | reverse complement strand
GAATCCGCCGGCGCCGATCCCGGCCGCCAGGTCGCCCAGCTTCGCGAGCTTCTCGCCTTGGTCCGCGCCATCGCCGGCCAGAAGCAAGGCGAAGCGGAACGCGATTCCGTCCTCGACGAGGCGGCCCGGGTGAGCGACGCCTATGAACGCGCCTTGCCGGTGGTCCGGCGCCGTTTCGACTCGCTCTCCGGCGAGACGTCCGGCTGGGCCGCCGCCGGGGTCGAGGCCCTGCTCGCCGCCGGCCAGGACGCCCCGCCACGGGCGGCCGCGGCCCGGCTTGCTAGCCAGCTGGACCTCGCCTTGGCCGAGATGGCGGCCTTGCTGGACTGACGTCGGCATCCGCCAGCCATTCCTTCACCCTGATGTCGCGCTGCGGATAGGGGACCTGGATCCGGTTCGCCTTGAACAAGGCCAGCAGAGTGTCGAGGATCTCGGATCGGACGCTTCCGATGCCGGCCTCCGGATCGCGGATCCACACCCTGATCTCATGGTCGATCCGGCTGTCGGCGAAGGCGGTCATCCACACCACCGGCGCCGGCGTGTCGAGAACGCGCTTCGCCGCCCTCGCCGCCTCGATCATCAATTTCTGGGCCAGCTCCACGTCGCAATCATAGGGGATTCCGACCGGGATGCTGATCCGGACGTCGCGGGTCGAATAGGACCAGTTGACGACCTCCTCGGTCATCAGGATCTCGTTCGGGATCAGATATTCCTTGCCGTCCCGGGTGACGATGGAGACGGCGCGAACGCCGATCTTGCTCACCGAGCCGAAGCTCTCGCCGACCGAGATGACGTCGCCCGGCTTGATCGACCGGTCCATGAGCAGGATGATCCCGGCGATCAGATTGCCGAACGTCTTCTGGAGCCCGAAGCCGACCGCCAGTCCGAGCGCTCCCGAGAAGACCGCAAGCGCGGTCAGGTCGATCCCGGCCAGGTCGATTCCGACGAAGAAGGCGATGGCGATGATCGCGATCGCCGCGAGCTTCTGGGCGAGCAGCTGCTGGGTCGGATCGAGGCCGCCCGCGCTCCGGATCGACTGCGACGCCAGCCGGATCGCCAGCCGGACGATGGCGTAGAGGAAGAGCAAAGCGGCGAGGACCTGGACCAGGCCGAGCAGCGACAGGCGCCGGCTTCCGATCGTGAAGGCGAAGCTGTCCAGCGCCCGCTGGATGGCGGCAAGGCCGCCCACCGAATCGGCGAGGATGGCGACGAACAGGAAGGCGGCGAGTAGAAGCGCGATCACCCGCGACATGTTCACCAGCCGAAGCAGGTTGAGGACGAACAGGGCGGCCGCCGCCGCGGCGACGAGGCCGAGCAGCAAGCCTGCGAGCGGAGTCCAGTCCGACAGGCGGAGCGCCAGCGCCAGGGTGAGCCAGATCACGAGCGAGCGAGCGAGGGCCGACATTCGCGGCGCGATCTCCTCGGCCCGGGTGCCGATCCGCCGCTCCCAGAAATCGGCGAGGACCGGTCCGCTCCAGCGGCCGACCAGCCAGGCCGCGACGATGGTGAGGACGATGACGACGAGAGCGGCGCCGGCCCGGACCAGGTCCTCGGCATCGGGAAGGGCAAGGCCCAGATCGGCGGCGAGGCCCGTCATGCGCCGCCGTCGAAGCGACGAAGCCCTTGCTCGAGATCGGCGATGAGGTCGTCGGGATGTTCGAGCCCGACATGGAGCCTGACCAGCCGGCCGGCCGCCGGACCGGCGGAAGCGGTCCGGACCGGATCGGCGGGCACGACCAGGCTTTCGAAGCCGCCCCAGCTATAGCCGATCCCGAACAGCTCGAGCGAGTCGATCAGCCGCGCCCGGCCGGCGGGATCCCCTTCGACGAGCTCGAACGAGAAGAGCCCGGACGCGGCCTTGAAATCCCGCTTCCAATGTTCGTGGCCGGGGCAGGATTCAAGCGCCGGATGGAGCACCCGCGCCACCTGCGGCTGCTCGCTCAGCCATCTCGCCACCTTGAGGCCATTCTCCTCGTGCCGCCGAAGCCGGACCTCGAGCGTGCGAAGGCCGCGGAGCGCGAGCCAGCATTCATCGGGGCCCGCCGTCTGACCGAGCACCCGCCGCGATTGGTCGAGCCGGCCGGACCAGGCCTGGGTGGCGGTGACCGATCCCAGCATCAGATCGGAATGGCCGCCAATATATTTGGTGCAGGCGAGGATCGACAGGTCGATGCCGGCCTCGATCGCCGGGAAGAACAAGGGCGTCGCCCAGGTATTGTCGAGAAGGGTGGCGACGCCTTTCGCCTTGGCCGCCGCGCAGATCGCCGGCACGTCCTGGACCTCGAAGCTGTGGGTGCCGGGGCTCTCCATGAAGATGGCCCGGGTCTTCTCGCCGATTAGGCCGGCAATGTCGGCGCCGACGAGCGGATCGTAATAGGTCGTCGCGACTCCGAACTTCTTGAGTGCGCTGTCGCAGAAGGCCCGGGTCGGGCCGTAGCAGCTGTCCGCCATGAGCAGCTCGTCGCCCGCCTCGAGCACCGCCAGAAGCGCGCCCGCCACCGCTGCCGCTCCCGAAGGATAGAAGAAGGTCGAGGCGGCGCCCGGCTCGAGCTCGGTCAGCGCCTCGCCGAGCGCCCAGCTGGTCGGCGTGCCGTTGCGGCCATAATGGAGCCGGCCCTCGCGCGGCGGATTGGCCGCCTCCATCTCGGCGACGCTGTCGAACAGGATCGTCGAGGCGCGCCAGACGGCGGGATTGACGAGGCCGAGCGTCCATTCGTCGCGTCGCCCCGCCTCGATCAGCCGGGTCTCGGGCCGCCTCGATTTCACGCCGCGCCCTTCGCCTTGGGAAGTTCGAGATCCGACCCCCATTCGGACCAGCTGCCGTCGTAGAGCCTCAGATCCTCCTTGCCGAGGAGGTGGGCGCCGAACAGCAGCACGCAGGCGGTGATCCCGGAGCCGCAGGTGGCGACCATCGGCTTGTCGAGATCGACTCCGGCGGCGGCGAAGGCCTCGCGAAGCGCCTCGCCCTGCTTCCAGCTGTTGTCCGGGTTGAACAGCGACCCCTGCGGCAGGTTGCGGGCGCCAGGGATGTGGCCGGCCTCGAGTCCCGGCCGGGGCTCGGCCTCCTCGCCGGAGAAGCGCGCCGGCGGACGGGCGTCGACGATCTCGTGGTCCGTGGCGCCGACCAGGTCCCGGACCGCCGCCTTGTCGGCGAGGGCCTGGCGATCGAGCCTGGCGCTGAAATGGCCGTGGCGGTGCTGGCGCCGGCCGCTCTCCAGCGGCCGCCCCTCGGCCTTCCATTTCTGAAAGCCGCCGTCGAGGATCGCGACATGGTGGGCGCCGAAGGCCCTGAGCATCCACCAGGCGCGCGCCGAGCTGTGAAGCGGGCTGTTGTCGTAGACTACGAAACGGTTGCCGTCGCCGAGTCCCAATGACTGCATCCGGCTGGCGAAGACATGGTCCGGCGGAACCATGTGCGGAAGCGGGTTATCGCGGTCCGACACCTCGTCGAGATCGAGGAAGACCGCGCCGGGGACGTGCTCGGCGTCAAACTCGGCGCGGGCGTCGCGGCCTGCGCCCGGGAGGAACATCGTCGAATCGATCACCCTGAGGTCGGGCGCTCCAAGCTCCTTCTCGAGCCAATCCGTCGAAACCAGGCTCTCCAACCCCATTCTCCCTGTGTCAGCCTCACATTATGCCGGGAAACATGCCCCCGTCGATGAGGATGCTCTGGCCGGTGATGTAGCCCGCCTGAGCCGAGCAGAGGAAGGCGCAGGCGGCACCGAACTCGGCCGGATCGCCGAGCCGCTTTGCCGGAATCGCCTGCTCGCGCTTGCGCCGGAGCACATCCACCGCCTCGCCGGTCCGGCGCGACTGGCTGTCGATCAGGGCGGTGATCCGGTCGGTGTCGAACGATCCCGGGAGCAGGTGGTTGATGGTGACGTTGGCATGAGCCACCGATCGGGCCACGCCGCCGAGAAAGCCGGTCAGGCCGGCCCGGGCGCCGCTCGACAGATCGAGCCCGGCGAGCGGCATCTTCACCGACCCCGAGGTGATGTTGACGATCCGCCCGAACCGTCGCTGGACCATCGAGTCGATGACGGCCTGAACCAGGAAGATCGGGGCGATCATGTTCGATTCGAGCCCGGCGAGCATCGCCTCGCGGTCGACCTCGCGAAAGTCGCGCGGCGGCGGACCGCCGGCATTGTTCACCAAGATGTCGACATGAGGCAGTGCCTCGAGCAGCG
The DNA here is from genome assembly GCA_966193865.1 of uncultured Sphingosinicella sp. Taxonomy (GTDB): domain Bacteria; phylum Pseudomonadota; class Alphaproteobacteria; order Sphingomonadales; family Sphingomonadaceae; genus Allosphingosinicella. The sequence goes on along the minus strand of CBIGXQ010000165.1, from coordinate 142 downwards.
CCGATCGGCCCTGCTCGGTCGAGACGTCGCCGGCGACGGCGATGATCTCCGAGCCGGTCTCGGCGGCGAGAGCGTCGCGGAACTCCATCAGCCGGTCGCGGTCGCGGCCGTTGATCACCACCCGGGCGCCGGCCTTGGCCAG
>CBIGXQ010000164.1:0-4335 GCA_966193865.1 uncultured Sphingosinicella sp. | reverse complement strand
GCCGAGGGCGAACATTGGGGCTTCCACAACCGGCTCGTTCCCTCCGGCCAGTTGCTGGACGAAGCCCGGTCGCTCGCCCGCAGCCTGGCGGGCGGCCCGACCTTCGCCCACGGCATCACCAAGACCCAGCTCAACACCGAATGGGCGGTGAGCATCGACGTCGCCATCGAAATGGAGGCGCAGGCGCAGGCGATCTGCATGGCGACCAACGACTTCCGCCGCGCCTTCCAGGCCTTCGCCGCGAAGGAGAAGCCGGAGTTCAAGGGTGATTGAACGCCCTCACCCTCCCGGCTCGCTTCGCCAGCTTCCTCTCCCTCCAGGGAAGAGGGCAACATGAGCGACCGCTTGTTTCTCGACTGGCCGTTCTTCGACGACAGCCACCGCCGGCTCGCCGAAGCGCTTGAGGCCTGGTGCTCGGCCGAACTGGCGGCGCCCCATGGCGAGGACGTCGACGCCGAGTGCCGCGACCTCGTCCGAAGGCTCGGCTCGGCCGGCTGGCTCCGTTATTGCGTTCCGGCCGCCCATGGCGGACTCCACGATTCGCTCGACGTCCGCTCGCTGGCGCTGATCCGCGAGACCCTCGCCCGCCATTCCGGACTCGCCGATTTCGCCTTCGCGATGCAGGGACTCGGATCGGGCGCGATCAGCCTGTTCGGAAGCGAGGCGCAGAAAGCGTCCTATCTTCCGGCCGTCGCCGCGGGCGAAAAGATCGCCGCCTTCGCCCTCACCGAGCCCAATTCCGGTTCCGACGTCGCGGCGATCGAAACTTCGGCGCGCGAGGACGGCGAGGGCTTCGTCGTCGACGGCGCCAAGACCTATATCTCCAACGGCGGGATCGCCGATTTCTACGTCCTGTTCGCTCGCACCGGCGAGGCGCCGGGCGCCAAGGGCCTTTCCGCCTTCATCGTCGATCGCGGCACGCCTGGGCTGGACGACAGCGAGCGGATCCGGGTGATCGCGCCCCACCCGCTGGCGACGCTTCGGTTCGACGCGATGCGATTGCCGCAATCCGCCTTGATCGGCGAACGGGGGCGAGGCTTCGTTCAGGCGATGGCCACGCTCGACGTCTTCCGGACCACCGTCGGTGCCGCCGCTCTGGGCTTTGCCCGAAGAGCGCTCGACGAGGCGACGTCCCGGGCCCTCGACCGCCGGCTCGGGCAGGCCCGACTAGCCGACAATGCCATCGTCCAGTCGCTGCTGGCTGAAATGGTCGTCGACGTCGAGACGTCCGCCTTGCTCGTCTATCGCGCCGCCTGGCTTCGCGACGTCAGGGCCCAGCGCAACAGCAAGGAGGCGGCGATCGCCAAGCTCCACGCCACCGATCGCGCGCAGCAGGTGATCGACAAGGCCGTCCAGATCTTCGGGGGTCTCGGAGTTACGGTCGGCGTGCCCGTCGAAAGCCTTTATCGGGAGATCAGGGCGTTGCGGATCTACGAAGGCGCTTCGGAAGTGCAGAAAATCGTCATCGCCCGAAATCATCTCGCGGAACATGTCGGGGAGCGCCGATCGTGAAGACCCTTCTCCCGCCCGGATGGCCGAGGCCGAGAGGCTATGCCAACGGCGTCTCGGCGAGCGGCCGGACCATCGTCACCGCCGGAGTCGTCGGCTGGACCGCCGAGGAAAAGTTCGAAGCCGCCGACCTCGCCGGCCAGTTCCGCCAGGCGCTCGCCAACATCATCGCCATCCTCGCCGAGGACGGCGCCGGCCCCGAGCATATCGTCCGGATGACCTGCTACGTCACCGACATCGACGAATATCGGTCCAGCCTCGCCGGCATCGGCGACGCCTGGCGAGACATGATCGGCCGCCATTTCCCGGCGATGGCGATGGTCGCCGTCACCGCCTTGGTCGAGCCCGAAGCGAAGATCGAAATCGAAGCCACAGCGATCGTGCCCGAACCATGAACAGCGTCCATGTCGACACCTTCATCCGCGACCGCCTGCCTCCCGCGGAGCTTCAGCCGGAATTCCTCTTCACCCTTCCGGAGCTCCAATATCCGGAGAGCCTCAATTCCGCCGTCGAGCTGATCGACCGCCACGAGCGCGACCGGCTTGCGCTGATCAACGATGTCGGTCGCTGGACCTATGGCGAGATGGCCGACCTTTCCGACCGGATCGCCCGCCTCCTCGCCGAGGAGGAGGGACTCGTGCCCGGCAACCGCGTGCTTCTTCGCGGGCCCAACAATGCGATGCTGTTCGCCTGCTGGCTCGGGATCCTCAAGGCCGGTGGGGTCGTCGTCGCGACGATGCCGATCCTCCGCGGCGGCGAGGTCGCGACGATCCTCGAGCGGGCTCAGGTCAGCCACGCCATCGTCGATTCCCGGACGCTGGACGATTATTCCGCCGGCGCCGACCAGGCCCGAACCGTGCGGTCGCTGCTCACCTATGACGGCGACTCGGGCAGCGGCGAGCTCGAGCGGCGCCTGATGAACGTCGCGCCGGGCTTCGAAGCGGTCGCCACCCATCGCGACGACGTCGCCCTGATCGCCTTCACCTCCGGCACGACCGGCCGGCCGAAGGGCTGCGTCCATTATCATCGCGACGTGCTCGCCAGCGCCGACAGCTTCGCCCGCCACGTGCTGAAGCCGGGACCGGACGACCGCTGGGCCTGCTCCGCTCCGATCGCCTTCACCTTCGGCCTCGGAATGCTCCTGACCTTCCCGTGGCGCTTCGGTGGAGCGGCGGTCACGATCGAGACGCCCGGCCCGAAGCCCCTCCTTGAGGCGATCGCGAAGCACCGGGTCACGACGCTCGCCACCGCGCCGACCGCCTACAAAGCGATGCGCTCGATGCTGACCGGTCATGACGTGGCTTCGCTCCGAACCTGCGTGTCGGCCGGCGAGCATCTGCCGGCCTCGACCTGGCACGCCTGGAAGGAGTCGACCGGACTCGCCATCGTCGACGGGATCGGCGCCACCGAGATGATGCATATCTTCATCTCCGCGAGCGGCGACGAGATCCGCCCGGGCGCGACCGGCAAGGCGGTTCCGGGCTATGTCGCGACGATCCTCGACGAAGCGGGCGTTGCGCTCGACAGCGGGACTGGCCGGCTGGCCGTGAAAGGGCCCACCGGCTGCCGCTATTTCGACGACGAGCGCCAGCGCGATTATGTCCAGAACGGCTGGAACGTCACCGGCGATACCTACCGGAAGGACGAGGAAGGCTATTTCTGGTACCTCGCCCGCTCCGACGACATGATCGTCTCGTCGGGCTACAACATCGCCGCGCCGGAAGTGGAAAACGCCCTGCTCGCTCACGACTCGGTCGAGGAATGCGCGGTCGTCGGAATCCCCTGCGAGGAAAGGGGGCAGAAGGTGAAGGCCTTCGTCGTCCTGGCGCCCGGCTACGCACCCGACGCCGAAGCGGTCACCCTGCTCCAGGACCATGTCAAGGCGAGCATCGCACCGTACAAATATCCCCGTGAGATCGCCTTCGTCGATGCTTTGCCGAAAACCGTCACCGGCAAGCTGCAACGCTTTGCGTTGCGTCATCGAAACGGATAAGCCTTCGTAATCGCGTCCTTAATCGCCGTGGGGGCGGGCGCGTATCGGGGGGATGACGACATGAAGAAATTGACGATCGCGGCCGTCCTGGCGGCTCAAATGCTGACGGCGGCTCAGCCGGCCCTGGCGGCGGATCTGACCGACACCCGGGCGCAGCGCACCGGCGCCTTCGCCGGTTTCCGGCTCCGTCTTCCGCTCGACGGCGAAGCGGGGCGGCAGCCGATCCGCGCCGGCCTGACCCTCGCGCCTACCTTCCAGACGGAGAGCCGGAGCGGCGAGGTCCGCACCCGCTTCGGGGAAGGCCTCGAGCTCGGAATTTCCGGCGACCGGCCCGTTCGCCTGTCCTTCGCCGGAACGCCGGTGTCCCGGCTCGCTCAGGGACCGGCCGGACCGGACGGCCAGCGCGCCGGCGTGTCGACGATCGGCTGGGTCGCGATCGGGGTCGGCGTCGTCGCGGTGACGCTCTTCGCCTTGTACGGCCTGTGCGGAAGCGGCGAGATCTGCAGCACCGACGACGAATAAGCCCTCGAGGAAAGGATAGAGCAATGAGGAAAGTTGCCATTTCGACACTGATCGCCGCCCAGATCCTGGCCGCCCAGCCGGCGCTGGCAGCCGATCTCGCCAACAGCCAGACCCACGATAGCGGGTTCTTTGCCGGCTTCAGGGTTCGACTTGCGCTCGACGGCGAGGCCGGCCGCCAGCCGGTCCGAGCCGGCCTCGCGCTGGCGCCGACTCTTCGGTCGCAATCGTCCAGCGGCGAAGTGCGAACCCGCTTCGGCGAAGGTCTCGAGCTCGGCGTCAGCGGACGCGAGCCGCTCCGTCTGTCGATCGCC
>CBIGXQ010000163.1:0-4510 GCA_966193865.1 uncultured Sphingosinicella sp. | reverse complement strand
TGGCCCAGGGCGGGCAGTTCGACGAGGCGGAGCGGATCTGGCGTGCCCTGCTCGCCTCCGCGCCGGCCGACGCGTCCTACCGGCCGGTTGTCGAGGAACGACTGCAGTCACTGGAGCGGGCGCGGATGCTCGGGCAAATCCCAGCACCCGCGCCCGCGCCCTGATCAGGTTCCTTCATATTCGCTGGCGGATTCGAACGGCAGATCGAGCGCTTCGGCCACGGCCCGGTGGCGGATCTTGCCATTCGAAACATTGAGGCCATTCGCGAGATGCGGGTCGGCTTTCATCGCCTTTTCAGCGCCCTGGCTCGCGAGCTTCAGAACGAACGGGAGCGTCGCATTGTTGAGCGCGAAGGCCGAGGTCCGGGCCACGGCGCCGGGCATGTTGGCGACGCAATAATGGATCACCCCGTCGATCTCGTAGACCGGATCGCTGTGGGTCGTGGCCCGCGAGGTCTCGAAGCAGCCGCCCTGATCGATCGAGATGTCGACCAGCACCGACCCGCGCTTCATCGTCTTCAGCATGTCGCGGGTGACGAGCTTCGGCGCTGCCGCGCCGGGTACCAGAACGGCGCCGATCACGAGCTCCGATTTGGCGACGGCATGGGCGATCGCCGCCTTGGAGGCGTAGGCGGTCTTGATCTGGCTGCCGAAGAACATGTCGAGCTCGGCGAGCCGGCTGTTCGAAATATCGTAGATGGTGACGTCGGCGCGCATTCCGACGGCCATCTGCGCCGCGTTGACGCCGGAGACTCCGCCGCCGAGGATCGTGACCTTGGCGGGCGACACTCCGGGAACGCCGCCGAGAAGGACTCCGCGTCCGCCCTGTTCCTTCTCGAGATAATGGGCGCCGACCTGGATCGACATCCGGCCCGCAACCTCGCTCATCGGCTTGAGCAAAGGCAGCGATCGGTCATTGGCCGTCACCGTCTCATAGGCGATGCAGGTCGCCCCCGAAGCGATCAGCCCCTTCGCCTGCTCCGGATCCGGAGCGAGGTGGAGATAGGTGAAAAGGAGATGGCGGGGCTCGAGCAGGGCGATTTCCGACGGCTGCGGTTCCTTCACCTTCACGATCATGTCGGAGCCGGCGAACACCTCCGCCGCCGAGCCGACGATTCGGGCGCCGACGTCGACATAGGATTGATCGTCGAAGTCGATTCCGAGCCCGGCCTTGGTCTCGACGATCACTTCATGGCCCGCGGCGGTGAGCTCCGCCACCGAAGCCGGCGTCAGCCCGACCCGATATTCATGGACCTTGATTTCCTTCGGCACGCCGACGCGCATTTTTGAGGCTCCCTGATTGGCAAAATCGGCGGGTCTATAGCGGGACGGATTTCATTTGTCGCCGTTGCGAACGAAATGGTGCGGTGCTAAGCCGCGCGCCGCCTTGGCACCCGGGGCGCAGAAGAGGAAGTCGGACGGCTCACGTCTCTGACGATGAACGATAGCGCTGCTGCCCCGATCGAGCCTGCGGACCGTCCCGCTGGGCACCATGGACCTCAGGCGAGTATCGCGAGCCTGACGCTGCTGGCGCTCGGCGTCGTTTTCGGGGACATCGGCACAAGCCCGCTTTACGCTCTTCGCGAGACATTCAACGGCGCTCACCCGCTGCCGATCAACCAGATCCAGGTGTTCGGCGTCATCTCGCTGATCTTCTGGTCGATGATGCTGGTCGTCAGCGTTAAATATATCACCATTCTCACCCGGGCGGACAACAAGGGGGAGGGCGGCAGCCTCGCTTTGCTGGCGCTGGTGTCGCGCAAGGCGCAGCTGCGCTGGTCGACCGGGATCGTTCTGCTCGGGGTGTTCGCCTGCGCGCTGTTTTACGGCGATTCGATGATCACACCGGCCATCTCGGTCCTGTCCGCGGTCGAAGGGCTGACGGTGGTTCAGGCCGGCCTGCAGCCATTGGTCGTACCGATCGCCATCGCTCTGCTCGTCTTCCTGTTTCTGCTCCAGCGCACCGGAACGGCAAGGGTAGGCGCGCTCTTCGGCCCGGTGGTGGTGCTCTATTTCGGGACTCTTGCGGTGCTCGGTGCGGCCAGCGTGGCCCGGCATCCGGACATCCTCTGGGCCCTCAATCCCTATTATGCGGTCAACTTCTTCCTGATCGACAAATGGCTTGGCTTTCTCGCTCTCGGTTCGGTCGTGCTCGCAGTCACCGGCACCGAGGCGCTTTACGCGGACATGGGCCATTTCGGCCGAAAGCCGATCCGAAATGCCTGGGTCTTCTTCGTGATGCCCGCGCTGATGCTCAATTATATGGGCCAGGGCGCGCTCCTGATCGACGATCCGAGCACCATCAGCAGCCCTTTCTTCATGCTGGCGCCCCAATGGTTCCAGCTCCCGCTGGTCGTCATCGCGACGCTGGCGACGATCGTCGCCAGCCAGGCAGTGATCTCCGGCGCCTTCTCAGTGACTCAGCAGGCGATACAGCTTGGTTTCATTCCACGCATGAGGATCACTCACACCAGCGCCCGCGCCGCCGGCCAGATCTACATTCCGCTCGTCAACAACGCGCTGATGGTGATGGTCATCCTGCTCGTCCTCACCTTCCAGAATTCGAGCAACCTCGCCGCGGCCTATGGCGTTGCCGTCACCGGCGCGATGCTCATCGACACGTGCCTTCTTGCGGTCCTGCTCTTCTCGCTGTGGAAATGGCCGCGTTGGGCCTCGATCCCGCTGCTCGCCATCTTCTTCATCGTCGACGCCACCTATTTCGCGGCGAATCTCACGAAGGTGCCTGACGGTGGCTGGTTCCCGTTGCTCATCGGCGTGGTCATCTTCACCTTCCTCACCACCTGGGCCCGTGGTCGAAAGCTGATGATCGCGCGGATGAACGAAGGGGCGATGCCGGTGCAGGTGTTCATCAAGTCCGCCGCGAACAGCGCCGCCCGGGTGCCGGGAACGGCCGTCTTCATGACGACCAGCCCCGACGGCATACCGCATGCCTTGCTTCACAACCTCAAGCACAACAAGGTTCTCCACGAACGCGTCTTGCTGCTCACGGTGCGGATCGAGGACGTGCCCTATGTCGAGACGGAGAAGAGGTTTGAGCTGGAGGATCTCGGCAGCGGCTTCTTCCGACTCGTGGTCCGCTACGGTTTCATGCAGGAACCCGACGTCCCGAGCGCCCTCGCCCGGGTCGAAAGCTGCGGCCCGCAGTTCAAGATGATGGACACCAGCTTCTTCCTGGCGCGCCAGACCCTGATCACCTCGCCCAAGCCGGGGATGGCGGTGTGGCGCGAGAAATTGTTCGCCTGGATGCTTCGAAACGCCGAAAGCGCGATGGAATTCTTCAAGCTTCCGCCCAACCGGGTCGTCGAGCTCGGGTCACAGGTCGAGATTTGACCGGCCCGATCATCGTCACCGCCCTGTTCGCTCCAGGGGACGATGGCTGGATCCAGCAGCTCCGCCAGCAGCATTACCCGGCCGAACGTAATCGCGTTCCCGCCCACCTGACCTTGTTCCGGCAGCTGCCGCCGTCGGTCGCTCCCGAATTGTCGGGGCGCCTCGCCGCCGCCACCGCGGCGCCGCCGCCGCGGGCGGAGATCGCCGGAATCATCGATCTGGGGCAGGGGACCGCGTTTCGAGTCGAGAGTGACGATCTCGAGGTGATCCGCGAGCTTATCGCCGATGGTCTTCACGGCCTCCTGACGCCGCAGGACATGGCGCCGTGGCGGCCCCACATCACGATCCAGAACAAGGTCCAGCCCCGCGAGGCGAGGCGGCTCCAGCAGGCGCTGAAGGCCGAATTCGAGCCGAGGCCGCTGGCGATCAGGGCACTGGCCAGCTGGCGCTATCTCGGCGGGCCCTGGGAGCCGATCAAGACCCATCCTTTCCGGCGCTAGACGAGCCTCAGTCGATCTGGCCGACGCCGTCGCAGCTGAAATCGAAGGCGGCGAGGCCGGCTTCGAGGTGGGAGGCGAGAAGCGGCATGTCCATCAGCTCGTCCATCCGCTCGTCGACATTGAGATCGCCGGCCTCGGCGAAGGCGTCCTCCCATTCGCTGGCGTCGTAAGTACCCCGGCCGACCCAGGCCAGAGCGAGAGTCTCGGCGAGCTGGTCGTCGGCGAGGTCGTCCAGGGTCGCCTGGACCTCTTCCTCGACGCCGCTGTTGAGCTCGTCCTCGAGCACTGACAGCGCCTGGTCTTCGCCCTCATCGTCCAGATCGTCGACATTGTCGGCGTCTTCGTCCGGATCGGAAGCGGGAACCTGCGCCTCCAGCTCGCGCGCCCGAATGATCAGGCGGCACAAGGTTTCGAGCGGGGTCAGCAATTCCATGCGTCTTCTCCATTCCCCTTGGCCATCGAAACGAGATCGGGGGCGGTGGGTTCCGGACGGGCAAGGCGAGCGGTGAAGCCTTGAAAATCGGCCCTGCTCACTCCAGTTGACCGGTCGTGCGGTGCTTCCTATAGCGCCGCGGCGCGCCGTCCGGGTGGGACGGCGCAGCCCCGTGGGGCGGAGTAGCTCAGCTGGTTAGAGCAGCGGAATCATAATCCGCGTGTCGG
>CBIGXQ010000162.1:0-4650 GCA_966193865.1 uncultured Sphingosinicella sp. | reverse complement strand
TCATCGCCAGCGCATAGAGGCCGGTGATCAGCCATCCGGCCCGCGAGGAAGGACGCAGATTGCAGCGGCGCCCCTTCTTCACGCGAACGAACCAGGGCGCGCTTCCGACAGATTTTCGGGACATCAGGATTCCTCCTTCATGGGCCGGCCGCGCTTGCGCTCCTCGGGCGGGGCGACCTTCACGCCGCGCCGGCCGAGGGCTTCGCGAAGAAGCACCTCGATCTGGGCGTTGACGCTTCGGAAGTCGGCGGCCGCGCAGCGCTCGAGCGCGTCCCACAAGGGCGGCTCGATTCGAAGCGGATAGGCCTTCTTCGGAGAATTGGGCACGGGGTCGCTCCTATTGATAGAGCGACCCCGCATTGACGACCGGCTGGGTGTCGCGCTCGGAGCAGAGCACGACCATCAGGTTCGAGACCATCGCCGCCTTGCGCTCGTCGTCGAGGTGGACGACCCCCTTCTCCGACAGCAGCTGGATCGCGTTCTCGACCATCGAGACGGCGCCGATGACGATCTTCTGGCGGGCGGCGATCACCGCCTCGGCCTGCTGGCGCCTCAGCATCGCCTGGGCGATCTCCTGAGCATAAGCGAGGTGGGTCAGCCGCGATTCGTCGATCGTGATCCCGGCCCGGGCGACCCGGTCCTGAAGCTCCTTTTCCAGCTCCACGTTGACGATGTCGGCGTCGCCGCGGAGGGTCGTCTCCTTGTGCTCCAGATCGTCATAGGGATATTGACCGGCCATGGCGCGAAGCGCGCTTTCGATCTGGATCTCGACGAACTCCATGTAATTGTCGACGTCGAACAGCGCCTGGGCCGTGTCGGTGACCCGCCAGACGACGTTGGCGGCGATCTCGATCGGGTTGCCGCGAAGATCGTTCACCTTGAGCTTGTCCGAGGTGATGTTGTGGATCCGGGTCGAGATCTTGGTCCGGGTCAGCCAGGGCAATACCCATCTCAGGCCGCTGGTCCGATCGGTGCCCTTGTAATCGCCGAACAAGAGGATGGCGGCAGCCTGGTTGGGCTGAAGGAAATAGAAGCCGCAGATCACGAACAGGAAAGCCAGCACGCCGGACGCCAGAAGAACGACGCCGAGTGCGATATTCTCCTCCGCCAATTGCCAGGTCCCGACCGCCGCGACGAACAGGGTCGCGAGCAGCACCAGAAGCATGACATAGCCGCTGCTGGTCTGAGCGGCGCGCTCGCTGGAAAGCCTCAGGTCGTGCGCGCTCGTGTCGATCGTCTCGGTCATCATCGTCCTCCCGTTAATGATGATATCATAATTATATCCTGTGAAAGGAATCAAGCGAAATCGTCACGGCCGCAGAACGAGCGGGAAAGCGAGACCGGGTCGCCTCGGCCGGCCCATTGTGGCTATGGTGCTCACCGCCTAAGGCCGCTGGATAAAGGAGTAGGTGCGATGCGTTTGCTTTCGCTGTTGATCGGAGCCCTGATGATGACCCACGCCCCCGCTTACGCCCAGTCGGGCTCGCAAGCTGATCGCCCCGGCTGGCGCCTCGTCATTCATGGCGGCGCCGGAGTCATCGAGCGCGACCGGCTGACTCCGGAGCAGGACCGCGAGATCCGGGCCGCGCTCGACCTCGCGCTCCAGACCGGCTCGGCGATCCTCGCCCGCGGCGGAAGCGCGCTCGACGCGGTCGAGGCGACGGCAAAGGTGCTGGAGGACGATCCCCATTTCAACGCCGGCCGAGGCGCGGTCTTCACCTACCAGGGGACCAATGAGATGGATGCCTCGATCATGGACGGGAGCAATCGCGCTGCCGGAGCGGTGACCGGGGTGACGGCGACCAAGAATCCGATCAGCCTGGCGCGAGCGGTGATGGAGGATTCCCCGCACGTCTTCCTCAGCCGCGAGGGCGCCGACGAATTTTCCCGGCAGCAGGGCCTCGAGCAGGCGCCGCCGGAATATTTCCAGACTCCGGAACGGCGCCGCCAGCTCGAGGAGCTGCGAAGCCGACCGAGCGCCGAATATTTCGATGTCGACCTGAAATACGGCACCGTCGGCGCCGTCGCGCTCGACTCACAGGGCCATGTCGCGGCCGCGACCTCGACCGGCGGCCTTACCGGCAAGCGCTGGGGCCGGATCGGCGATTCGCCGATCATCGGCGCCGGCACCTATGCCGACGACCGCGCCTGCGCGGTCTCGGCGACCGGCGCCGGCGAATATTTCATCAGGGTCGGCGTGGCGCACGAGATCTGCGCTCGGATGCGGCTTGACGGCGAGAGCCCCCAGGCGGCGGCCGACGCCGTCATGGCCGAGGTCGAGGCCCTGGGCGGCACCGGCGGAGTGATCGTCGTCACTCCGCAGGGCGACGGCATCTACAGCTTCAACACGCCTGGAATGTACCGCGGCGAGGCCTCGCCGGCCGGCCGATCGGTCGCCATCTATGGCGACGAGGCCTCTCAGGCCGCCGGCGCTGGCGAACGGGGGATGTGAGAAGCGCTTCCTCCCCTCGAAACGGAGGGGAGGAAGCCAGGCCTCTTATTCCGGCACCACCGTGACGGCGCGGCGATTCTGCGACCAGGCATATTCGCCCGAACCTTCGACCGCCGGACGCTCCTTGCCCCAGCTGATCGTCGTCATCCGGCTCGCCGAGACGCCGCGCGACTGAAGATAGTCGCGGGCGGCATTGGCTCGGCGGTCGCCCAGAGCGAGGTTATATTCGCGGGTGCCGCGCTCGTCGGCATGGCCTTCGATCGTCACCCTGACGTTGGGATTGGCACTGAGCCATTGCGCCTGGGCGTCGAGGATCCGCCGTGACTCGGAGTCGATATCATAGCTGTCGAAGGCGAAGAGGATCCGATCGGCGGGAACGCTCTGAAGGAAGTCGGCGCGGGAGCCCGGCAAGGCCGTTTCGCCGACCCCGCCGTCCTGGGTCCCGGTCTCGCCGTCGGTGGGAGTCGAGGAGCTGGGCGGCTCGGGCGGCAGATCCTGGGCCCGGCGCGACGAGCAGCCGGCGGTCAACGACAGGACCAAGGCGGCGGCCATCAGGCTGGCGGTTCTTTTCTTCATTCGATTCTCCATCACAAGCGTTGAGGCCTTAGTCACGTAACGGCGACCAGGCCGGGTCCGATCCGCCGAGCGGAGTCGGCACCCGACGGGTGGCGCCGCTGGCGACGTCGACATACCAGAGCTCGCCCTGGCTGGCGCCGCGGGTGAACATCACCGCGCGGCCGTTCGGCGCCCAGGTCGGACCTTCGGCATAGCCGCCGCGGGTCAGGATCCGGGCGCCCGACCCATCCGGGGCCATCACCCCGATCTGGAAGCTGCCGGTCCGGGTGAAGGCGATGAGATTGCCGCGCGGACTCCACACCGGAGTCGCATAGCCGCCCCCGCCGAAGCTGATCCGGCGCTGGTTCGAACCGTCGCCGTTCATCACGTAGAGCTGCTGCGATCCGCTTCGGTCGCTTTCGAAGACGATCCGGCTTCCGTCGGGCGAATAGCTGCCGCCGGTGTCGATCCCCGGCGAGTTGGTGAGCCGCTGGGGCGTGCCGCCGCCGACCGGGATCCGGTAGATGTCGGTATTGCCGTTCACCGCCATCGAGAAGATGATGTAGCGGCTGTCCGGCGAGTAGCGCGGCGCGAAGGTCATGTGCGGCTGCTGCACGAGCGGGCGGGTGCTTCCCGAATCGAGCTGGTAGACCATCACCCGGGGCCGCTCATTCTCGTAGGTCATGAACGTGATCGTCTGCTGGTTCGGCGCGAATCGCGGAGTCAGCACCGTCCACTGGCCGTTGGTCAGGAAGCGGTGGTTGGCGCCGTCATAATCCATCATCGCCAGCCGCTTGATCCGGCGGCGCGCCGGGCCCGTCTCGGAGACGTAGACGATCCTCGTGTCGAAATAGCCGCCTTCGCCGGTCAACCGGGAATAGACGGTGTCGGCGCAGCGATGGGCCGCGCGCCGCCAGTCGGGCGGGCGGACGACATAGCCCTGGCGGGCAAGCTCGGACCGGGCGGTGACGTCATAGAGGTAGCAGCCAACGGTGAGCGTGCCGTCGGCGTTGGACTGGACGAAGCCCTGGACGAGATTCTGGGCCCCTGTCGTCGCGAAATAGGGATAATCGGGCGCGGTCACCTGCGGATAGGAGACCGGCCGAAGCCCGCTCGGGCCGATCGGCGTGAACAGCCCCGAATTGCGCAGATCGGTGGCGACGATCTCGGCCACCTGGCGGCCGAGATTCTGGGTGTTGCCCGCCGGCGTATCGACGGCCTGCGGAGTCGGCATGTAGGGCACCGCGACCGGAAGCACCCTCACCACGCCCTCGCCAACGCGGATCGGCTCGTCCTCCTCGACCGGCTGGTCGGCGGCATTCTGGGCCCAGGCGGGAGACCCGGCGAGGACGGTAAGGAGCGCCCAAAGACGCCAATGCTTGAACAGGATCATCAGGACTGCCTCGGATCGAAGGTGTAGGTGAATTCCCGCCAGCCGCGGGGCACGTCGTAAAGCTCGCCCGGAAGGCCGCGGATCGGGGTGCACTGGCGGATGACGTTCAGAGCGAGATCGCGCATCCGCCGCTCGTAATGGGCGAGGTCGGAATCGGGGTTTCGGACCCGAAGAACGTCGGCATCGGCAAGGCTGCCGTCGCGGGTCAGGGTGACCCGGACGTCGACCTCGATGACCGCCGCTTCGGGGG
>CBIGXQ010000161.1:0-4699 GCA_966193865.1 uncultured Sphingosinicella sp. | reverse complement strand
GGGCCGTGCTTGAAGCCGTGCCCCGAGCCCGCGCCGACGAGCACGACATTCGCCAGATTCGGAAGCCGATCGATCAGCAGGTCGCCGCTCGAGCTGTTCTCATACTGGCAGACCCGAGCCTCGCTGAGCGGCCGGTCGGCGAGATCGGGGAAGCGTCGGCTCATGAAGGTCCGAACGTCGGCGAGCGCCGCTTCGGACGGCGTTCGATCGCCGATGTCGGGATCGATCGGCGGCCCGTGCGCGTCATGGGCGATCTTGAAGCCGCGCGCTTCGAGATCGGGAAAGCCGTAATAGACGTCGCCGCCGTTGAAGTCCGCCCAGCCCGGCAGATGGCCCGCCTCGAAACGGGAGTCTCCCGGATCAGGCGCGAAAAAGAACACTTCCTGGCGGGTCGGAAAGATCCTCGTCGCCAGAAGGTCCGGGAACAGCCGGCCGAGCCACGGCCCGCAGGCGAAGACGAATTCATCGGCGACGATCCGATCGCCGCCGCTGGTGGCCAGCGCCTCGAGCCGGCTCCCGGGGCCGGGAGGCGCGACCGCGGCCTCGAAATAGGTTCCCCCGGCGCGGACGAACTCCGCCACCACCGACTGGACGGCGCGTCTTGCCATCAGTGCCCCGAAGCCCGGTTCGAAGAGGCCCTGATCTTCCATGCCGACCGCCATCGCCGGAATCCGGCGTCGAAGCGCGTCGCCGCTGAGCAATCGGGTCGGCAGGCCGAGCGAGCGATGAACCCGCAACGTATCCTCCAGGAAGGAATCGGGGCGGGGAAAGACGAAAAGAACGCCGATCTGGTGGAACAAGGGAAGCTCGGCGCGCTCCGAAAGGGCGCGCCACTCGGGCAGCGAGTCGAGCGCCATCCGGGTGTAGACTTCATCGGCTCCATAAGAACCGCGGGTCATTCGCGATTCACCGCCCGAAGAGGCTCGCGCATGGGCCGGCCCCCAGGCGTCGATCAGCAGGACCCGCTTCCCCGCCTCGAGCAGATTCCGGGCGGTCCAGGCGCCGAACACGCCGGCACCCACCACCGCGACGTCCCAGCGCGGCGCTGCAGCGGTCCTCGCCTGGCCCGGAGCAGCCGCCGAAACCGCTGCTGCGGCACCCCCGACGAGCACCGAGCGGCGGTTCGGAAGACTCAACGGCCGGACCGCGGGATCAGGAGCCGAAGCGCTTCCGGACAGTTACGCCGATCACCCGCGGCTGGCCGACGTTGAAGCCGAGCCGGGCCCTGCCGCCGCGCTCGCGATCGAAGGACAAGAGCGCATTCTCGTCGAGGAGGTTGTTGACATAGACGAGCACGCCCAGGCCATTGGTCCACTCGATGCCGGCATTGAGGTTGATCATCTGGTAGCTCGGCAGGCGAAGATCGACGATCGTCGCTTCGTTCCCCGTAGCACCGCCGAACGGCAGGCCCGAGACGAAGCTGCGCGGATTATTCTCCTGGTCGCTCGGCTGCGAATAGCGGCTGCCGACATGCTGGAACGTGACCCCGAACAGGGCCTCGGCATCGGCGGAGACGGGGACCGTATAATTGGCGGTCGCCGCGAGCTGGAGGTTCGGCACCGACGGCAGCCGGTTGCCGTCGCGAATGCCGGCAATGACGGCGCCGGCGGTGGTGGTCACGCTGGAATCGAACTTCGCCTCGATAAGGCTGCCGGCGAAGGACAGTTCGAGCTCCGGGGTCGGATTGACGCTGAACTCGAGCTCGACGCCCATCGTATGGGCTTCAGGCACGTTGAAGACGACGCGCGAAGAACAGGTGCCGGCGTCGGCGGTGACCTGGAGGTTGCTGATGTCGGTGTAGAAGGCCGCGGCCGAGAAGCTGACCCCGCGGCTCTGGCTGCGGACTCCGAGCTCGTAATTCCAAAGCGTCTCGTCCTCATAGGTCGGGCGATTGCCGTAGGTTAGGGCATCGACGCCGTTCGGACCGCCGGTGCAGAGCGGAATGTTGAGCGGATCGTTGACCCCGCCGAGCCTGAAGCCCTTCGAGGCCTGGGCGTTGATCCTCAGATTGTCGGTCGGCTCGTAGGTCAGGATGACCCGAGGGCTGATCCCGTCCGACGAGGTGCGGTCGACATTGTTGTCGCCGTTGGAGAAGAGGCCGCCCGAATTGAACTCGCGCTCTTCCTCGAAATCATAATAGCGCGCTCCGGCGGTCAGCATGAACTGGCCGAAATCGTAGCTGCCTTCGCCGAACACCGCCGTCTGCCGGATGTCGTAGGGCAGATCGGCATTGTAGGGCGAATTGAGGGGGAAGCCGTTGGCGACGGCGGCCGAAGTGCCGGCGCCGAAGCGGGCGTCGGTGAAGGCGTCATAGCCCGGGGTCGGAAGCCGCTGGCGATAGAAGCGATCGGTGTCAGAATAGAAGGCGCCGATGACCCATTGAAGCGGACCGTCCGAGGTCGAGCCCAGGCGCACTTCCTGGGCGAAGGTCTTGAGGTCGGTCGTGTCGACCAGGTTCGACGGAAGAAGCACGCCGGCCGTCGGGAAACCGAGATCGACGGAGACGCTGCCGGTGAGCGCGCTGGCGTCGCGGCTGACGAGGATGTCGCGGTCGATATAGGTCGAGATCGAGGTCAAGGCGACTCCGCCCAGGTCGATCGTCGCGTTGAGATCGGCGATCATCGTGTCGTCCGCAAACGCCTCGTCGAGCAGAAGGAACTGCTCGCGCTCGTCGAACGTCACCGCCGGGCGGGTCGTCGTGAACGGGTTGGCGTAGAGGTTGTAGACCTCCTGGCGGTTGAAGCCGTCGGCGCGGATCTCCTGGTAGAGGAAGCGCGGAGTGATCGTGATGTTCGGCGCCGGCTCCCAGCGAAGCGAGATGCGTCCGCCGACACGGGTGCCGTCATTGACGTCCTCGTCGACTCCGCCGCCTTCGCGAAGCGCATCGATGAAGCCGCCGAAGCGGGTGAAATAGGCGACCGCCCGGATCGCGGCAGTGTTGCCGAGGGGCACGTTCACCGCCCCCTTGAGATGGCCGCCAATATCGTCGCCGTCGACCAGGTTGAGATTACCCTCGACGAGACCCTCGACGACGTCGAGACGCGGCTGGTTGGTGATGTAGCGCAGGGTGCCGCCGACCGAGCCGGCGCCGAACAGGGTCCCCTGCGGCCCGCGAAGGGTTTCGACGCGATTGAGGTCGAACAGATCGATGTCCGGGGTGAAGAGCGACAGCGAGATGACCGAATCGTCGAGATAGACGCCGACCTGCTCCTTCACGCCCGGCTGGTCGCGGATGATCTGGCCGGCGGAGACGCCGCGGATCGACACCTGGCTCTGGCCCGGACCGAGGTTCTGGATGGCGAGGCCGGCGACGTTGCGCGACAGATCCTCGATGGTGCTCGCGCCGGAACGCTGGATGTCCTCCTCGGTCTGGGCGTTGATGGAGAAGGGCACTTCGAGCAGCGACGTCTCGCGCAGGATGGCGGTGACGACGATCTCTTCTTCATCGTCGACGGCGACCGGAGCCGGGGTCTGCGCCTGGACGGGCGCAGCAACGGCAAGGGCAAGGAGAGAGGCGGCTCCGGCAAGGAGGCCCGGGACGGCGCGGCGGTGCTGGCGACGAGGCATGGAGTTTCCCCTTTTCATTTCGCTGCAAGAATAAAGGAGCCCCGTCCGGGAACAAGCGTCCCTGAGGGAGACACGCCATTAGAGACGCCAACTGTGCTCTTCCGGCAACAGTGTGGCACAACTGCCGATATTGTCAGGGTTTAACCTTCGCCAGCGCTTCGCGGAGCGGAGGTGGGACGGCCTGTCGGGCTGTTCAGACCGCCAGTTTCATCTCGCCGCGGGCGAAGGCTATCCCCATCGAGAGGCTTTCGGCGATCCTTCCGGCCTTTTCCTGCATTGCCGCCGCAGCGGCCGGCGGCAGGACATCCTCGGTCGCCTCGCGCCAAAGCTCGAGCCAGCGATCGAACGAGGCCTGGCGGATCGAGTCGCCATGCTTGACGTGGGCCGGGAGCGGGCGGCCCTTGTAGCGGCCGCTGGTCAGCATCACCGACGACCAGAAGGCCTTGAGCCGATCGAGATGCTCGGGCCAGTCGTCGATCGCCCGGTTGAAGACCGGACCGATCAGATCATCCTTTCGGACGCGCCCGTAGAACAGGTCGACCAGCTCGCTCAGCCGCTCCTCGGTGATGCCCTCGATGCCCATTTCGTTCTCGCTCGCCATTTCGGTCATATAGGTCGGGGGGCGCGACGAGACCACCGCACCCCCCGTTTCGACATGTCTCAGGCCGCCTGCTTCCAGGTCGGCTCGAGCGCGACGTGCGGCGGGCAAGGCGCGACCGGCTGCTGCGGGAGCCCGCCGAGCTCGTTGGCGAAGCCGTGATTGACGT
This sequence comes from uncultured Sphingosinicella sp., assembly GCA_966193865.1. GTDB lineage: Bacteria > Pseudomonadota > Alphaproteobacteria > Sphingomonadales > Sphingomonadaceae > Allosphingosinicella. The sequence goes on along the minus strand of CBIGXQ010000161.1, from coordinate 365 downwards.
CGCGGTGATGGGCCTCGTCGGCGCGGACGACGAGAACGACGTCGCGGAGAGTCGCCTCTTCGGGCAGGCCCCAATAGCTCCTGGCGATCGCCGGGGCCGGCACGTTGTCAGAGCGGCCTTCGTCGATTTCGCGGAGATAGTGGGTGTAGCTGATCACCGCTTCCTCCTCGAAATAGCCGACCACTCTGTGGGCGGTCTTCGGCGAGACGAGGTAGAGGGCGAAGAAGGCGACATAGAAGACCCACTGGACGCAGACGATCACCATCCGCTCGAACAGGGTCGGCTGGCTGATCTCGATGAACGTCATCAGGTGCATGCGCTCGTTCTCGGCTTCGTCCATCAGAGTCTTGATCCAGCCCTTGTCG
>CBIGXQ010000160.1:0-4711 GCA_966193865.1 uncultured Sphingosinicella sp. | reverse complement strand
CGCTGCCGGAAGGCCAGGTCTCGATCCGGGTCAGGATCGACGCCGGCTCGCTGCAGGAGGAGGATCATGAGCGCGGCTGGGCCCATTATGTCGAGCACATGCTGTTCCGAGGCACCGAAAGCTATCGCGATCGCCAGGCGCGCCAGATCTGGCAGCAGCTCGGAGCGAGCTTCGGAAGCGACAGCAACGCCCGAACCAGCGCCACCGAAACCGTCTATCAGCTCGATCTTCCCCATGCCGAGCGGGTCCAGCTGGACACCAGCCTGAGGGTGCTCGCCGACATGATGGCCCGGGCCCGCTTCGAGCCCGACGCCGTCGAAGGCGAACGCCCGGTGGTCCTGGCGGAGAAGGCACGCCGCCCGGAGATCAACGAACGGGTCGCCAACCTCACCCGGACGCTTTTCTATGCGGGACTGAGATATGCCGATCGTGACCCGATCGGCACCGAAGCGACTCTGAACGCCGCCACGCCCGCGGGCCTGAGGGCCTTCTACCACCGCTGGTATCGGCCCGACCGAGCCACGATCGTCATGGTCGGCGACGCCGATCCGGCGATGATGGAGGAGCTGATCCAGGCCCATTTCGGCGGCTGGCAGGCTCAGACCCCGCCGCCGCCGGAGCCTGATTATGGCGAGGTGGCCGAGCCGGCCCGGCCGATCGCGTCGCTGGCCTATCCGGGAGCGCCGCTGACCGCGACCCTGATCTGGATGCGCCCGCATGAAACCATCCCCCACACGCTCGAGCGTGAACGCCAGGCGCTCGAGGAGATGGTCGCGACCCGGATCATCAACCGCCGGCTCGAAGCCCGTGCGCGCGGCGACTCCGATTTCATCAATGCCTCCCTCATCGCCTCGCAGGCGAGGAACATCTCCGACGCGACCCAGCTCGCCATTTCCGTGCGCGACGATCGCTGGCGCGGCGCTCTCGAGCAGAGCTTCGCGATCATCACCGACGCCCTTCGCGCACCGCCGAGCCCGAGCGAGATCGATCGCGAGCTCCAGAACCTGCGAACGTCGGTCACCGCCGCGGTCAATGGCGAACCGACCCTTCGCTCGCAGCTCCGCGCCGAGCAGCTGATCAACGCCATCGACAACGGATCCGTCATTTCGACGGCAGCGACCGTGCTCGAGAATTTCGAGCGCAACGTTCCGCTGATGACCCCCGATCGGATTGCCGCCGCCACTCGCGCCCTGTTCGCCGGCTCCGGGCCGCGGCTGATGCTGATCTCGCCCGAGCCGATCGCCGGCGGCGACCGGGCGATTGCCGATGCGCTCATGGCGGCGCGGGCGATCGCTCCGGCCGTGCGCGTGCAGGATCGCCTCGTCAGCTTCGACCAGCTGCCCCCGCTCGGCCCTCCCGGGGAGGAGATTTCGCGCCAGCACATCGAGGATCTGGGAGTCACGATCGTCCGTTTCGCCAACGGCTCGAGCCTTACCTTCAAGCGGACCGCCTTCGAGCGCGGGTCGGTCAACGTCCGGCTGCGCTTCGGCAACGGCCTGGCCGGGCTTCCGCCCGACGAGCCGTCGCTCGCCTGGCTCGGCGGCCTGGTCGGCCCCTCGGGGCTTGCCAATCTCGACCTCGACGGGATGGAGCGGCTTTTGACCGGCCGGCGGATGAGCCTGGCGTTCGGGATCGACGAGGAGGCCTATGTGCTCGCCGGGCAGACCAACCCGGCCGATCTTGCCGACCAGTTGCGCCTGCTGACCACCAAGCTCACCCATCCGCGCTGGGACCCGGCCCTGTTCGCCCGATTCCATTCGGCGGCGGTGCAAAGCTTCGACATGCACTTCGCCTCCGCCACCGGCCGAGCCGCGCGCGAAGCGCCCGGTTTCACCCGGCCCGACGACCAGCGATGGCGAGCGATCGAGCGGGAGGAGATGGCGGCGGTGACGGTCGATCAGCTGAGCGCCTTCTTCGATCCGCTTCTCGAAAATGGCCCGGTCCATGCCGTCATCGTCGGCGATGCCGAGCTCGAAGCAGCGGTGGAGGCGATTCGGACCACGGTCGCTTCGCTGCCGACGCGGGCGCCGCTGCCGCTGCCGCCGGGCGCCCACGAGCTTCAACCGCCGGCGCCCAATCCGGAGCCGCGCCGATTCACCCACCAGGGGGATCGCCAGCAGGCCTTTGCGATGATCGGCTGGTCGACGATCGGCGGCCGCGATCGGACAAGGGACCGGCGAGCCCTCGCTCTGGCCGCCAACATGTTCCAGGTACGTCTGTTCGACCGGCTGCGCGAGCAGGAAGGGGCGACCTATTCGCCCAACGCCGCCCACAACAGCTCGGAGGCGTTCGAGGATTGGGGCATATTCTTCGCCTCGGCCGAGGTGAGGCCCGCAAGCGTCCCCATTTTCTTCAGGATCGCCCGCGAAATCGTCGCCGAGATGGCGGCAAGCCCGGCCGCGGCCGACGAGTTCCAGCGCGCGCAGAACCCCGTCATCACCGGCATCGAGCGCCGGCTGGCGACGAACGGCTACTGGCTCGAGGCGATCGAGAATTGGGTTCATGCCCCCAAGGACGTCGAGAATGTCCGCAACTATCTCGCCGACTATCGGTCGCTGACTCCGGAAGACGTTCGCCGGGCGGTCGCCACCTATGTGCTCGATCAGGGCGACTGGTCGATGGTCGTTCTTCCCGACGGCCCCGAGCCGGTCGCCTGGCCAGTGCCTATCGAGCGACAGGACCGCGCTCGGGGCCGGGCTCGGGGATGATCGGAAAATCGATCCCACTTTTGCGGATCATGCTTTAGAGGAAGCGCCGGAGTAGCGAATAGTGGCTCACAGCGCCGTCCAGATCGCCGCGCCTCCCAGGCGCCAGGCTGCCCCAGGCTTGAGCCCGCTCCGGCTCCACGGCCAACCTTTCTTCGAAGACAAGAACCGGGCCTTCTGGGTCCTCCAGTCGATCGGCTGGGCCGGCTATTTCATCCTCCGCACCCTGTCCGGGATCGCGAACGCGATGGAATGGAGCTACGTCCTCCATACCGCCTTGCTGACCGCCTCCGGCTATTCGATCACCCTGCTGATGGCGGCCGCCTATCGTCGCCTCATCCTGATGCGGCCGCTGGTGACCTGGGTGGCGACGGTCACGATCGTCATCGTCGCCGCCGCCGGCTTCTCCGCGATCGAGACCTGGAGCATCTCCACCTTCGTCCAGCCGGGGACCCGGCCGGAGGGGATCCGTTTCCTGGGCGCGATCCTGTTGACGGTGTCCCTGCTCGTTGCCTGGTCAGCCCTCTATTACAGCATCAACTTCTTCCTTCTGCTGGAAGAACAAAGCGACAGATTGCTCCGGCTTGAAAGTCAGGCCTCCAATGCCCAGTTGGCAATGCTCCGTTACCAGCTCAATCCACACTTCCTGTTCAACACGCTCAACTCGATTTCCACTCTGGTCCTGCTCAAGCAGACTGAGCGCGCCAACGCCATGCTGAGCCGTTTGTCTTCCTTTCTTCGCTACACTCTGGTCAATGAATCGACCGGCCTGGTGACGATGTCGCAGGAGATCGAGACGCTGAAGCTTTATCTCGAGATCGAGAAGATGCGGTTCGAGGAGCGGCTGAGGCCGCATTTTCATATCGATCCGAGCTGCAGCCAGGTGCTATTGCCATCGCTTCTGCTTCAGCCGCTGATCGAGAATGCGATCAAATATGCGGTCACTCCGCAGGAGGAAGGCGCCGACATTTCCATCGAGGTGAAGCGGCAGGTCGACCGGGTGCTGATCACCGTCTCCGACACGGGTCCGGGGGCCGATTCACAGTATCAGAGCCGGGCCGCTCAATCGACCGGAGTCGGACTGGCGAACATTCGCGACCGTCTGGCGCAGGCCTATGGCGACAATCACAGGTTCGAGACACAGTCGGAGACAACGGGGGGCTTCCGCGTTTTCATCGAAATTCCCTATCAAATCGAAGCCGAGGAGCCGCGATGACCATTCGTACGATTCTGGTCGATGACGAACCGCTTGCCATCCAGGGCCTGCAGCTGAGGCTGGAGCCCCACGAGGATGTCGAGATCGTCGACACCTGCTCGAACGGGCGCGAGGCGATCCGGTCGATCAAGACCCACAAGCCGGACCTCGTCTTCCTCGACATCCAGATGCCGGGCTTCGACGGCTTTTCGGTGATCCAGGGCCTGATGGAGGTCGAACCGCCATTGTTCGTCTTCGTCACCGCTTATTCCGATCACGCGATCCGCGCCTTCGAGGCGCAGGCGGTCGACTATCTGATGAAGCCGGTCGAGGACGCTCGGCTTGCCGACACGCTCGACCGGGTCCGCCAGCGGCTTGCCGAGAAACGCGGCGTCGAGGAGGTGGATCGCCTGAAGGAAGTGCTCGCCGAGGTCGCTCCGGAGGCCGTCGACAATGTCGAGGGGGTCGAGGACGCCCATTCGTCCAACCGCTACGAGCGGATGATCAACATCAAGGATCGCGGCCAGATCTTCCGGGTCGACGTCGACAGCATCGAGAAGATCGACGCCGCCGGCGACTATATGTGCATTTATACCGGCGACAACACGCTGATCCTCCGGGAGACGATGAAGGATCTGGAGAAGCGCCTCGATCCGCGCCGTTTCCAGCGCGTTCACCGCTCGACGATCGTCAATCTCGACCAGGTCAAGCAGGTGAAGCCGCATACCAATGGCGAATGCTTCCTCGTCCTGGGCTCGGGATCGCAGGTCAAGGTCAGCCGTTCCTACCGCGACGTGGTGGCGAGGTTCGT
>CBIGXQ010000159.1:0-4787 GCA_966193865.1 uncultured Sphingosinicella sp. | reverse complement strand
GGCGCTCGCGCAGGCCGCGCCTGATCGTTTCACCGTCGCCTTGCCGATCGCCGATCGGGCCGGGCGGATCTTCCTCGATTATCTTCGCAACCAGCGAACCGCGACCGCGATCATGCCCTGGTCGCTTCGCGCGAGACCCGGGTCGCCGGTCGCGGCACCTTTGAGCTGGGCCGAGCTCGACAAGGTGGACTCACCTTCCGCCTTCGGCAGCGACGACGTTCGGGCACTGATGAAGCGGGCGCGATCCAGGGCGCTCGCGGGCTGGGGCGAGTCGCGGCAGCCCCTGCCGGAATTATAGCCCCGCACCCTCGGATCGCACGGCTATGCCCGCTCCCGTGCCGCCTTTCGGAAGAGGAGGCCGGACACCAGCCACATGCCGCCGAGAAAGCCGGTCGATCCGATCACGTCATAAGGCGCAGCCGGCCCCTCGGCCATGCCTCCGACCAGGGCGATCACGCCGACGGCGAGTTGGGCGACGGCGGCGGCGAACATCGCGATCGCCATTCCGGGCGCCCGGAACAAGGCGGCGATCGAGCCCAGCAACGCCACCGCGAGCACTGCGCCGAACATCAGATTGGCCGGATTGTCCTCGTCGCCGATGATCCCGACGGCGCCGTTGATCCAGATGATAAGGAAAGCGGCGGCAAGCGCGAGTGCGACGGCGGCCCGAAACGCGATGCTTCTGGAAGACCGAACGGTCAGCTCGACGACGAGACCCACGCTTCCGAACATGACGGTCGCGAAGATGAAGTCGAACGCATTCCAGTCGACCTCGTCGGTGAACCGCATCGCGACCGCCGGCAGAAGCAGCAGCGCGACCGGGATGCTCCACAGGATGGGCCGCCACGGGATGCGCCGCCGATCCGGCCTCATGTCACCTTCTGTCATCTCTCCATTCATTGCGATTCTCCGTTAGCTTCGATCGGATCGATCTTCGCTGTCGCCGCGATGAAGGTCATGAGCGAAACCTGAGCCTTTGCTGAAAAGGCCGAACTGGCGCGAATTTCCGGTCCGGCTGGAAAAGCCCGTCGCCGAGGGCTAGCGCGGCAGCGTGGACTTCATCGACTCCCTGATCGTGAAGATCGCGCTGATCGGGCTGCTCGGGATCGGCGCTCAGTGGATCGCCTGGCGAACGGGGAAGCCCGCCATCGCCCTGATGCTTCTGGCCGGCCTCGTCGCCGGACCAGTCACCGGGATCATCGTTCCCGAGCGCGATTTCGGCGCCCTGCTCGAACCGATCGTCAAGCTGGCGGTGGCGGTGATCCTGTTCGACGGCGGGCTCAGCCTCCGGTTCCGCGAGATCAGGCACCATGGCGGCGCCATTCTCGCTCTGGTCCTGATCGGGGTTCCGGTCGGTTGGGCGCTGGGCACTGCCGCGGCTTTTTACGGAGCCGGCCTTCCGATACGAATCGCCGCCTTGTTCGGCGGGATCATGGTCGTCACCGGTCCGACCGTGGTCGGACCCCTCCTCCGTAACCTCAACATCGGCCGCCGGCCCGCTCAGATCCTCCGCTGGGAAGCGATCGTCAACGATCCGATCGGCGCTCTCCTCGCCGTCTTCATCTTCGCCTGGATCACCTATGAAGGCGCCCAGCTCAGCCTCGGCGCGATCGCGGCCGAGATCGCTCTCGCCTCTGCTTTGGCGGGATCGATCGGCGCCGCTCTCGCCTTGCTCGTCGTCTGGCTGTTCTCGCGCGGTCATGTTCCGGAATATCTGAAAGCGCCGGTTCTGCTCGTCCTCGTGATCGGCGGCTTCGTCCTCGCCGATCTCATCTATCACGAGACCGGGCTGGTCACGGTCACGGTGATGGGCATCGTCATCGCCAACCGGCCGATCCTGGCTTTCGCCTCGCTTCGCCGGTTCAAGGAGGACCTTGGGGTCATCCTCGTCTCCGGGATCTTCATCCTCCTTCCGGCGACGCTCGACTGGGACGTGATGCGGGCATTCGAGGCGCGTTTCCTCGTCTTCCTTCTGCTTCTGCTGTTCGTCGTTCGGCCGCTGACAGTGTTCGTCAGCCTGCTCTTCTCCCGCATTCCCTGGCGAGAGCGGATCTTCATCGCCTGGATCGCGCCTCGCGGAGTCGTCGCGGTCGCGATCACCGGCCTGTTCGCGCTCCGGCTGGAGGATTTCGGTTCGCCCGACGCGATCGCTCTGATTCCGCTTTCGTTCGGAGTCGTCGTCGCCACGATCGTCGCCCACGGCTTCTCGGCATCCTGGGTCGCGCGCCGGCTCGGGCTGGACAAGGGCCCTGGACGCAAGGTGCTTCTGGTCGGCGCCAATCGCTGGACGATCGGGTTCGCCGACTGCCTGCGCAGCCTCGGCCTCGGCGTGACCGTCGCCGACGAAAATCCGGCATCGCTTCGCCCGGCCCAGGCGCGTGGGCTCGACATCTGGCCGGGGGATGTACTCGACGAGGTGACGGAGGACGAGCTCGACCTCGCCGATTACCAGCAGCTCATCGCCGCAACCGACAATGCCGCCTACAACGCTCTGATCTGCACCGATCTGGGCCCTGAAATGGGTTTCCACTCGGTGGCCCAGGTGGGGGTCGACAGCGATCGGCCGCCGCTCCACAGCCGCGGACGCGTCCTGTTCGGCGAAGACGGATCGATCGACTCGCTGATCGCTCGCGACGAGGCCGGCTGGCGTTTCGACATGCGCCTGCTGGGCGATCGCCGCGAGCTGACCGAGCTTCGCGAGCAGCTTCCCGAAGGAACGATCTTCCTGGCCGTGCTGCGCACCGACGATCGCCTCGTCCCGCTCGAATCGGGCCAGCTTCCCGCCATCGGCGAAGGAGATCGGCTGATCGTCTACCGCCCGCCGGGGCCGGACGAGGGAACGTCGCGATCGGGTTGAAGCAGCCGGTCTCGGAACTCTCCCCCATCAGGGGCGTCATCTCGACAAGCCGCCCCAGCGTTCGTTCGAGGAGTAGAGACACAAAGTGCACCTCGGCCGACTCGTCGCACTCTGGATCGCCAGGCATCTCCTCGCCCTCGTCCTGATCCTCGCCGTGCTGATCGCCGGCCGCTATCTCCTCGTTCCCGGCTGGAACTGGATCCAGTCCGAAGTGCGCCAGTCGCGCGAGCTCGTCGCGCGCGAGCGATCGACCGCCGAGGCGCTGGCCCGACTTGAAGAATATGCGCGCGATCGCCGATCGGAGGCGCAGGCTGCCTTGAACGCCTTGCATGCTGCCGGATCCGATCAGCTTCGACGAAGGCTCGCCGAGATCCCGGCCGAGCTGGCGCGCCATGAGCAGGCCCTGCTGTCCGGGCCGGCTCTGGCGCTCGCGGGGATAGCGGGTCGTTCCGACCGGATCTTCGGTCATTATCGCGCCTCGGCCGAGATCGCCTTGCTGGGTCGCGAGCGGGAGATGATCCAGGCCCTGCTCCAGGTGCGCCAGGGCCAGGACCGGAGGCTCGAGCTGGACGATCGGCGGCGCCATGCCGTGGCCCGGTTCAACGCCTCGCGCGTTCGCTGGCAGGCGGCCCAGGCAAGGGTCGAACAGCTCGAGCGGCGGCCTTTGGCCGATGCCAGAAACGTCCTCTGCCGAACCGTCCGGCCGATCGTCGGCTGCACCAATTACCGGGCGCTTCAGTCGGCCCGCCAGCAACGCGATTCCGCCTGGGCCGAGAATCGCGCGGCGCTTCGCGAGGTCCGCAGCATCGATCGGGCGAAATCCGCTCTGGCGGCGGCGGGCTCGGCCACCGCCGGCGCCTCGTCGCTTGTCGCCGCCCAGGTCGGCGCGCTCGAGCAGGAGCTCCGCCGCCTCGATGAGGCGGCCGGCGACAATTGGCTGTCCTGGATCCGGCGACCGGTCGTCGAGATGCTGCCGACGGCGCTCCTGATCCTTGCTTTCGCCATCTTCGGGCCGGCCCTGGTCAAGGCCTTCCTCTATTTCGTCGTCGCTCCGGCCGCGGCGCGTCGGCCGCCGATCCGGCTTCGGCCGAACGATCGGGGCGAGGCGGACGAAAGCGCCTTCGCCTCCGCCGTCTCTCATCGGATCCCGCTTCGCGACGACGAGGAATTGCTGATCATGCCGGAGGCCGTCCAGAGCAGCCCCCATATCGGCGCCAAGTCGACGAAATGGCTGCTCAACAGGGCAATGCCGTTGAGCAGCCTTGCCTCCGGGCTCGTCGCTTTGGTGCGATTCCGCGGTACCGAAGGCTCGGTTCAGGTGACGGCGACCGGCGATCCGCTCGCGGAGATCGCCCTGGTCGAGCTCCCGGCGGGATCAGCGATGGTGGTGAAGCCCCGGGCTCTGCGGGGCGTGGTCCATCCCGCCGGCCGGCCTGTCGCGATCACCCGCCACTGGAGGCTCGGCCTGTCCGCCTGGCTCGCGCTTCAGCTTCGCTACCTCGTCTTCCACGGCCCCTGCACCCTCATCGTCCAGGGATCGCGCGGCGTCAGGCTCGAACGCGCCGGCGGAGGTCGGGGCATCAACCGGGCGGCCACCATCGCGTTCAGCGCCGGACTCGATTTCTCGGTCCGACGCTCGGAGGCCTTCGCTGCCTATCTGATGGGACGCCAGGACCTCCTCAACCACAGCTTCGCCGGCGCTCCGGGTTTCCTCGTCTACGAGGAAATGCCGAGGTCCGGGCAACGTGGCGGGCTGTGGGGCCGCGGCCTCGCCGGTCTCGGCGATGCTGCGCTGAAGACGATCGGGCTGTGATTATGGCCTGTTCCACCGAGGAGGGATGGATCCGATGGCGACGAAGATGAGACGCTGGCGGCTGCTCGACCAGCTCGACGATTGGCTTCGCGTGCCGATGCTCGTCCTCAGCCTGCT
>CBIGXQ010000158.1:0-4830 GCA_966193865.1 uncultured Sphingosinicella sp. | reverse complement strand
GCCCTGGTTGTCGCCGCCGCAGCCGGCGACAACCAGGGCGGCTACCGCCACCGAAAGGATCAGACGCGCTCTGCTGCTGCCGCTCGACATAAGGCCTCAGTCACACCTCTACGAAATTTTGGTTATTTTTCCGTCACATGCCGGAATCAACCTTTCATTTTGCTGAAGCGGTTCGGCTGCGCTACGGGACAGCCATGAAAAGCGAGCTCGCCCATGTCGAAAGCTGGATCTTCGATCTCGACAACAGCCTGTACCCGGCGTCGACCAATCTGTTCGCGCTGATCGACGTCCGCATGGGCGACTATATCCAGCGGCTGCTCGGCTGCGAGGCGGACGAGGCGCGCCGGGTCCAGAAGCAGCATTTCCTCGAACATGGTACCACGCTTTCGGGGCTGATGCGAACGCACGGCGTCGATCCGCGCGAGTTCCTCGACTTCGTCCACGACGTCGACCTCGCCCGGCTGACCGCCGATCCGGCCCTCGTCGACGCGCTCGACCGGCTGCCCGGCCGAAAGTTCGTCTTCACCAATGCCGACGAAAATTATGCCCGGCGCGTGCTCGATCGGCTCGGCCTCGCCAACGCCTTCGACGGGATGCATGACATTCACGCCATGGAATATGTCCCCAAGCCCGACCCCCGCAGCTATGCCGCGATCTGCCGATTGCACGGGATCGATCCCGAGCGTGCCCTGTTCGTCGACGACATGGCCCGCAACCTGGCCCCCGCCAAGGCGCTTGGAATGACGACCGTCTGGCTGGACAACGGCTCGGAGAAGGGCGGCCACGATTCCGATCCGGCGCTCATCGACCATGTCGTCGCCGATCTCGGCGAGTGGCTGTCCGAGATTGTGAAGGAAGAGGTGCAATGACCGATCTTCAGCGGGTGATCGACCAGGCCTGGGAGGATCGGGATTCGCTCTCCGGCTCGGCCGGCGGCAAGGTGCGCGAGGCGGTCGAGACGGCGATCGCCCAGCTCGATTCGGGGCGGGCGCGGGTTGCCGAGAAGGGCGCCGACGGCTGGCAGGTCAACCAATGGCTGAAGAAGGCCGTCCTTCTCTCGTTCCGGCTCAACCCGATGGAGACGATCAGTGGCGGTCCCGGCGGAGCGACCTGGTGGGACAAGGTCCCGTCCAAGTTCGTCGGCTGGAGCGACAGCCATTTCGCCGCTGCCGGCTTCCGCGCCGTGCCGGGCGCCATCGTCCGCCGCGGCGCCTTGGTCGCGCCAGGCGCGGTGCTGATGCCCAGCTTCGTCAACATCGGCGCTTATGTCGGTGAAGGGACGATGGTCGACACCTGGGCAACGGTCGGAAGCTGCGCCCAGATCGGCCGCAACGTCCATATTTCCGGCGGGACCGGAATCGGCGGCGTGCTCGAGCCGCTCCAGGCGGGGCCGGTGATCATCGAGGATGATTGCTTCATCGGCGCCCGCTCCGAAGTCGCCGAAGGAGTCGTCGTCGAGCAGGGCGCGGTGCTGTCGATGGGAGTCTTCATCGGCGCTTCGACCAAGATCGTCGACCGGGCCTCCGGCGAAGTCTTCATGGGACGGGTGCCGAGCTATTCCGTCGTCGTCCCCGGCACCTTGCCGGCCAAGGATGGCGGACCGAGCCTCGCCTGCGCCGTGATCGTCAAGCGGGTGGACGCCCGGACCCGGTCCAAGACCGCGATCAACGAACTGCTCCGCGACTGAGGCACGGCCAGCTCGCGCCTCGGCAAGGCCGGGCCGGCCATAAGATCCGCTTATGGCTTTGAACGCATGTTTCGTGAGGCGCCGGAGCGACAAGCCTTTATGGCGGCAGCGATGAACGGCGAGATCAACATAAGGATGGGCGGTCGCGAATGGGCCATCCTGATCTTCCTCTCGATATTGTGGGGCGGTTCCTTCTTCTTCATCGAGGTGGCGGTTCGCGAGCTCGCGCCGCTCACCCTGGTCCTGATCCGGGTCGCGGTCGCCGCCCTGATCCTGCTCGCTGTCCTGAAGCTGACGGGGCGGCCGCTTCCGTTCGCCCGGGCCACGGCTCTCCCTTTCCTCCTTCTGGCCCTGCTCAACAATGCGATCCCCTTCTCGCTCTTCGCCTGGGGCCAGCAGCATATCGCCAGCGGCCTCGCCTCGATCCTCAATGCGACGACTCCGCTCTGGGCGGTGCTGGTCGCGCACCTGTTCACCGAGGACGAGCGGGCGACTCCGCTGAAGGTGGCGGGAGTCGCGATCGGCTTCGCCGGCGTGGCGGCGATGATCGGCGGCGACCTCCTCCTCGATCTCGGCGGCGCCGGACTGCTTGCCCAGATCGCCTGCCTGGCGGCGACCTTCTGCTACGCGCTCGCCGGGGTCCATGCGCGGCGCTTCCGCCGGATGGGGGTTCCGCCGATCACCGTCTCCGCCGGCCAGCTCTGCGCCTCGGTCCTGATCATGCTGCCTTTGGCCCTGATCTTCGAGCAGCCGTTGCAGGCGACTTCGGCGAGCAGCGCCGCCTGGCTTTCGATCCTTGCTTTGGCGATGTTCTGCACCGCTCTTGCCTATATCCTCTATTTCCGGCTGATCGACTCCGCCGGCGCGACCAACGCCATTCTCGTCACCTTCCTGATCCCGGTGACGGCGATCCTGCTCGGCGCGACCCTGCTCGGCGAGGTGCTGGCGACTCGCCATTTCTTTGGAATGGCGATGATCGCCGCCGGCCTGGCCCTGATCGACGGCCGGCTCTTCTCTCGGCGCCGACCGGTCTCCGCCTGAAGGCCGCGGCGTTCGGAAGACTCGCCGGGGGCTAGCCTGGCTCGGCCTCGACCAGCAGCCGATCCGCGCGCTCGCTTTCCCAGTCGGCGAGGCCGGTCATCCGCCACACTTCCTTGCCTTCGGCATCGTAGAGGATCGTCGTCGGCAAGGTGTCGATCCGGAGCGCCGACATGAAGGCCATGCTGTCGTCGAGATAGGGTTCGAGCTTGGTGAAGCGGTGGCGGCGGAAGAAGTCGGCGACCTTCTCGCGGCCGCCAAAATCCTGGCTGAGGGCGAGGACGACGAGCGAATCGCCTTCGCGCCTTGCGAGCGCATCGAGCGACGGCATCTCGACGACGCAAGGCGCGCACCAGGTCGCCCAGAGATTGACGAGGACCGGCCGGCCGCGGAAATCGGCCATCCGCGCCGGCTCGCCCGAGGGATCCTCGAAGGCGATGTCGGGCGCCTCGGTTCCGGCATGGGACCGGTCGAGCCGGCCGGTCGGATAGCTTGCGGGCACGGCTTTGCCCGCGGATTCGGCGACGGCGGGCGCCGCCGCCTCGCCTTGCGGGGCTTCGGCCTTTTGCCTATCGCATCCGGCCAGGACGAGGCCGAAAACGAGGCCAGGGAGAAGGGTGATCGACAGCCGCAAGGATCAGGACTCCAACGCCATGTGGGGCGGGCGGTTCGCGGAAGGACCTTCCGCGCTGATGCGCGAGATAAATGCCTCCATCTCCTTCGACAAGCGACTCTGGCGCCAGGACATCAATGCCTCCCGGGCTCATATCGCGATGCTCGCGGCGGCCGGCATCGTTTCCCAGGACGATGCCGACTCGATAGAGGAAGGGCTCGATCGGATCGCCGACGAATATGAGGCGGACGGGGTTTCCGAGGATCTCACCCTCGAAGACATCCACATGCATGTCGAGAATCGACTCGCCGAGCTGATCGGGCCGGCGGCCGGGCGGCTCCACACCGCCCGCTCGCGCAACGACCAGGTCGCCACCGATTTCAGGCTGTGGGTGCGCGATTCGATCGACATCGTCGATTCGGCGCTCTCGACTCTTCAGAAGGCCCTTGTCACGCGCGCCGAAGAACATGCGGCGACGGTGATGCCGGGTTTCACCCATCTTCAGGCGGCTCAGCCGGTCACCCTCGGCCATCACCTTATGGCCTATTACGAGATGCTCCGAAGGGATCGGTCCCGTTTCGCCGACGCCCGCAAGCGCCTCAACGAATGCCCGCTCGGCTCGGCCGCTTTGGCCGGAACCTCGTTCCCGATCGACCGCGAGGCGGTGGCTCTCGCGCTCGGCTTCGATCGGCCGACCGCCAATTCGCTCGACGGCGTCTCCGATCGCGACTTCGCGCTCGATTATCTCATGGCGGCGGCGCAATGCTCGCTTCATCTGTCGCGGCTTGCCGAGGAGTTCATCCTCTGGGCGAGCCAGCCGTTCGGCTTCGTCGCGCTGTCGGACAGCTTCTCGACCGGCTCGTCGATCATGCCGCAGAAGCGCAATCCGGATGCGGCGGAGCTGGTTCGGGGTCATTGCGGCCGGATCGCCGGAGCGATGGTCGCTCTGGTGACGACGATGAAAGGCCTTCCGCTCGCTTATTCGAAGGACATGCAGGACGACAAGCCGCCGGTCTTCGAGGCGCACGATCTGCTGATCCTGTCGATCGCGGCCATGGCGGGAATGGTCGAGACGAGCCGCTTCGATTCCGATCGGATGCGCGCCGCCGCTTTGGCGGGCCATCCCACCGCGACCGACCTTGCCGACTGGCTGGTTCGCTCGGCCGGCGTTCCGTTCCGCGAGGCCCACCACATCACCGGACGGGTCGTCCGACTCGCCGACGAGCGCGGAACGGCCTTGTGGGAGCTTCCTCCCGAAGCACTCCAGGAGGTCGACGCGCGGCTCGATCCCACTGTTTTCGCCGTGCTTTCGCTCGATTCGTCGGTTAAGAGCCGAACCAGTTATGGCGGCACCGCGCCGGCCGCCGTGAAGCGCAAGGTCGAGGCGGCGAAGAAGGTCCTGGGGATGAAGGAATGAATCGCTTTTTCCTCTTCGCCCTTGTGATCGCCGCCGGAACGCTCGCCGGCTGCGGGCTACGCGAGCCGCTCGAGC
>CBIGXQ010000157.1:0-4910 GCA_966193865.1 uncultured Sphingosinicella sp. | reverse complement strand
TGAAGCACGCCTTCGATCTTGATCGAGGTGACGGCGGCGCCCTGAAGCGACGACAGCAGCACCCGACGCAGCGAGTTACCGAGAGTCAGGCCGAAGCCGCGCTCCAGCGGCTCGGCGACGAAGGTGGCGCGACGGCGGCTGTCGCCCCCGGTCGCCTTCTTCTCGAGCGCGTTGGGCTTCTTCATTTCCTGCCAGTTCTTTGCGTTGACGGCCATGGGGTTCCTCTGGCGGTTGGGGAGATCGCTCTCCCGATTGTCACTTCAAATCTTCTTCTGCGCGGCGGCAAAAGCCGCCGGCACGGTCAGACGCGGCGACGCTTGGACGGGCGAACGCCGTTGTGCGGGATCGGGGTCACGTCGCGGATCGAAGTGATCGTGAAGCCGACCGCCTGAAGCGCCCGAAGCGCGCTCTCGCGACCCGAACCGGGGCCCTTCACCTCGACCTCTAGGGTGCGAACGCCATGTTCGGCGGCCTTCTTGCCGGCATCCTCGGCGGCGACCTGGGCCGCATAAGGGGTCGACTTGCGCGAGCCCTTGAAGCCCATCATTCCGGCCGAGCTCCAGGCGATCGCATTGCCCTGGGCGTCGGTGATGGTGATCATCGTGTTGTTGAAGCTGGCGTTCACATGGGCGACGCCGGCGGTGATGTTCTTGCGCTCGCGACGGCGGAGGCGCTGCGGTTCACGTGCCATTCTCTACAATCCTAATCTCGAAGTGGCGCCGGTGCGGCTCGGCCGCGCCTCCGGCGGAGTAATCGGTCCTCGGACCGATTACTTCTTCTTGCCGGCGATCGGCTTGGCCTTGCCCTTGCGGGTGCGCGCATTGGTGTGCGTGCGCTGGCCGCGGACCGGCAGGCCCTTGCGGTGACGGAGGCCGCGATAGCAGGCCAGGTCCATCAGACGCTTGATGTTCATCGCCGTCTCGCGGCGGAGATCGCCTTCGACCGTGTGGTCGGCGTCGATCGCCTCGCGAAGGTGAAGCACCTCCTGGTCGGTAAGGTCCTGGACCCGGCGCTCGGCCGGGATTCCCAGCTTGGCGGCGATTTCCTTGGCCTTGGTGCGGCCGATGCCGTGGATGTAGGTCAGCGCGATTTCGACGCGCTTGTTCGTCGGGATGTTGACGCCCGCAATACGTGCCATTCTTTTCTTTCTCCTGCTCCACGGGGCGGCTGGCTGACCGCCCCATCTCAGCGCTTTGGTGTCCCGAAACAGCGACAGCCGACGCGCGCACGCGTGCGCCGCCGGGTGACCGGTTAACGGGATAGGGGGCAGATAGGAGGCGCGGCAGCCGCTGTCAACTGCCGCGCAGCCCCAAATCTCGGGTCAGAAGAACAGCTTGCGCAAGGTCAACCGGACCGAGCGGCCGAGCGGATCGAGGGAGGCCGGCTGATAGCTCAACGGCGTCGCCCCGGTCGAATCGCGGACCTCGGGCCGGCTGTCGAACAGATTGTCGATCGACAGGCTGATTCTGGTGCCGCGGAGCCAGGGCTGGTCGCGGACCAGCGAACGCTGAGCGGACAAATCCGCGAACAGCCGCAGGTTCACCTTGGTCTGGTCCGAGAAGAAGAGATCGCCTCGGGTCCCGCCGCTGCCGTCGGGCCCACCGCGGACGAAGGTGCCGCTCTCCCAGGTGCCGGACAGGCGCGCGCCGAAGCCGTCCTTCGAGACATTGGCCTGGAACTCGATCTCGTGCTCCGGACGACCGCCGCGACTCCCGCCCGCAGACCCGTTGAGAAGATCGAGCGGGGCAAGTCCGTCGCGGATCAGGATCTCATCGCGGAGCACCCAATTGTGGTAGAGGCCCAGCTGGAGCCGGCCGGCGCGGCCGCCGCGAAAGCCGCCTTCCCGGGCGCGTCTCGGCCGCTCGCCGCCATCCGCTCCAGGGCCCTCCCCGGCTCCGGCCGCCCGGCCCTCCCCGCCTTCGCCGCCGCGACGGCGCCAGCCGCCTTCCGGCCGCTCGGGCGGCGGCGCTCCGAGACGCTTGGAAAAATTGACGCCCCAGCGGAACTCGTCGCGGGCCGAGCCGGCGAAATTGACGGGGCGGCTGTCGATCTGGAGCAGCCGGCCGCTGGAATCGCGAGTGAAACGTTCCGGGAAGGCCGCTTCGATCTCCGGAGTCGCGGTCGGGAAGGAGGCGATGACATCGTCGATCCGGTTGCGCGTGTAATTGGCGATGATCGAAAGATCGGTCTCGCCGAACGGCTTCGCGGTCAGGCCGAGCTTCAGCACCCGCCTGTTGTCGGCGACGAGATCCGGATTTCCGCCTTCGAGCCTCGAGATCTCGACGGTCTCGCCGCGAAGGAAGTCGAACACCCGAACCGACGGCGTGAGCAGAACCGGATCGCCGAGCTGCTGCATCGACGGCGCGCCGTCCTCGTCGCTATAGGAAAAGTTGAAATCGAGCTGCGGGATCGGCTCCCAATTCACGCCTGCGCCGAGGGTCCGCAACGTGCCGAAATCCGAAAGCTGCTCGAGCTCCGCGTTGAAGTTCAGGCTGAGATCGCCGATCGGCTGAAGCACGGCGCGACGCCGGCTGGCGATCGGGACGTCGACATTGGCCTGGACATGGCCGCGCTGGCGCGAAAGGCCGCGCTCCTGCGGCAATCCGCCGCGGAACGTGTCGCTTTCGAGGCTTCGCGTGTCGAAGCCGGCGCGAAGGCTGGCGGAAGCCCGCCCGCCGGGAAGATCGACGATCGGGCCGCTGGCCGTTCCTTCGATCGACGCGGATTCGGAGAGGGTGTCGGCGCGATCGCCGAGGCCGTCGCGATCGGTCCGGCTCTCGGTTTCGGCGAGATCGTAATTGGCGATCGCCGACCAGCGCCATGGCGCGACGTCGCCGTTGAGGACGAGACCCAAATGGCCGGCAAGACTGTCGGATTCGCGTACCAGGCCGTCATCGACACTTCCCTCGCGAAGACCGAGGAAGCTTCGGCTGGAATTGGCGTCGAACGTGCCGTTGAGGGTCGCCGAGACGTCGCCGAGGACAGTCCGGTTGAGGGTTCCGCCCAGCGAGAATTGGTCGGTTTCGGAGAGCAGGGACCGAAAGTCACCGAGGTTGGCGACGATCGGCTCGTCCTGGACGATGTCGCGCTCGCTTTCGAACAGGGGATCGGAATGGCGGAACTGGACGTCGAGGCTCGAACGTCCCGATCGGTTCACGCCGAGCACGTTGAGCTTGGCGCCATAGCTGGCTCGGCCACCGGCGGTGGCGAGGCCGCCGTCCACCTCGGCGGTGACGGCACGGAAACGGCGCCTAAGAACGAAGTTCACGACCCTCTGGTCGGGACGGTAGCCATATTGGAGAGCCGCCTCCTCGGGGAGGATGTCGACCCTGACGATCGCCTCCGGCGGGAGATCCCGGATCTCGCGGAAACCGGAGATCCGGCGGCCGTTGAGAAGGACGATCGGCCGCTCGCCGCCGCGACCGCGGCCGCTTCGAGTCTGAGGCGTCAGATATTCGAGCAATTCGCCGACGCTGCCGGCGCCGAGCGCTTGGATCTCGCGCCGGTCGAGCTGGACCTCCGGCTCGATGTCGCCGAGAACCGCGCCGCGCTCGCGGGTGCCGGTGATGACGATCGCTTCCTCGTCGCCGGCCTCGTCGAGATACTCGTCCTCATCCTCGACCTGGGCATCGGTGGCGACCGCCGCTTCCTTGGTCCCGCTCTGTTCGGCGGGAGGCGCCGATTCCTGGGCAAGACCGGGGGCGGAAACCGCGCAGGCGGCGATACCCAGGAGAAATTTCGTCTTCACGCTTCACAACCCCAATGACGTCCGCGCACTGGGCAGCTTCGCGCTGCACCCGCGATGAACAAGGATGATGGGGATATGGCGGCGCCCTGTGTCGCAACTATGTCGGCGGCACCGGGGGATTGTCTCAGAATGTCGCGCCCGCAGGGCGGACAGGTGGCTCGACTTGGTCCCGGCTCGCGCCGGGACCCTTCAGTCGAGGCTGACTTACGTCTGCTCGATCAGACGACGCCGAAGGCGAGCATTGCGTCGGCGACCTTCTTGAAGCCGGCGATGTTCGCGCCCTTCACATAGTCGACATAGCCGTTGCCGCGGTCGCCATATTCGAGGCAGCGCGTGTGGATGCCGTCCATGATGTCGCGGAGAAGCTGCTGAAGCTCGGCTTCCTTCCAGCTGATCCGGGCCGAATTCTGGCTCATCTCCAGTCCGGAGACGGCGACTCCGCCGGCATTGCTGGCCTTGCCCGGAGCGTAGAGCAATTTGGCCGCCCGGAAGACGTGCACGCCTTCCAGGTTGGTCGGCATGTTGGCGCCTTCGGAAACGGCGATGCAGCCGTTGGCGACGAGCGTTCGGGCTTCGTCGCCGTTCAGCTCGTTCTGGGTCGCGCAGGGCAAGGCGACGTCGCATTCGACGCCCCACGGGCGCTGCCCGGCGTGGAAGGTGGCGCCGCTGAACGCGTCCGCATATTGCGAGATCCGCCCGCGCCGCCTCGTCTTGTGGGTCTTCACCCAGTCGATCTTCTCCTGGTTGATCCCGTCCGGATCGTAGATGAAGCCTTCGCTGTCGGAGAGGGTGAGCACCGTGCCGCCGAGCTGGACGATCTTTTCGGCCGCGTGGGTGGCGACGTTGCCCGAGCCGGAGATGACGGCGCGCTTGCCGACCAAATCCTGCCCGTTCGTCTTCAGCATGTTCTCGAGGAAGTAGACCGCGCCATAGCCGGTCGCCTCGGTCCGGATGAGCGAGCCGCCATATTCCAGCCCCTTGCCGGTGAGGACGCCTTCGAAGCAGTTGGTGAGGCGCTTATACTGGCCGAACATGTAGCCGATCTCGCGGCCGCCGACGCCGATGTCGCCGGCGGGTACGTCCACATTGGCGCCGACATGGCGGTAGAGCTCGGTCATGAAGCTCTGGCAGAAGCGCATCACCTCGTGATCGCTCTTGCCCT
>CBIGXQ010000156.1:0-4967 GCA_966193865.1 uncultured Sphingosinicella sp. | reverse complement strand
CGACGATTACTGGCCGGCGGTTCGGCCGCTGTCGCTTTCCTGCACTTCGGCCGCCTTGCGCTGCGCCGCGTCGCTGGGCCGCTCAGCCCGGATCCGGGTGCACTGGCGCCGCCCCTTCACGAGCGAGCCGGTGTCGATCGCCTTGTGACAGACGAAGCGCTGGCGCGCGCTCTTGCCTTCCTTCTTGCTCGCCTCGGTCTCCGACGACTGGGCGAAGCCCTGCGCCGTCGGAACCACCGCCACACAGGCGAGCGCAAGCACCGTCAGTCTTATATGTGTCCGCATTGGAAAAACCTTTTGCCGATCCCTCGCGTTCGATAGCGGCGGAGACGCGGCCGGTAAAGACTCGTCTCCGGGGGTACTGTGCCGCCCGAGTTTGAACGCGGGCGCCGCATTCATTAGGAAGCCGAATTCATCAGGGAGCCGCCATGATCGAGATTTCGAAGCTGCTTCAGCCCGACCGCGGCCAGCCGGCGACATCGCTCCATCTGGTCGACAAGAAGGGCTTCGAAGCCTGGCTCAACGCCCAGCCGCCCCGGATTCGCGACTCGGTCGCCGCCCAGGGTTTCAAGGGCGAGGGCTTCCAGCTCGCGGTGCTCCCCGACGACGGCTGGTCGGCGGCGATCGGAGTCGCCAACGTCCAGGAGCTCAGCCCCTGGTGCCTCGCCCGCGCCGCCGAGGCACTTCCGGAAGGAACCTACCGGGTCGCCGGCCAGGGCCCCGGCCCGGCCACCCTCGGCTGGCTTCTCGGCCAGTATCGATTCGATCGCTACAAGGAGAAGAAGGAGCCGAAGGGCCCTCGGGTCCTGCTGACCGACGAGCCGGCCCGGATCGACGAGACAGTGCTCGCCGCCGAATCCACCTTCCTGGTGCGCGATCTCGTCAACATGCCGGCGGGCGATCTCGGACCCGAAGAGCTCGAGATTGCCGTCCTCGCCGTCGCCGATTCCTGCGGTGCCAAGTCGAACGTCATCCGCGATCACGAGCTCAAGGAAGGCTATCCGATGGTCGCCGCGGTCGGCGCCGCCGCCAGTCCAGAGCGGGCGCCGCGGCTCATCGAGCTCCACTGGGGCGATCAACGTCATCCCAGATTGGCTCTGGTCGGAAAGGGCGTCTGCTTCGACAGCGGCGGCCTCGACATCAAGCCTTCGTCGGGGATGCGGCTGATGAAGAAGGACATGGGCGGCGCGGCGCACGCGCTCGGCCTCGCCCGATTGATCATGAAGGCCAATCTGCCCGTCCGGCTCCATCTGCTGATCCCGGCGGTCGAGAATGCCGTTTCCGGCGCCGCATTCCGTCCCGGCGACATCCTGAAAAGCCGCAAGGGCCTTACCGTCGAGGTCGGCAATACCGACGCCGAGGGCCGGCTGATCCTGGGCGATGCGCTCGCCCGCGCCGCCGAGGAAGAGCCCGAGCTCATCCTCGATTTCGCCACCCTTACCGGCGCCGCCCGGGTCGCCCTGGGACCGGACCTGCCGGCTTTGTTCGCCAATGACGATCTGCTCGCTTCGGCCTTGCTCGAGGCCGGCACCAGGATTTCCGACCCGCTCTGGCGAATGCCGCTGTGGAAGCATTATGAGGAGATGCTGTCGTCCGACATCGCCGATCTCGGCAACGTCTCGGACGCGCCGATGGCAGGCTCGGTCACCGCCGCCCTTTTCCTCCAGAAATTCGTCCCTGAGGGCATGGCCTGGGCACATTTCGATACCTTCGCCTGGCGCTCCGCCGGCAGGCCCGGACGGCCCAAGGGTGGCGACGCGCTCGGCATGCGGGCGGCCTGGGAAATGCTTCGCGGGCGGTACGAACGCTGACGAAATAGATGATTTTTGCGTCGAAACCCTTGATTCTACGGAAACGAAAGCGGTCCTGACTGGTTGTAGCCCCGAAACGTCGACCTCGAGCGATGCGGAGCAACATTGTGGCGGACCAAGCGCTCAAGGGCTGGATGAACACCCTGATCAACTATGTCAGGTCCGGCCAACCCGATCTCACCAACCGTCAGATGGCGCTCATGCTGCTGGTCTATTTGACCCCGGGACCGCACACGGTCCGCGGTCTCGCCCAGATTCTCGGAGTGTCGAAACCGGTCATCACCCGCGCCTTGAACACGCTGGGCGCCCTCGGCTATCTGCGCCGGGTTCGCGACGAGACCGATCGCCGCAACGTCTTCGTCGCCCGAACCAGCACTGGACAGGACTTCCTTGAAGGTTTCGAACGCAACCTCGAGCAAGACGGCGCCGGCGGCCGAAAGCTCAGCCGCGAGCGGGGAATCCTCCTCCAGCACGGGTGAGCATTTCCGCCTGACCGGGCCGTCGCTTCCGCTCGACTCCCGAATCCACGCTTTTCGCCGCGACCTGGCCGACATCGATCTGGCCGGGCAGATCATCGCGCCGCATTATGCCCGTCGGCTGCTTCGAAGCTGCGGCTCCCGCGCTGCCTTCGTCTGGCCCAATCCGAAGACCGAGGGCGACGCGGTCTCGGAGCTTCTGCCCGGCGAGGACTTTGCGGTCCTGGAATATGCCGGGGGCTGGGCCTGGGGCTATGGCGCCGGCGATCATGTCGTCGGCTATGTCGAGGCGATCGCGCTGACCGATCCGATTCCTGCGACCCACATCGTTTGCGAAAAATTCGCTCCGGTCGCCGCGGACGAACATATCACGTCCCCGCTGCTCGCCAGCCTTCCGATGGGTTCGCGCCTTCATGGCGACGAGCACGGCCCCTGCCTCACCACCGAATATGGCTGCGTGTCGAGCAGCCATTTGCGGCCCATCGGCGAGCATGAAGAGGATCCCGTCATCGTCGCCGAGCGGCTGATCGGCGCTCCCTATCTGCCCGGCGGACGAACGCTGAACGGGATCGACGGCGCCGGCCTCGTCCAGCTCGCCCTGATCCTGTGCGGAATGCCGGCGCCTCGCCTGGCGGACCAGCAGCGCCTGCTCGGCACCGAGATCGCGCCGGGCACGCCGTTGCGGCGAGGCGACCTCGTCCTGTGCGACGGCGATGCCGGCCTGATGGTGGACGATCTGCTGGTGATCCACGCCTGCCCCAAGTCGGGCAAGGTTACCGTCGATCCCGTGGCCCTGCTCGACACACCGGGCCTGGTCAGGCGGCGCCTGGCTCTCTGAGCTGACCGACCCTCACCCTTCCCTGCTGGTTATGGCTCCAGCTTCGGTCGACGCAAGCCGCCGCTACATCTCGCCTCGGGCACGGCGAAGCGCGTACCAGCGCTGGACGTTGGCATTATGCTGCTCGAGCGTGTCGGCGAAGACGTGGCCGCCGCTTCCGTCGGCGACGAAATAGAGGGCGTTCGTCGGCGCCGGGTTGAGCACCGCCGCGATCGATTCCCGGCCCGGATTGGCGATCGGCCCGATCGGAAGACCGGCGCTCGAATAGGTATTGTAGCCATTCCTGGCGTTCAGCTCCGAGCGCAGGATACGCCGGCCGAGCGGTCTCCCGCGGGTGATCGGGTAGATGACCGTGGGATCGGCCTGGAGCGGCATTCCGCGCCTGAGCCTGTTGCTGTAGACGCCGGCGACCATCCGCCGCTCCGAAGGCTTGCCGGTCTCCTTCTCGACGATCGAGGCGAGGATGACCGCCGCTTCCGGGCTCACTACGACGCTCGTCGGACTGCGCTTGGGCCACAGATCGGCCAGAGTGTCGCGCATCGCCTTCTGCATTCGCTCGAGCACCGCCTCGCGACTCTCGCCACGCTGATAATTATAGCTGTCGGGGAGAACCGATCCTTCCACCGGCACTTCGATTTCGCCGGTCAGATAAGGCACCTTCATCAGCCGCTCGTGCACCAGCACCGAAGGCATACCTTCCGGGATCGTCACCAGCCGCTGGACCGGCCGCCCATATTGAAGATGGGTGAGGATGGCGGCCGGGCTCATCCTCGGGCGAAGCTGAAATTCGCCGGCCTGGATCGGCGCGTGGGCGCCGAGCAGTCGGGCGAAGGCGCGGAAAGTGGTCGAGCTGCCGCGGATCGCGCCCGCTTCCTCGAGCTGGCGGGCGACCTTGGCGACGCTCGATCCCTGCTCGACGATCAGACTCGTCGGCTGGGAGGTCGGACCGGGGCCGGCCCAGAGCAGCCACGTCGTCACTCCGGCCGCGACGATCAGCAAGGCCGGCACGATCAGCAGCAGGACGAGGCCGCGCTTCATGACTCGAGAGGCTCTGATGGGATCCCCGAGCCGCGCCTAGACGGCCTTCATCACCAGGCTGGCATTGGTGCCGCCGAAGCCGAAGCTGTTGTTGAGCACCGCCTTCACCTTGCGTTCCTTGGCCTTGTGCGGGACCAGGTCGACTCCTGCCGTGCCCTCGCTGGGATTGTCGAGATTGAGCGTCGGCGGAACGATCTGGTCGCGAAGCGCGAGGATGCAGAAGATCGATTCGACGGCACCGGCGCCGCCGAGAAGGTGACCGATGGCGGACTTGGTCGAGCTCATCGACAGGGTATCGACATGATCGCCGAACAGCCGCCTGACCGCGCCGAGCTCGAGCTCGTCGCCGAGCGGAGTCGAGGTGCCGTGGGCGTTGATATAGTCGATATCGCCGAGGTCGAGCCCGGATCGCTTCATCGCGGCCTGCATGGCGCGATAGCCGCCGGCGCCTTCGGGGTGAGGCGCAGTGACGTGATAGGCGTCGCCCGACATGCCGTAGCCGACCAGCTCGGCATAGATATGGGCGCCGCGGGCCTTGGCCCTTTCATATTCCTCGAGGACGACCACTCCGGCGCCTTCACCCATGACGAAGCCGTCGCGATCCTTGTCATAGGGGCGGCTCGCCCGTTCCGGCTGGTCGTTGAAGTTGGTCGAAAGCGCCCGCGCCTGGGAGAAGCCGGCGATGCCGAGCGGGCAGAGCGCATCCTCGGCGCCGCCGGCGAGCATGATGTCGGCATCGTCCATCGCGATCATCCGCGCCGCGTCGCCGATCGAATGGGCGCCGGTCGAGCAGGCGGTGACGAC
>CBIGXQ010000155.1:0-5010 GCA_966193865.1 uncultured Sphingosinicella sp. | reverse complement strand
CGAGAAGCTCGCGAAGCTGGGCGACCTGGCGGCCGGGATCGGCGCCGGCGGATTCGGCCGAGGCGGGCGAGGCATCAGGGGGTGACTGGTGGGTCATGGCTCGGGATTAAGGCCGTCATGGCTAAGGAAGCGCTAATGCCGGCGCTTGCATGGGCCGGTTCAGTCGGGCAGCAGGCCGGAAAAGAGGACATGATGATCAGAACCGCCTTGCTTGCCGCGTCGATGCTTGCCGCCGTCCCGGCGCTTGCCCAGGAAACCGAAGCCGCGCCGGACATTTCGGTGACGACGTCGGACGCTCAGGATCCCTGTGCCGGTCTCGAGGATTGCGGCGACGTCCCCTCGCAGGACCTGGCAGGGAGCGGTGAGCGCCCCTTCAGCGTCGCGATCGACCTGCTTTCCGACTATCGCTTCCGCGGCATCTCCCGGTCGGACGAGGATCCGGCGCTCCAGGCGGCGATCAACGTCTTCCCGATGCGCGGCCTCTATGTCGGGGTCCGCGGGACGACGCTGAAAGGGACGGACAGCTTCCGCGAGCGCGATCCGGCCTTCCAGGATCTCGGCGACGTCCAGCTCGATCTCTATGCCGGCTATGGCGCCCAGCTCGGCCGCGGCTTCGACGTCGATGCCGGCCTTCTCTACTACGTCTTCGCCGGCGGCGACGGGCCGACCGACTATGTCGAGCCTTATGCCTCTCTGTCCTATCTGATCGGGCCGGTGTCGGCGACGGCGGGCGCGAAATACGCGCCCGAGCAGCGCGCGATCGGTGACGAGGACATGCTCTATCTGTTCGGACAGGTCGACGTCTCGATCCCGTTCCGCCCGTGGAGCTTCAGCCTCCAGGCCGGGCGCCAGGATTGGGGCCGGTTCGGAAGCTACTGGACCTGGTCGGCGGGGGTCGAGCATCAGCTCCAGATCGAAGGCCTGCCCGGCGCCGAGATCGGGCTTCGCTACGTCGACACCGATCTCCCCTCGACCTCCGGCCAGGACGCAGGCCTCGTCGCCTCGCTGGGTTTCCGCTTCTAGGCCGAGGCGATCGCTTCATCGAGGCAGGCGCGAAGCCGGCCGATTGCTCCGGGCAGGTCGAGCCGGGTCTCCGCCCAGGCCCGGGTCCGCGCCCTTTTCTCCAGTGCGGCCTGTGATGACGCCGCCTCGGCCTCGCGAAGCGCCCGGACGAAGGCCGCTTCGTCGGCGATCGTCAGGTCCCAGCCGACCCCTTCGGCTTCCAGTCCGCGCCAGGGCGTGGAGTCGCTGATCAGCACCGGAGTCCCGCAGAGCAGGGCCTCGACGATCGAATGGCCGTAATTCTCGCTCCCGCTCGGCTGGATCAGCAGGTCGTGGGCGGCGACGACCGGCATGACGTCGCGATTGGCGATCTCGCCCTTCCAGCTCACCTCCAGCTGCGGACCGGCGACCTCGTCCGCCACTGCCCGGCAATGGGCCAGATAAAGCGGGTCGACGGCCGGGCCGTAAATGTCGAGCTCGGCCCGGATCCCCGAGCGGGCGACCGCCCTGATCGCGAAATCCAGATTCTTGATCGGCGAGATCCGGCCGACGAAGGCGATCCGGAGCGGCTCGCCGGGCGAGCGCGGCGGATGCGGCGGCAGCTCGGGCAAGGCCCGGACATTGGGGCCGATCAGGACCTTGTCCGCGAACGGCAGGATCTTTCGGATCCGTGCCGCTTCCTCCTCGCTGGTCGCCTGGAGAATGACGTCCTTCAGCAAACCGAGCCGCCGGACGGCCTGGAGATGGAGGCGCTTGCGGCGCTGCTTGATCGCGAGGGCAGGGGGGAAGAGCTCGCCGCGCGGCGCCAGAAGC
Source organism: uncultured Sphingosinicella sp. (assembly GCA_966193865.1). Lineage (GTDB taxonomy): Bacteria > Pseudomonadota > Alphaproteobacteria > Sphingomonadales > Sphingomonadaceae > Allosphingosinicella. Next base: position 3,195 of record CBIGXQ010000155.1, on the reverse strand, counting down.
AGCGGGGTCTTCGGGATCAGCCCGGTCCGCCGCATCGCCAGCACCGGCAGGGTTAATCGGGGATCGAAGAAGCTGTTGAGGAGGATGAGGCGGGCATGGCTCTCCCGGATCGCCCCGCGAAGGCCGCGCCGGCCGAGCGGCCCCGCCTCGAGCGGAAGCCATTCGACACCATGAATCCGGCTCCAGCGGCCAGGCATGTCGCCCTTGGCCGCGGTACCGATGAATCGGAACCGATATTCGGGCAGCGTCCGCGCCATGTTGATCAGGCTCTGGTTGGGCCCCGTCGCCTCGATTCCGCGGCTCAACCGGAAGGAGAGGACGAGGATCTCGGGCCTCGGATCGCTGGCTTCGTTCATCGCCTGACGATCCACTTTTCGGTCAGCGGCCAGCGAGCTCGAGTGTGGCGAGGCTCACAGCCTCCAGCTCGTCGACCGGGATCGGCGGCTCGGCTTCGCCTCGGGCGGCGGCGAGGAAGGCGGCGACGAGCCTGTTCTGGCCCTTGTCCTGGGCCGCCTTTCGGGTCCGGGTCCGGCCGTTGCGGCTTATCGCGATCGTCGCGAAATCGCCGATCTCGATGATATTGCCGGCGGCGAAGATGTCGATCCGCTCCTTGGGCACGGCCGGATCGCCGACGGAACTGTAGACGATCGTCCCGACCGAGCCGTCGCCGAAGCGAAGCAGAGCGGCGAGGCTGTCGCCGATCCCGGCCGGCGAGAAGCCCTCGACCGCGACCGGCGGCGCACCGGCGAGCGCCGTCAGCGTGTCGACGAAGTGACAGACCTCGCCGGCGATCCGGCCGCCGCCCTGATCGCCATGGACCCAATGGTCGCGGGGGATCGGGCCGGCATTGACCCGGTAGGTCATGACCAGCGGCCCGGGCGCGGGGCCGAGCGCCGACTTGGCCTCGACGATCATCGGCGCGAAGCGGCGGTTGAAGCCGACCGTCAGCACTCCCGGAGCGGCCCTGGCGGCGCCGATCACCGAGGCCAATTGCTCCCGGTCCAGAGCCAGCGGCTTTTCGACGAAGACGTTCTTCCCCGCTTCCAGGGCCGCGATGGCGAGCTCGGCATGGCTGTCGTGACGGGTGGCGATGAAGATCGTCGCGACCTCTTCGTCTGCCAGCGCCACCTTCGGATCCGTGGCGGCTTTTGCGAAGCCGAACTTCTCCGCGGCCCCGTGGGCGCTGATCGCGCTTGCCGTCACGACGGTTCGCAGGGCGCAGCCGCCGGCCCTGGCCACCGCCGGCAGGAGCACGGACCGCGCGTAATTGCCGGCGCCGATGAAGGCGACTCCTTCGCCTTTCGGGCGCCCCCGGTTCTCGGCGAGAGTGACCACCGGCAGCGGCTCGCTGGAGTCCGGATAGGTGAGGAGGATGGCGAGATAGGGTTCGTCGCCGTCGAGCAAATTGTAGGCGGATTCGGCGTCGGCGATCGGGAAGCGATGGGTGATCAGCCGCTCGGGCGTGACCCGGCCCGCCGCCACCAGCTCGAGAAAGGCTTCGAGGTTGCGCTGCTCGGTCCAGCGGACGAAGGCGAAGGGATAATCCCGGCCTTCCTGCTCGTAGGCCGGGTCGTAGCGGCCGGGCCCGTAGGACATGGCGAAGCGCAGATCGAGCTCGCGCTTGTAGAAGGGGTCTCGGTCGATCGTCATCCCGACCATTCCGACGACGACCACCCGGCCCTTCATTCGGCTGATTTCCGCCGCCTGATTGAGCGGGTCGCTCGATTTCGTCGAGGCCGTCACGATCACCGCGTCGGCGCCGTGGCCGGCGGTGAAGGCCGCCGTCGCCGCCGCAAGCCCGTCGCCGACGGCGACGTCGGCGCCGAGATCCCGTGCCATCGTCACCCGGGCCGGGTTGGGATCGAAGGCGAGCACCCGGCAGCCATTGGCCTTGAGCAGCTGGACGGTGAGGAGGCCGATCAGGCCCAGTCCGCTGACGACGACCCGCTCGCCGAGGGTCGGATTGGCGACCCGGACGCCCTGAAGAGCGATCGCGCCGACCGTGACGAAGCTCGCCGCCTCGTCGGAGACAGTGTCGGGGATCCGGACCATGAGATTGGCTGGAACGACGTTATATTCGGCATGATTGGCGATCCCGGCCCCGGCGCAGGCGACCCGTTCGCCGACTGCCACTCCGGCTTGCTCTCCCGCCTCGACGACTTGGCCGGCGAGGCTGTAGCCGAGGGGGATCGGCGTATCCAATTTTGCCAATACCTTGCGCGCCACCGGCACCAGGCCTTCGCTCTTCACCTTGCGCAGGGTCTGGCGGACCAGGTCCGGCCGGGCGAGCGCCTTGCCTGCGATCGAGGCGCGGGCGAGCTCGATGATCTGCTTCTCGGTGCCGGCGCTGATCAGCGACGCGCCGGTGCGGACGAGCGCCGATCCGCGATCGGGGCGAGGCGCCGGCGCCTCGATCACCCGCATCTTGCCGCTCCGGTAATTCTGCTCGATCTGCTTCAAGGGCCCGCTCTTCTCAATCTCGCCGGACCAGCTCGGTCCAGCACTGGTTGTCGCCCGGGGCCAGGGTCATGACAAGGCGCGACGTCGCTCGCTCAACCCCCATGTCCGGCCACCAGACGGCCGGCTCGATCGACAGTTCGTGGCTTGCCGAGACGATTGCCGTCGCTTTTTCACCGATCAGGCGGATCTCGGTCGCCGACAGCCTTTCCGCTTTGACACTGGGCGCGAGCAGGAGCCTCGCCCGCGCCGGCGCCTCGCGGCGGCCTTCGAGGACGTCATCGATCCGGATCCGTCGCGGGTCGGCCTCGACGGAGCGGCGATGCCTGACCCGGTGGGGCAGGCCGGTGAAGCCGTCATGCTCGGCCACCAGGTTGAACCCGTCGTCGGATAAGCGATGCTCGACGATCCGCGGCTTCGCTCGGCGGCCGGCGCGGAAGGCTCCGAAGAAGTCGGCCAGATCGCCGCCGTCCACGCTCAGCCCATTGTGGCTCGCGGCGGATCGGGCCTGGTCGCGCTTCGGCCCGGCGATATATTCGAACACGCCCTGATCGACGATGATCCGCTCCCCGGCCAGCGACCATTCGAAGCTGAACATGTCGCCATGGCCATGGGCAGGCAAGGCGTCGGGGGCGATCCGGCCGGCATCGAACAGGACATAATCGTCGCCGTCGCGGGCGCCGAAATAGCCCGCGCTCTCGAGCCTGAACACCTTCCGGGGGGCGGGGATTTGACCGC
>CBIGXQ010000154.1:0-5095 GCA_966193865.1 uncultured Sphingosinicella sp. | reverse complement strand
GAGGACCGGGCCCGGCAGCTGGAATGGCGAGGCCGCTACGCCGAGTTCAACCTGATCTACGATCGAGGCACATTGTTCGGGCTGAGGACGGGCGGAAATGTCGACGCCATCCTGATGAGCCTGCCGCCGCTCGCGACATGGTCGTGAAACTCATCAGCCGAGGGGAGGATTGAGATGGGCCTCCATTCGATTCCCCCGCGGCATGTCGGCGCCGTCGTCACCTACCTGGAAATGACGGAACGGCCGCGCCTTCCGCCTGTCGCCGATTCGCCGCTGACGCTGAAGCGCTGGGACGAGGTCGCCCCCGAGGCCTACCGATCCCTGTTTCGGAAGGTCGGCGGACGCTGGCTCTGGTTTTCAAGGCTGACGATGGACGATTCCACCCTTCTCGCCAACGTCGCCGAGGTCCACCTCGTCGTCGACGCTGAAGGCGCGCAAGCGGGTATGGTCGAGCTCGATTTCGCCAAGCCGGGCGAATGCCTGATCCGGTTCCTCGGGCTTGTCCCCGAGCTTGCCGGACAGGGTCATGGCCGCTGGCTTTTCGCCCAGACCCTGGCTCTCGCCTGGCGGAGCGGAATCGAGCGGGTTCGAGTCAACACCTGCACGCTCGATCATCCGGCCGCCCTGCCTTCCTATCTCAAGGCCGGCTTCACCGCTTATTCGCGGGCCTTCGAAAGCTTTCCGGACCCCAGGCTCGGCGGCCTCCTGCCGATCGACGTCGCGCCCCAGATTCCGATCGTCGACTAGGCGCCGGCGCTCGATCTAATTTCGGTCGGCACCGAACCCGACAATTGCGCATAGACCCTCGCCAGCAAGGTGACGAAGACGGCGCTGAAGATGGCGGAAAGGACCGACGAGAGGATCGTCATCAGGATGAAGGAGGTGCTGCCCGGCTCGGGCGGGCCGGCAATCATGAAGACGAAAATGCCGACGATCGCGGAAACGGCGATGATCACCACCATCGCCACCGCCACCACCAGCAGGACGAGGGCGAGCAATTTCCAGAAATGGCCTTTGGTCAGGGCCCAGCTCCGGCGGATGAGCGCGATCGGCCCGACATTCTCCACCGCTGCCACCGGTGTCATCAGCATCAGCCGGACCCAGAAGGCGATTCCGATGACGATCGCAAGCAGGCCGAAAAGCAGGATCGAACCGCCCGCTGCGCTCGGGTTGCCGCTCGCAATCGCTCCGCCCATGATGAGGATCGCCAGCGGGATCATGATGATGATCGCGACGATCCCGATCAGCAGCGAGGCCAGGAAGACCGGAAGGAAGCGCTTCAGGCCGACCTGGAGCGCTTCGCCGACCGAGGTGCCGGGCCTGAGCGCAAGATAGGAGATCGCGACCGTCGCGACGATGCTGGCGAACATGACGACCGGCAGCAGGAGCAGCCAGGCGCCGACCTCGGGCGTCTGACCCGGCGCCGGCGGAGTCGGCATGGCGAGCTGCATCGCCGCCCCGGGAACCGCGAGCAGGAGAAGGGCGATCGGAAGGAGCAACCCCGCTTCCCTTTTCACGAAGGCCGCGGTCTCGTTCCACGCCTGACTGACCGATAAACTCACCATCGCATTTCCTCCCCTGTCCCGAAGCGTTATGCGCACGGACGATGACCGACGCAACGTGGACAAGGCCGGCCGAGGCGCAATCAGCGCCCGAAACGGCGCCCGAATGGCGCGAATCGCCGGGGCTCACCCCCTATCCGGAGGCGCTCGCCGAGATGGAGGCGCGCGCCGCCGCGATCCGCGGCGGGGAAGCGGCCGAGCTCGTCTGGCTGCTCCAGCATCCGCCGCTCTTCACCGCCGGAACGAGCGCCGATCCGGCCGAATTGTTCAATCCGCTGGATTTCCCGGTCTATTCTGCCGGCCGAGGCGGCCGATACACCTATCACGGCCCCGGTCAGCGCGTCGTGTACGTGCTCCTCGATCTCGACCGCCGCGGCCGCGACGTCCGGCGATTCGTCCATTCGCTTGAAGGCTGGGTGATCGACGCTCTCGCCGAGCTCGGCGTTGCGGCGCGCCGGGCACCGGACCGGATCGGAATCTGGGTCGATCACCAGGGACGAGAGGCGAAGGTCGGAGCGATCGGAGTCAGGGTGAGGCGCTGGGTGACGATGCACGGATTCGCGGTGAACCTGGATCCGGACCTTTCCCATTTTTCCGGCATCGTGCCCTGCGGCCTCGCCGAATATCCGGTGACCAGTCTTGCCGAAATGGGACTGACCGACGTGGAGCAGCGCTTCGATCAGGCCCTCCGGCAGCGGCTCGACCCATTCCTTCTCTCGCTCGACGATTGAGAAGGAAGGCTTGAGAGCCGATACCTTTCCGTATAAGTGTGCTCGCCGATTTGGACAAAAAAGGGGCCTACCCGACCAAATCATCAATCTAGGGAGACCTTTGAATGCGTAAGATCCTCACTTCTGCGATGGTTGCCGGTGCGGCCCTCATGGTTGCGGCCTGTGGTGGCGATACCGAAGTCAACAACACCGCGGCGACGGACCTGGGCAACGACATGTCGATGGACGCCAACATGACCGATATGGGCATGGACGCCAACATGACCGACATGAACATGACGGACGCCAACATGACGACCACCGACACGAACGTGTCGATGGACGGCAACACCGTCACCACGACCACGACCACCGAGACGAGCACCACCAACGGTATGTGATCTCTCGATCGTTCGCGATCTACGAAGGCCGCCGGGAAACCGGCGGCCTTCACTTTTTGGGGAGCTCGCGGTCACGCCCCAGGTTGCTCGCGCCGGCGCGAATCCCGATAAGGGCCCGCCACAGACGCCAGGAGCGACCCCAATGCGCGCCCACTTGCCTTTGCTCTTCAAGTCCAGCTTCATCGTCCCGGCGGCGATCGCCCTCGCCTCCTGCGGCGGCGGCGCAGAGGAAGCCAATGAGGCGGCCTCCACCATCGACTCGAACGTGATGTTCGAGCGGATCGGCAATGATGCGAGCGCGCTCGAAGCCGCGGCCAATGCGACGCCGGTCCTGCCCGCGAGCGAACCGGCCAATGAAAGCGGCGCGACCGAAGACGACGACGCCCCAAGCCAAGGCGCCTCAGAGCCCCGCGATCAACCCGTCCTCGGCGAGACGAGCGGCGGCGATACGGGCGGCAACACCGTCGAGGGCAATGTCACCGGGACCTAGACTCGAATTCACCGGTCGAGCGGATTCCGCCCCGCCGAAGCGTGTTTCCGACGCGACAGGCGATTCCCAATGGGATAGGCATGGGGCAAGTGTTTGTTACAGTTGGCGAACGGACGGGAGGAATTTCCAGAAATGCGGCACGGCTTTCGAGCGGGACTGAGGCTGGCGATCGCGGCCGCAATGGGCTTCCTCCTTGTGTCGCCGGCGCAGGCGCAGCTTTTCCATTATGATCCGGTCTTCCCGTCGGGACCGATCGAGCCGAACGATCCACTGGTCGGGATCAACCTGCCCGACGCGACCCCCGCGGAATCGCGCGCCCACCTGCTCTGGAATCTGCGTTCGGGACTCAACGTCGCCGCCCTTCAATGCCAGTTCTCGCCTTCGCTGAGGGCGGTCGACAATTACAACGCCTTGCTTGCCCACCATTCGCGCGAGCTCGCCAGCGCCTACCAGGCGCTCGAAGGCTATTTCCGGCGGGTCCATGGCCGAACGGGACCCCGGATGTTCGACGAATATTCGACGCAGACCTACAATAATTTCTCGACGCTCCAGGCCCAGCTCGGCTTTTGCCAGACGGCGTCGAGGATCGCCCGAGATGCGCTTTCGCGGCGCAAGGGCGAGCTCCATCTGGTCGCTTCGTCGCGGATGCGGGAGCTCCGCGGAAGCCTGGTCCCGGCCTATGACAATTATGCTTTCATGCGCATGCCGATCCGGCTGACCCCGCCCGTTTTGGTGCGCAATTGCGAAGGCCTTTCCCGCCGCGAGCGTCGCGCCTGCCGGAGGCCGTAGACCCGCACGGGGCCCGCGTTCAGGGCAGACCGAGCAGCTTGTGGGTCTGAAGGCTGAGCTTCCAACCCGGATTGGACATGACGAAGTGGATCGCGGCGGCGAGCGCCTGCTCCTTGTCCGCGCAGTCCTTGGGCTGGATCAGGAAATGATCGAAGGCCCAGCCGGCGAAACCGGCCGGATCCAAATCTTCCTGCGGCCATACCAGCTTCAGCTCATCGCCTCGCTTCTGAACGATCCGGCTTCGGCCCTTCGGGCTCACGCACAGCCAGTCGATGCCCTCGGGAGCGGCGATCGTCCCGTTGGTTTCCACAGCGATCCTGAAGCCGCGATCGTGGAGCGCCTCGATCAGGTGAGAGTCCAGCTGAAGCAGCGGCTCGCCCCCTGTGATCACCACCAGCCTGTCCGGCCCGTCGCCCCAGAGCGACTCGACCCGGTCCGCGAGGCCGGCGGCGTCGTAGCGCCCGCCATTTTCGCCATCCAGGCCGACGAAGTCGGTGTCGCAGAAGCGGCACTGCGCGGCTGCCCGGTCCCGCTCCAGGCCCGACCAGAGGTTGCAGCCGGCGAAGCGAAGGAAGACGGCCCGGCGGCCGGCCTGCATCCCCTCCCCCTGCAGGGTCAGGAAGATCTCCTTGACCGCGTAGCTCATGGCCGTTCCGCGTAAACAGTGGGATCGGCGATCCCGGCCTCCGCGAAGCCGCGCGAACGGAGGCGGCAGGAATCGCACAGTCCGCAATGAAGGCCGTCCGGCGTGGGATCGTAACAGGACCAGCTCATCGCCGGGTCGAGGCCGAGCCGGAGCGCCTCCCGGGCAATGTCGGCCTTGGTCATGTCCAGCAACGGCGCGTGGATCGTGAACCGATCGCCCTCCACCCCCGCTTTGGTCGCGAGGTTGGCGAGGGCCTCGAAGCTTCGGATGAAGTCGGGACGGCAATCGGGATAGCCCGAATAATCGAGCGCATTGACGCCGATGAACAGATCGCGCCCGCCCGCCGCCTCGGCCCATCCGAGGCAGAGCGAAAGGAAGATCGTGTTTCGGGCTGGGACGTAGGTGATGGGGATCGGGCCGTCCTCGCCCTGGGCCGGGGCCGCCGACCGATCGTCGAGCCCGGCGCCCTGTTTCGGCACGTCGAGCGCCTCGGTCAG
>CBIGXQ010000153.1:0-5117 GCA_966193865.1 uncultured Sphingosinicella sp. | reverse complement strand
ACAGGCTCCAGGACTAGCCGGCGCGGCTTTCAAGCAGTTGCGCCGCGATCGAATAGGTGCGGGCATTGTCGACGTCGATCGCGTGGGCGCCGTCCTTGAGCACGACGGCCGAGGCCCGGACTCCGAAGCGACGGCCGAGCCGCTTCATCGCCCGCGGCAGCGAGACCAGGCCATAGCGCAGGATCAGCAGGTTGATCAGGCCGACCGCCTGGATGATGCGCCGCGGATTCTTCGCGAACTGGCCGCCGGACCGATAGGTCTCCGCCAGGTCGAGGCCGGCACTGGACAGGCCGTAGAGATTGCAGTTCGAATAGCGGCCGTCGGTGAAGCGATAGAAACGCCTCTGGCCCTGCGGATGGGCCGAGAGCACGTCCTCGCGCCGCGAAAGCGCGACCACGGCATCGTCCCCGGAGGTAAGCCGGGACGCGACCTGCTGGACGGCGTTGGCGGTCAGAAGGACATTGTCGGCGGTGGTGACGATGAACGGCCCGCCGTCGCCGCCCGCCGCGGCATAGACGCTGTCGGTGATGGTCGAGGCGGCGGCGACGAATTCGACCGGGACGGCGGTCGCCAGGGAATCGACGATCGGCCGAAGCATCCTGTCGGCCCCCGGTTCGACCGAAATCCGGATCGCCTTGACGCCCGGCGCCCCGACGAGTGCGGCAAGCACATGGGCGAGCAGTGGCCGGCCGCCGATCGGCACCAGGCATTTGTGGGTGACTCCGGCCTGAGCGGCGAGCGGATCGAGCCGGCCTTCGCGCTGGGCCGCGAGGACGATGGCGGTGACCTCGGCCGGCCGGGTCACGCGTCCAGCAGCCCGTGGCGGCGAAGGCCTTCGTAGAGGATCGTCTCGATCAGCTGAGCCTGGCTGAGGCCGGCGCGGGCGGCGGATCGGCCGAACACCTTCTCGGACCAGAGATTGGCCTGGAGATTGACCTCGAGGAACTGAACCCGGCCGCCCTCGCGATCGAGCCGGAATTCGAACCGGCCATAATCGAACGGCCGATATTCCTCGGCCATCTTGCGGGTGAAATCGGCGATCACCGGCATCCACTCGGGATCCTCGAACGGGACGAGCTGATATTTGTGGCCGCGCTCGACGAGGTCGCGCTTCTCGTAATAGGTCCGCAAATGGCTCGGGTCGGCCTGCTCGAACAGCATCATCGGCATCACCCGGGGCTCGCCGTCGATCGTCATCACCGGGACTTCGACGTCGCTGCCGTTGAGGAAGGGTTCGACGATGGCGTCATGGCCCTGGCTGTGGATGTCGGCGACCGCCGCCTCGACCCCGGCCCAGTCGAACGCGTCCTGGACGCCCCAGCTGGCGGAAGAGGCGTTCGGCTTGATCACCAGCCGCTCGCCTTGTGGGCAGCGCGCCTGCTCGACCGGGGCGCCGCGCCGGTACGCGGCCCAGGGCGCGGTCGGAACCCCCCGGGCGGCGGCGCAGAGCTTGGTGAGATGCTTGTCGTCGGCGAGTCCGCGAAGGATCGGAGAGGCGCCGAGGAAAGGGATCCCGACCCGCGTGGACAGCAAGGGCAGCATCATCTCGCTGTTCAGGAAACCGCCCCGGTTGAGCAGCGGGAAGACGAAATCGACCTCCGGCTTTTCGAACAAGGCGTCGTAGCGGTCCTCGACGACGAGATTGAGGCCGAGACCCTTCAATATCTCCCGGGTCTCGACATGGTAGAGGGCGTGATTGCCGTCTTCCGGGTGAAGCGCGCCGTCCCATTTCGCATGCTTGGCGACGAACATGATTCGAAGTCGGCGCTTCGCCTCTTCCGGGATCTGGCGCGGCTGGATATGGGAAGTCACGGCTGGAACTCTGCTTTCGGATCTGTGTCGCGCGCAGCCTGGTCTTCACGGCTGCCGCAGCAAACTGGAGAAAGCGCGTTAGTGGCGTCAAGGGGCGGGTGCAAGATTCATGACCAAGAGCGTAGAGAATCCCGCCGATCTGCCCCCCGCCGCCGAGGCGATGACGACCGGCGGCGACGCCAGGATCCGGATCGACCCGGCGACCGGACTCAACAAATATCATTCGGCGCCGCGGCCGAGTCGGATCCTCGCCTACGCCTCGTCGACGGCCAACGACATCTCGGCCGAGGCTTTCGGCCATGCCGAGCAGATCCTCTCGCAAGTCGGCCCCGAACTGTCGGGGCCCGCTTATGCCGGCCATCTCGAACGGCTCAGGAAGCGTCTTCGGTCGGCCTATCGGATCGCCGACGATGTCGAGATCATCTTCGCGCCGTCGGGCACCGACCTCGAATATGTCGCTCTGGCCTGCGCCGCCGGGCGCGGCTCGGGAACGCACAACATCCTGCTCGGCGCCGACGAAGTGGGCACCGGCTGCATCCATTCGGCGCACGGCAATTATTTCGCGGAATCCACCGCTTTGGGTCTCGCCACCGAAGCCGGCCGGCCCGTGCCCGGGCTTGGCGGGATCCAGGTCGACCTGGTCGACATCCCGGTTCGCGATCCGCAGGGCCGGGTGAATCCCTCGACCCACATCGCCGATCGGATGCAGGTCTCGCTCGAAGCCGCGGACGCGGCCGGTCAGCACAGCCTGATCCACGTCGTCCATGGCTCCAAGACGGGCCTGATCCTTCCGGTCGCAGACGACCTCGACCGGCTCCAGCGGCGCCACGGCGCGCAATCGACCCTCGTCGTCGACGCCTGCCAGGCGAGGATCACAAGCGACGCGGTCAATGCCTATCTCGAGCGCGAGGCGATCGTCTTCGTCACCGGCTCGAAGTTCATGGGCGGGCCGCCGTTCAGCGGCTTCGCCTTCATCCCGCCGGGCGTGGCCCGCAAGCCGGCGCCGCTGGCCGAAGGGCTGGCGACGATCTTTCGCCGAGGCGAATGGCCTCATGGCTGGCCTGGAGCGGACCTGTTGCCGGACAGCGGCAATCTGGGGCTGCTACTCCGGCTCGGGGCCTCGATCTTCGAGCTGGAGCGGTTCCAGCGCCTCTCGAGCGAAGCCGTGGAACGGGTCATCCTCGCCTTCCATGCCGCGGTCCGGTCCGAGATCATCGAACCGACCCCCGCTCACCGGCTCGCCCCCTATCCGCCGGGGGACCGGGAAGAAGCCGATACCCACCCGATCGAGATGCGGACCCTTTCCACGCTCGATCTGTCCGAATTCGGCGGCGGGGCGACCTTCGAGGACGCTCAAGCCTGGCACAAGAAGCTGCTCGGCCACGGCGTCCGCCTCGGCCAGCCGGTGAAGTGCGTCCGGCTCGGCGACGGAAGCTGGGGCGCGACTCTTCGCGTCGGTCTTGCCATGTGGCAAATCGTCGACCGCTCCGGCCTGACCGACGAGGCACTCGCAAGGTCCTTCACCGACGACATGGCCCGGATCCGCGAAGCCCTCGTCACCGTCGCCGCGGAATAGCTACCCCGTCGGACGCCAGAACTAAGCGGCCACCTCTTCCTCGCCGCGATTGCGGGCGCCCCAGTTGAGGTTGCGGGTCAGGTACATCACCGCCGCGAGCGCCGCGAACAGCATCAGCGATCCGATCAGGAGCGAATAGGCTTCGAGGCTGAGCAGGATGAAGAGGACGGCGTAGAGCGAGGCCAGAAGAGCGCCGATGAAGAAGGCGCGCCGCCAGCTCTTAAGGACTGCCGCCGAATAGGCCGTGTTGAGCCCGGTGATCGCCGCCGAAGCGAGGATATAGGCCGGCGTGAAGCCGATCACTTCGGCGAAGGCGAGCAGAAGGACGAAGAACAGCACCAGGCCGGCCCCGACCAGAAGATATTCGACGGCCGAGACCCTGACTCCCCCGATCACGTCGAACAGAAGGAAGGCCAAGAAGGTGAAGCCGATGAACAGGAAGCCATATTTGGCCGAGCGATTGACCCGCGAATAGAGATCGACCGGCTGGACCAGGCTGACCTGGGCGACATGGCCAGCCGACGCCATCGGCCGGCCCATGTCGTAATCGCTGAGCACCCGAGGCGGGGGCGGCGGCGGCGAACCGGCCGGAGCCGTGCCGACGAGCTGCTGGCCGAGAGCGAGATTGCCGACCCGATAGAGGGCTTCGAATCCGTCGGCGCCGACCTGCCGCTGGGCCGGCAGGAAGTCGCCCTGGAAGGAGGGATGCGGCCATTGCGACCGAAGCCGCCAGCGCGTGTCGCCCGCCTGGGGCGCCAGGCCGAGCGATCCGTTGCCGCGGAAGGAATAGGCATAGTCCACCTCGAGCGGCCGGGTGCCGAGCGAGGCCGCGTCGATCCAGGCGAAGAAACCCGCCGCCCCGCCGCCGCCCGGATTCAGGCGAAGCGGCCGGCCGGCGACGACGACTCGCGGATTGGCGCCGAGCCCGCGCGGATCGGAGAGGTGAAAGCGAAGCTCGGCCCGGGCGAGGTCCATGTCGGCCGGCGCCACGTTGAACCGGGCGAGGTCCTGCGGCATCGCGAAGCGCGCCTTTCCGCTGACCGACGCCTCGTAGACGACCGCTTCGTAGATCGAGCGTTTGCGGCGCTCGGGCCGCACTTCGGTAGTGAGATCGGACAGTTCGGGAGCGAGGGTCAGCTCCTGCCACACCACCCTTGAGCGGGTGACCTGCTGAGCACCTTCGGTGACGGTCTCGCTGACGGTCGAGCGATAGGGAATGACGAGCAAAGGTCCGCCGATCACCTGCGGTCCGCCCCAGCCCTCGGCGATCGAGGCCAGAGCGACCTGCGATTGCTGCTGGCGGTCATAGACGAGCAGCCAGACGGTGAAGAGCGGGAAGGAGAGCAGGAAGCCGATGAGGATCGCCCAGCCCAGCTTCGCGCCTGGGCTTCGCTCTGCCGAAAACATGCTCATCGAACGACTCCCTTACTCGATTCGTCGTACGTAATGCACGGTTCGTCGTCAAGTTCCCGCCGAACAATAGTGATCGCGCTCGTCCGGCGCGGCGCGAAGCCTCGTATCGAGATAATAGCCGACGGCGCCACCGATCCGCTCCTCGTCGCCGGCCGGGATGAACATCGCCGCGTCCCGCCTCCAGCCGAGGATGCACTCGTGCCGACTGCTTTCGGAGTCGGCGCAGTCGAGCAGATTGCCGAAGGCGGACCGCCAGGTGAGGAAGGCCGCTTTGTCCATCGGCTCGCCATGGCCCGGGATCAGGGTCGTGAAGTCG
>CBIGXQ010000152.1:0-5117 GCA_966193865.1 uncultured Sphingosinicella sp. | reverse complement strand
GCCGATTGCGCTCGGACCCAGGCGGCGAGCTGCCAGGCCTGCTGCTCGGTGATCCGCCCCTGGAAGGCGGGCATACCGTTCGGCCGGCCATGGAGGATGGTCGTCACGATCGCCTCCATCGATCCGCCATAGCGCCACTCGTCGTCCATCAGCGGCGGACCCATGCCGCCGCCGCCATGGGCGTGGCAGCCGACGCAGTTCATCCAGCTATAGAGCCGCGCTCCCTGGGCGATATGATAGGCGTTTCGCTCATAGGCATCGGCTCGGGGATCGCCGGCGAACGCCGCCGTCTCCGGAAGCGGCCGGCCGCGATAGTCGCGGGTCTCGCGGTCGCAGGCGGTAAGCAGGAGGAGGAGGGCGGCGGCGGTCACCGCGGCCGGCCCGTGCGGCCCTGTCGTTCCGGACAATGCGCTAGCGCGGAAGGGCGAAGACATAGAGCCTCCCTCCCGAATCGGTTCGTGCCGGAAGGTCGCGGACGGCATTGACGAAACCCAGCGCCGATGTCGGATCGCCCTTGTCGAGGCCGCCCGCGACGATCGCCCCCGCCCAGCCGCCGACGCCGGCGAGGATGGCAATATATTGGCGGCCGTCAGGGCCCCTGTAGCTGACTGGCTGTCCGATCGTTCCTGAGTTGAGCTGATGCTGCCAGAGCAGCCGTCCCGAGCGCGCGTCGACCGCCTTGAACAGCCCGTCCATGGTTCCGTAGAAGACGACGTCGCCGGCGGTCGCCAGCGCTCCGCTCCATAGCGGCAGATCCTCCCGGATCCGCCAGACGGCGCGACGGGCGACCGGATCCCAGGCGGTGAGGATACCGCGATTGCCGCCGGGGCCGGCGTACATCCGCGATTCCGCGCCGAGATAGGGGGTGCCGGCGATGTAATTCCCCTCCATCACGCCATGGTCCATGCACAGGTTCAGGTGAGGGACGTAGAGGAGGCCGGTGCGCGGGCTGAAGGCCGAGGGGTTCCAGTCCTTGCCTCCCGGCGCGGCCGGACAGATGTTGCGAACGACGCGGCCCGACCGCGGCGCCTTCTCCTCGACCGCGACCAGCCGGCCGGTGCGAAGATCCACTCCGCGCGCGCTGTTGACGAACGCATAGGGATCCGCGGACAGCACCTGGCCGGTGCGCCGGTCGATGACGTACATGAAGCCGGTCCGGCCGGGTCTGACCAGCACCTGACGCGGCCGGCCGCCGATCGGCATGTCGAGCAGGATGCTTTCGTTGACGTCGTCATGGTCGAACAGATCGTGCGGGCTCGACTGGTAGAACCATCGCGCCTCGCCGGTGGCGATGTCGCGGGCGAAGATCCCTGCGGTCCACTTATTGTCGCCCGGCCGTTGCTCAGGGTTCCACGGGCCGGGATTGCCGGTGCCGTAATAGATGAGGCGGAGCTCGGGATCGTAGCTGATCCAGCCCCAGGCATTGCCGCCGCCGAGCCGCCACCCTTCGGGCTGCCAGCTATGGACTCCCAGGTCGCGTCCCTGGTCGCTCGGGTAGAAGGGCCTGAAATTGGGGCCGATGAGGACGTCGGAATCGGGTCCGGTGCTCCACGCCTTCCAAACCAATGCGCCGCTGCCGGCGTCGAGCGCCGCCAGCCAGCCGCGGACTCCGAACTCGCCGCCGGAGCTTCCGACGAGCACACGCCCTTCCGCCACGAGGGGCGCCATCGTGATCGTTTCGCCGCGGTTGATGTCGGCGAGCCGGGTTCGCCAGATCTCGGTGCCGCTTTCGGCGTCGAGCGCGATCGTCTGGCCGTCGAGCGTGTTGAAATAGAGCCGGCCGTCCGAGAAAGTGGCGCCGCGATTGACCACGTCGCAGCAGGCGACGCCCTGGGCGGCGGGAAGCGGCCTCGGCCGGAACACCCACTTCACAGGGTCGTCGGGCCGGGTGAGGTCGAGCGCGTAGACGATGTTGGGAAAGGGCGTGACGATATACATCGTCGTTCCGATCACCAGCGGCGCCGCTTCGTGGCCCCGGCGCACCCCGGTGTCGAAGGTGAAGACGGGCCGGAGCCGGGCAGCGTTGCCGGCATTGATCTGGTCGAGGCCGCTATAGCGGGTGGCGCCATAGTCGCCGAGCGGCATCGTCCACTGGCCGTCCTCGACACGCGCGGCCGAAGGCGCGGTGACGGCGCGGGCATCGGGTCTCGGCAAGGGCGCGAGAGTCTCGAGGGTCGCGATCTTGATCGGCGGCGGCGAGGGCGTGACGGCGAAATAGACGCCGACCCCGGCGACGACGAGAGCGAGCAACAATGCCAGTCCGCCCCAGATGCCGATCTTCCTGAGCATCGCCGCCTAAATGTCTCCGAACCAGCCTCTTCAGAATAGAAGCTGCACGGGAAAGTTCCGGCCCCGATACGTCCTCTAACCCAGGTTAATCTGCGCGGACGATGGCGATGCCCCAGGGACGCTCGCCGGCCGGGAAGCGGGCGATGATCCGCATCGAGCTGGTGTCCACCATCGTCACGTCGTTCGAGGGGCCGTTGGCGGTGAAGGCGAAGCGCCCGTCCGGCGTGATGCCAAGTCCCCAGGGACGTTCGCCGACCTCGATCCGGCCGGTCACCTCCAGCGTCTGCGGATTCAGCCGGACGAGCTGCCGGCCTCGGCCGGTGGTGACGAAGAGGTGGGCGCCGTCGGGGGTCAGGCGAACATCCATCGGCCTGATCGTCTCGCCCTCGATCCGGGCGTTCCGGACGACCCGGTCCTGAGCCACCGCGATCGCGCTGACGCTTGCGTCATTCTCGCCCGGAACGAACGCCATGTCGCCATTGGCGGTGAAGACGGCGTTGCGCGGCCTGAGGCCGACCGGGATCCGCGCGCGGATCCGGCCCTGATCTGTGTCGAGCACGGCGACGACATGGTCTTCCTCCGAGGTCGCATAGACGAGCGTTCCGTCCGGAGAGACGGCGACGCCTTCCGGTTCGCCGCCGACGTCATAGGCCTCGACCTGCCCGCCGCTGGCTGAATCGAGCACGACGAGCTGGCCGGTATCCTCGCTCGCGACGAAGAGCCGGCTGCCGTCGGGGCTGACCGCCACCGTCTCCGGGTCGGAGACGCCCCGGATCACTCTCACCAGCTGTCCGGAAGCGATGTCGAACACGGCGATCCCGTCGGCCGACTTGTCCGCCGGCGGAAGCGTCGACTCGTCGACTCCGGGTCCCGCCACCGGCGATCCGCTGAGAGCGATGTAGAGCAGCCGCCCGTCGGGGCTCGGGACGATTCCGCGAGGCCTTTTGCCCAGAGCGACCCGACCGACGATTTGTCTCGCCTGCGGGTCGATGATGGTGAGATCGCCCGAATTCTCGTTGGTGACATAAACCCGAAGGCCGCCGGCCTTGGGCTCGCCCTCGTCGCGGCCGCAGGACGCGAGCAAAGTGAGCAGGGCGAAGGCGAGCAGCCGGATCATATTTTCCCTCTCCACGGCAGGATTCGACGGACGATGTCGCTTCGGCCCTGCGCCAGGTGAAGGAGAGTCCCCGCCAGATGGAGCAGGATGAGGCCGACGATCAGCCGCGCGACGATCCGGTGCACGATGAGGAAGGTCTCCCGAAGCCCGGCATTGGGCGCCGTCCAGTCGGGCAAGGGCAGGCCGAAGAAGGCGACTCCATATTGGCCGAGGCTGGACGCGACATAGCCGGCGACCGGCTGGGCGAGCAGTAGCGCATAGAGGAGCAGATGGACCGCGGAGGCGAGCCTTGCATTGACTGCACGGATCCCGACGAGCGGCGGCGGCCGGTGGGTCAGCCGCCAGGCCGTGCGCAGGATCATCAGCCCGAGCACCACCAGTCCGATCGACTTGTGGAGATTGAACAGGGCGCCGCGCATCGGCGTCTGCCGAGGCACCTCGACCATGGAGAAGCCCAGAGCGAGCATGACGAGGACGAGGAGGGCAACGAGCCAATGGAGGGTGGAAGCGACGCGATCGTATCGGACCGGCGCCCGCTTTTGCGCGGCGAATGCGCGCGTCCCATCAACCCCCACCGAAGCCGCTTCACTCATCGAGATCCGAACGTCAGCGAAACGTTCCAGTTCCGGCCGCACGGCTCGGTGGACTGCGACGAGACAAGGATATGACGGCTCGAACGGCGCCGTTCGACCGCCTAATAAGCGAGGCCGATGCCGTCGGCGCGAAGGTCCGAAGCCGCGCCGTAGACGAGCTCGCCGCCGCTTTCGCGCCGTTCGACGCAGGAATAGCGACCGAAGCCGCCATCTGACGGCGCGAGCCGCCAGCCCATTTCGGCGAGCGCGATGGCGGTGGCGTCGGGAACCCCGGTTTCCAGCCGCAGCTGGCCGGTGCCGCCGATGCTCTTGTCGTCTTCGCCCATCTGCTCGGACGAGCCTTCATGCTGCCAGCGCGGCGAATCGCCCGCGGCCTGGGCGTCGAGGCCGTGATCGACCCGGTTCATGATGATCTGCGACTGTCCCTGCGGCTGCATCGCCCCGCCCATCACTCCGAAGGACAGCCAGGGCCGGCCGTCGCGCGTGGCGAAGCCGGGGATGATCGTCTGGAAGGGCCTCTTGTTGGGCGCGTAGAGGTTGGGATGCCCGTCCTGGAGCGTGAAGAGCTGGCCCCGGTCCTGGAACATGAATCCGAGTCCGTCGGGGACGAGGCCCGATCCCATCCCTCGGAAATTGGACTGGATCAGCGACACCATCATCCCGTGGCGGTCGGCGACGGTGAAATAGGTGGTGTCGCCCTGCGACGGCGCTTCTCCCGGTTGGACTTCCGGGTTGATCCGATCGGGTCGGATCGATCGGGCGCGCTCCGCCGCATAGGCCTTGGAGACGAGCCATTCCGTCGGGATCCGGGAGAAATTGGGATCGCCATACCAGCGGGCGCGGTCTTCGAAGGCCAGCCTCTTGGCCTCGGCGCCGAGATGGATCGACAGAGGCGTCTGGAAACCCGCTTCCTTGATGTCGAACTGCTCAAGGATGTTGAGCATCTGCAGGGTCGCGAGGCCCTGGGTGTTCTCGGCGATGGCGTGGACCTGGACCCCGCGATAGGTCGTCGTCGCCGGCTCGGTCCAATGGCCCTCGTGGGCGGCGAGGTCGGCTCGGGTCATCCAGCCGCCGATTCGCCGGAAATAGGCTTCGATGGTCCGGGCGATCTCGCCCTC
>CBIGXQ010000151.1:0-5121 GCA_966193865.1 uncultured Sphingosinicella sp. | reverse complement strand
CCGGCGCGGCGATGATCGTGATCGCCTGCCTGATCGCCGCGACGAGGCGCCCGCCGCCGGATGCGGACGTCGATTCGGGAGTTCATGCCTGATGGCCTGGTTCTGGCTCATTCTCGGCGGCCTGTTCGAGGTCGGCTTCACGACCTCGCTTCGCTACGTCGACGGTTTTCGCAACCTGCCCTGGACCCTGGCCTTCCTGGTCTCGGTCACGATCAGCATGGCGCTTCTCGAATATGCCGCCCGGACCATCCCGATGGGCACGGCCTATGCCGTGTGGGGCGGGATCGGCGCGATCGGCACCGTCGCCGTCGGAATGGGCTGGTTCGGTGAGCTGGTGACCACTCTTCGAATGCTCCTGATCTTCGGAATCGTCGCCTGCATCGCCGGTTTGAAGCTCACCGCCTGACGATCGGCGCCGGACGAAGGTGGGGCGCGACCTCCTCGCTTTCCTCGATCGATTCGATGAAGAGCGGCTCGATCCGCTGCTGCGACGCCTGCTCGAAGGCGTGGCCGAGCGACAGGATCAATCCGTCCGACCATTTGGCGCCGATGAAGCTCAGCCCCACCGGCAGGCCGCGAACGGCGCCCATCGGTACCGTCAGGTGCGGATAGCCGGCGACGGCGGCGAGCCCGCCGGCCCCGCCTCCCGGATATTGATCGCCGTGGACGCTGTCGATCAGCCAGGCCGGCGGCATGGTCGGGCCCACCAAGGCGGCGAGGTTGTGCTCGCGAAGAAGCCGGTCGATGCCTTCCTCGCCGGCAAGCCTGAGGCTGGTGGCGCGCGCCTGGCGATAGGCCTCGTCCATCGCGGTCGATTCGGCGCGTTCGAACAGGTCCTGGCCGAACAGGGGCATCTCGACGTCGGCATGATCGCGGTTGAAGGCGATGATCTCGGCGAGACTTCGGGTCGTCACCACCGGCGGAGTGGTCGCGAGATAGGCGTTCAGGCCGGACCGGAACTCGGCCATCAGGACGACGAACTCGTTGCGGCTGATCTCGCCTCGGCTCGGAAACTCGGCGATGTCGACCAGGATCGCGCCCTGGTCGCGAAGCGTCTGAAGCGCCTGCTCGAAGACGGCGTCGGTGCCGAAGCCGGTCGCGAAGCGCATTACCCCGATCCTCACCCCGCGAAGGGCGTCCGGCCGAAGCCGCGCGGCATAATCCTCCCGCCGGGAATCGGCCTCGGCGGTGGCGGGGTCGGCCGGATCGCTGCCGGCGATGGCGCCGAGGAGGAGGGCGGCGTCGCGCACCGTCCGGGTCATCGGCCCGGCCGTGTCCTGGCTCTCGCTGATCGGAACGATATGGGTCCGGCTGACGAGCCCGACCGTCGGCTTGAATCCGACGATGCCGTTGACGGCCGCCGGGCAGGTGATCGAGCCGTCGGTTTCGGTGCCGATCGCGGCCGGCACCATTCCAGCGGCGACGGCGACCGCACTTCCCGAGCTCGATCCGCAGGGATTGCGGTCGAGCGCGTGCGGATTGCGGGCCTGGCCGCCGATCGCGCTCCAGCCCGATATCGAATTGGAGGATCGGATATTGGCCCATTCCGACAGGTTCGCCTTGCCGGCGATCACCGCCCCGGCCCGGCGAAGCCGAGCGACGAGCGGCGAATCGCGGCCGGTGACGTTGGCGGCGAGGGCAAGGCTTCCGGCCGTCGTCGGCAAGGATCCGGCCGTCTCGATATTGTCCTTGATGAGGATCGGCATTCCGAACAGCGGACCGGGGCGGGCGCCGTTCCGATCCAGCGCCCGGGCCTGGTCGATCGCGGTCGGATCGACGGCGATCACCGCGTTCAGCCGCGGGTTCAGCTCGGCGATCCGCTCGAGCGACGTCCGGGTTCGCGATTCCGCCGAGGCGGCGTCGAGGACGATCGCCGATCCCGAGGGCGGTTCGGCTCGGGGAAGGGCGGCGCAGGCCGAAAGCAGGAAAGGGGAAGCGACCAGGAGGAAGCGGTTCATGGCCTGAACGTGGCCCAAGCCCGATGTGCCGTCCAGAGCCTGATCGCCTGAAGCGATCAAGGTCTAGACGGTCGCTTCGGTCCGGGCCCTTTCGATCGCCTCGCCGATCAGCTTCATCGCCAAAGCGCGATCGCCCCAGCCGTTCAGCTTCGCCCACTTGCCCGGCTCAAGGTCCTTATAGTGGGTGAAGAAATGCTCGATCTGCTGGGTGACGATCGGCGGCAGGTCCTCGTGCGTGTCGACGTCGCTATAATAAGGAAAGGTCGAATCGACCGGCACCGTGATCAGCTTCTCGTCGCCGCCCTTGTCGTCCTCCATCAGCAGCACGCCCACCGGGCGAACGCGGATGACCGCTCCCGGGATGAGCGGCGAGCGGGCGATGACGAGCGCGTCGAGCGGGTCGCCGTCCTCGCCCAAAGTGTGAGGGACGAAGCCGTAATTGGCCGGATAGCGCATCGGCGTGTGAAGGATCCTGTCGACGAAGATCGCTCCCGATTTCTTGTCGAACTCATATTTCACCGGCTCGCCGCCGAGCGGCACCTCGATGATGACGTTGATTTTCTGGGGCGGATCGTCGCCGACGGGCACGAGATCGATGTTCATGGGCGCGGGCGATAGTCTTCCGCCGCCTCCCATGCGAGCGAAAATGCCGGCATTCCGCCGAAATTCGTCACGGTGCCGAGGCTGGAAGCGTGCCGGCGGGAATCCCGCACGATCCGCCGCGACGCCGCCTGCTTTCCACGCGGCTCGAAAATGGTCTAGGGGCGCGCGATGAGCAAGGGCCCGCAGAGGATCAGGGGAACCCAGGATATCTGGGGGGAAGAGGCGGATCGTTTCCACACGGTCGTCGGCGCCTTCGATCGCCTGCGCCGCCTCTACGGCTTCCAGCGCGTCGAAATGCCGGTGTTCGAAGCGACCGAAGTCTTCGCCCGCTCGATCGGCGAGACCACCGATATCGTCTCGAAGGAAATGTACACCTTCCCCGACCGAGGCGGCGATTCCCTCACCTTGCGGCCCGAATTCACCGCCGGCATCTGCCGCGCTTATCTTTCCGAAGGCTGGCAGCAGCACGCGCCGGTCAAGCTTGCCACCGACGGCCCGGTCTTCCGCTACGAGCGGCCGCAAAAGGGGCGTTATCGCCAGTTCCACCAGCTCGACGCGGAGATCATCGGGACGGATTCGCCGCTTGCCGACATCGAGCTCCTCGTCCTCGCCGATCAGCTCCTTCGCGAGCTCAAGATCAGCGAGGGCGTCACCCTCCAGCTCAACACGCTTGGCGATTCGGGCACCCGCGATGCCTGGCGCAAGGCGCTCGTCGACCATTTCGAGGCGAATCGCGCCGCCCTTTCCGAGGAAGCGCTCGTCCGGCTCGAGCGCAATCCGCTCCGCCTTCTCGACACCAAGATACCCGGCGATCGCGCCGTCGCCGACCAGGCGCCGCCGATCGACGATTTCCTCACGGCCGAGGCAAGCGACTATTTCGCCGAGGTAATTTCGGGCCTCGATTCGGCGGGGGTCGCCTGGACCCGCAATTCGCGCCTCGTGCGCGGTCTCGATTATTACCGCCATACCGCCTTCGAATTCGTCACCGACCGGCTCGGCGCCCAGGGCGCCGTCATCGCCGGCGGCCGTTATGACGGGCTCATCGAAAGCCTGGGCGGGCCGCCGACTCCGGCCGTCGGCTGGGCCGCCGGAATCGAGCGGCTCGGGATGATGATCGATGTTCCGGCGGCCGCTTCACCCGATGCCGTGCTGGTGCCTCTCGGCGACCAGGCCGAACAAGCGGCTTCGGGGATCATTGCCGGATTGCGGCGCGAAGGGCTTGCCTGCGAGATGGCGTTCAAGGGCAATATGAAGAAGCGAATGGCTCGGGCCGACGCCAGCGGAGCGCGCTTCGCGATCATTCTCGGCGAGGACGAACTTGGCCGAGGCGAGGTTTCGCTGAAGCGGCTTCGGACCGGCGAGCAGAGGGCGGTCGCGATCGCCGACCTGGCGGAGGCGGTGCGGGCGGCATGACCCAGGTTTCCGACGAAAGGATCGCGGCGATCGAGGCGCGCCGCGACGAGCTTCAGAACGCCATGTCGGCGCCTGATCTCGCGCCCGACCAGTTCGTCAGGCTGTCCAAGGAATATGCCGAGGTCGAGCCGGTCGCTTCGGCGGCGCGCGAGGTGAGGCGGCTTCGGGCGGAGCTCGCGAACCTCGGCAGCATGGCCGACGACCCCGAATTCAGGGAAATGGCCGCCGAGGAGGCGGAGGAGATTCGCCGGCGCCTTCCGGAGGCGGAAAGGGCGCTTGCGCTCAAGCTTCTGCCGAAGGATTCGGCCGACGAAAGATCGGCGATGCTCGAGGTGCGCGCCGGCACCGGCGGCGACGAGGCGGCTCTGTTCGCCGGCGATCTGCTTCGCATGTACCAGCGCTACGCCGAGACCCAGGGCTGGCGGTTCGAGATGATCTCGGCGAGCTCGTCGGAAATGGGCGGTTTCAAGGAAGCCATTGCGTCCGTCTCAGGCCAGGGCGTGTTCGCCCGGCTGAAGTTCGAAAGCGGGGTCCATCGCGTCCAGCGCGTCCCGGTCACCGAAAGCGGCGGCCGGATCCACACTTCGGCGGCGACCGTCGCCGTCCTTCCCGAGGCCGAGGATGTCGACGTCCAGATCGAGGACAAGGATCTTCGGATCGACGTCTACCGATCGTCCGGTCCGGGCGGCCAGTCGGTCAACACCACCGACAGCGCGGTTCGGATCACCCACCTTCCGACCGGCCTCGTCGTCATCCAGCAGGACGAGAAATCGCAGCACAAGAACAAGGCCAAGGCGCTCAGGGTGCTCCGCACCCGTCTTTATGAAGCCGAACGCTCCCGCCTCGCCGACGAGCGGGCCGGCGCGCGCAAGTCGATGGTCGGCTCGGGCGACCGCTCCGAACGCATCCGCACCTACAATTTCCCGCAGGGACGCGTGACCGATCACCGCATCAACCTCACCCTTCACCGCCTGCCGGAGATCCTGCAGGGCCAGATGGGCGAACTGATCGGCGCGCTCATCGCCGAGGACGAGGCCGAGAGGCTTGCGGCTCTGGATGATTGAGGCGTGACGAGCGCCCGCGCCGCCTTGCTCGCGGCGACCGAGCGGCTCGCCGCGAGCAGCGAAACGGCCCGCCTGGATGCCGA
>CBIGXQ010000150.1:0-5248 GCA_966193865.1 uncultured Sphingosinicella sp. | reverse complement strand
AGGCGGCCCACCCGTTCTTTTCCATCCAGGCCTGGCAGGCGCCCTTGGCGAGATCGCGGACCCGGCCGATATAGGCCTGGCGTTCGGCGACCGAGATGACGCCGCGGGCGTTGAGCAGGTTGAAGACGTGGCTCGCCTTGATCGCCTGCTCATAGGCCGGGATGGCGAGGCCGGCGGACAGGCAATTCTCGCATTCGGCGGCGGCCTTGCGGAACAGCTCGAACAGGCTGTCGGTGTCCGCCACCTCGAAATTCCAGGCCGACATCTGCCTTTCATTCTCGAGAAAGACGTCGCCGTAGGTGACTCCTTCATCGTTGAAATCGAGATCGAAGACGCTGTCCTTGTTCTGGATGTACATGGCCAGCCGCTCGAGGCCGTACGTGAGCTCGCCGGAGACGGGACGGCAGTCGAATCCGCCCATCTGCTGGAAATAGGTGAACTGGGTCACTTCCATGCCGTCGCACCAGACTTCCCAGCCAAGTCCCCAGGCACCGAGCGTCGGACTTTCCCAATCGTCCTCGACGAAGCGGATGTCGTGCCGGGTGAAATCGATTCCGATCGCGGCGAGGCTGCCGAGATAGAGCTGTTGGATGTCGATCGGGCTCGGCTTCAGGATCACCTGATATTGGTAATAATGCTGGAGTCGGTTCGGATTCTCGCCGTAGCGACCGTCGGTCGGGCGGCGGCAGGGCTGGACGAAGGCGGCCTTCCAGGGATCGGGGCCGAGCGCCCTCAGGGTCGTCGCCGGATGAAAGGTCCCGGCGCCCATTTCGAGATCATAAGGCTGAAGGATGACGCAGCCCTGGGCGCTCCAATAATCGTGGAGCGTCAGGATCAGCTTCTGGAAGGAAAGCGGCTGGTTGCCCAAGGATCGGCCTTCGCGGGTGCAACAAGGAGCATTCGCTTTGGCGGATGGGGGAACATGGGTCAAGGCGCCCTCCGGCCGAAGTCGCCCCAGTTCGCCTCGTCAAGGATTGTCATGTTTGCTTGACATCGATTCGCTCGACGGATAGTCAGGTTTTGCTGACACATCGTCAGCCTGGCCTGACAGGCTGGAGGAGCGGGGAATGTCGGACTCGTGAGAAATCGGCTTCGGGTGTTGCGCGCGGAGCGGGGCTGGAGCCAGGCCGAGCTTGGCGGCCGGCTCGGAGTCTCGCGCCAGGCGGTCAACGCGATCGAGACCGGCAAGCACGATCCAAGTCTGCCGCTCGCCTTCCGTCTGTCACGGCTGTTCGGTCTCAGCATCGAGGAGATTTTCGAAGATGAGCAGGGTGGGGAGAAGTGGCGTGTCTAGCCCGATGGGCTCCGGCGAGCAGCTGGACAGGCAGAGACGAGGTCGCAAGCGAGTCATCGTCGGCGGGATCGTCGCGATCGGCTTCTTCGGCGGCTTCATCGTCGGCTTCAACGAGGCGGAGAGTCTGTTCACCGGTCCGCGCATTTGGCCCGCGCCCTTCGCGATCGGGCTCAGCCTCGCCTATCTCGCGGCCATCATCGGCGGCGGGATCGCCTTGTCGCGCCAGACCGACGAGTTCGAGCAGCAGACGCAATATAAGGCGGTCGCCGTCGCGGCTGCCGCCTATCTGCTGATCTACCCGCCCTGGTTCCTGTTGTGGATGGCCGACCTGGTCCGCGAGCCGATGCACGGCATCCTGTTCCTGGCCTTCTGGGTCTCGCTCGCTCTGGCTTCCCTCTTTTACCGTTTCCGCTAAATATCTTATTGAGGAGATTGACGAATGAAGACGCTCATTGCGGCCGCTGCTCTGGCCCTTGCGCCGAGCGCCGCCGGTGCAAGCCAGGCGGGCCCCGCACAGGCTGCGGCCGAAGCGCCGGCGCAAGCCGCCGCGGCGGCTTCGCTGCCCGACGCCAACCCCGCCATGTGGGTCGTTCGCGACGAGGACACGATCGTCTATCTGTTCGGCACCTTCCACATGCTGGATGGGCGGCCCTGGTTCAACGACGAGGTCAAGGCGGCCTTCGATTCTTCGGACGAGCTCGTGCTCGAGGCGCTCCTCCCGGAAGACCTCGCCGAGATGCAGCCGCTGGTGATGCGCTACGCTGTCGATCCCAATGGCCGGAAGCTGTCGGAACGGCTGAGCCCGGAGCAGAATGAAGCGCTCGGCGAGGCGCTTTCGTCGATCGGAGTCCCGGCCACCGCCTTCGATCCGCTTGAGCCCTGGTTCGTGTCGATGACCCTGGTCAACGCCGCCGCCCAGCGGCTCGGGGTCAGGCCTGAACATGGCCCCGAGGTGACCCTGTCGCGGGCCGCGCGCGAGCGGCGGATGGACGTTGCGGAGCTCGAGGGAATCGAGTGGCAGCTGCGCCTGTTCGACGCGATGACCGAAGAGCAGCAGATCGTTCAGCTGACCCAGACAATCGAGCAGCTCGACCAGATGGACGAGGAGATGGCGCCGATGCTCGCCGCCTGGTCGGCCGGCGACGTCGACGGCCTCGTCGCAAGCATGCACAGCTCGATGGCCCAGTCGCCCGAGCTTCACCGCTGGCTGTTCACCCGGCGCAACGCGCGCTGGGCCAATATCATCAACGAGCGGATGAAGCGTCCCGGAACGGTCTTCATCGCGGTCGGCGCAGGCCATCTCGCCGGCCCGACCAGCGTCCAGACCCTGCTCGGCGCCTATGGGATCGAGGCCGACCGGGTCGAGCAGACCGAGCGGCTGGCGCAATCGGGTAGCTGAGCGGGGATCGAGGCTCGGCGCCCCCCGATCGCAGGAGGGGGAAAGGCACGAAGGGAGGGTCCGGCGAACCGCCGCGCGCGGTTTGCATTTCCCTCCTCCCTCCCTTATAGGCCGCCGCTTCCTGCCCATATTCATCCCTGGAGGCGTGGGCGGGAATTATCAAAGCAACCCGCATTTTGGAGACATGCAATGAGCGAACAGCTGACGCTGTCGGCCGAGACGCGCGAACGGGCTGGCAAGGGAGCCTCCCGTGCACTGCGCAATCAAGGCCGAGTCCCCGCCGTCATCTACGGCGAGAAGAAGGAACCCCTTTCGATCCACCTCGAGGAGAAGGCGCTGGTCAAGGCCTTGTCCACCGGCCACTTCATGAACTCGGTGGTGATGATCGACGCCGGCGGCGCGGCCACGCGCACCCTGCCGAAGGACGTCCAGTTCCACCCGGTGACGGATCGCCCGGTGCATGTCGATTTCCTGCGTATCGCCGAGCATGCGACGGTGACCGTCGCGGTCCCGATCCGCTTCGTCAATGACGAGGAATCGCGCGGCCTGAAGCGCGGCGGAGTCCTCAATTCCGTCCGCCACGAGCTCGAGCTGGTCTGCGACGCGGCCGAAATCCCCGAAGAGATCGTCATCGATCTCGCCGGGACCGACATCGGCGATTCGATCCACATCAGCCACGTCGCCTTGCCGAAGGGCACGAGCTCGGCGATCACCGACCGCGATTTCACCATCGCGACGATCGTCGCTCCGTCCGGAGTCAAGGCCGAGGCGGCCGAAGCTGCCGCGGCCGAAGCTGCGGCCGAAGCCGGCGAGGAAGAGCCCTCCGCCGAAGTGCCGCTGGTCGGCGAGGAAGAGGCCACCGAGTCCGAGGAAGGCTGATTGTCGCTCCGCTGGCTGGCCTCGCTCTTCACGCCTCGACGCGTGGAGATGCCCGGCCAGCCGGCGGACGCCCCGGAAGCCGAAGACTGGGGGGATTTCGCGCCCGTGCAGATCTGGGTCGGTCTCGGCAATCCCGGCGCGCAATATGCGATGCACCGGCACAATGTCGGCTTCATGGCCGCCGACGCCATCGCCGAAGTGCACGATTTCGAGCCGACCAAGAAGGCCTTCTCGGGATGGACCCGGCAGGGCCGGATCGGCGGCCAGCGGATCCTCATCCTCAAGCCCGCGACCTTCATGAACGAGAGCGGCCGATCGGTCCGCGCCGCGATGGACTTCTTCAAGAAGGCGGCCGGCGACGTGACGGTCTTCTACGACGAGCTCGATCTCGCCCCGTTCAAGGTGAAGGTGAAGTTCGGCGGCGGCACCGCCGGCCATAACGGGATCCGATCGATCGACGCCCATATCGGCGACGCCTTCCGCCGGGTCCGGATCGGGATCGGCCACCCCGGCCACAAGGACAAGGTGACGAAACACGTGCTCGGCAATTACGCCAAGGCGGAGACCGAGCAGCTCAGCGACCTGCTCGCGGCGATCGCCGCCGAAGCGGACTGGCTGGCCAAAGGCGACGACCCCCGCTTCATGAGCGACGTCGCATTGAGGATGAAGGACTGACGATCCGCCAGTGACAGGAGCCGCGAAACTGGCCTAGGCTGCCCGCGATCGAGCGGGAGACGGCCTATGTACCGCGCCATCCTGAGCTGCACTCTTGGAGCCATCATCTGCTTCTGCTGGGCGCCGGTGGCGAACGCTCAAAGCAGCGCGCCCGGCCAGATCGTCGAGATCAACGGACTTCAGCTCCATTACCAGGAACAAGGAAGCGGCGAGCCTCTCCTTCTGCTGCACGGCTTCGGCGCCTGCGGGGCCGATTGGGGCGCGATCGCCGACGAGCTCGCCCGGGATTATCGGGTGATCATCCCGGACCTGCGCGGCCATGGCTGGTCGACCAATCCCACCAACCGGTTCAGCATGCGCCAGTCGAGCGAGGATATCGCCGCCCTCCTCGATCATCTCGGCCTCGAGCAAGTGAAGGCGATGGGCATCAGCGCCGGCGGAATGAACCTCCTCCATCTCGCGAGTCGTGAGCCGGAGCGGATCGAAACCCTGGTGCTGATCGGCGCCTCGACTCACTATCCCGATCAGGCGCTCGGAATCCTTCGGCAAGTGACCTGGGAGAATCTGCCGCCCTTCCTCCAGAACATGTATCTGGAGTGCGCCAGCCGGGGCGACGCTCAGGCGCGCGAGCTGGTGAGGCAATTCAGAGCCCTGCCGGACCAGCAGGGCGACATGGCCTTCACCCCGGCGACGCTGCAGAGGATCCGCGCCCGCACCTTGATCGTCCATGGCGATCGCGACGAATTCTTCCCGGTCGCCATCCCCATCGGCATGTATCGCGCCATTCCCGAATCCCAATTGTGGATCGTCCCGGACGGCGACCATGTGCCCATTTTCGGCGACAGGACGGCGGAATTCCTGCGCATCGTCCGCGCCTTCCTTCGCGGGCCCGAGCAGGAGGCGCGATGATCATCCGCCCCTTCTGCGGGAGGGGCCACGGCGTCGCGCCGCCCTAATATCCGATCCCGTCGCCATCGGCAGCGCCGATCGGCATCCCCGGC
>CBIGXQ010000149.1:0-5290 GCA_966193865.1 uncultured Sphingosinicella sp. | reverse complement strand
GATGAGCCCCTATCTCACCACGGCAGACCAGGACCGAGTGCTGGCTGCGCTCCATCAGGCGAGCGTCGCCTGAGGCGAGTCAGGAGGCCTAGTCGTTCCTGTGGTTGGCGAGCCGACGTAATCCCGCGAACGGCGTGAAGCCGTCCCGATACCAGTCGAAGACGATCTCGCCGTCCGTCAGGTTGAGCGTATGTGGGCCGTGGCGGTCGGAGAAGCGAAGCGCGCCGAGCGGCCGTTCGCGATAATCCTGGGCCGTCAGTATCTCGATCTCGAAGGCGATGATGCCGTCGCCGTAGCCGAAGCGAAAGTCCTGGCCGAGCCTTAGCAGCCGGCCGCCGATCGAGAGGATGGAACCGGCCATCCGCGAGCCAAGCGGCGAGACTCGAAGCGGACTGAGGGGATGAAGCCGGAATTCGGAATCGATCGACTCCGCCGACCAGAGGTAAAGCGCGTTGGAGCCGACGCTTCGGATGTTGCCGAACAGATAGATGCGGCCCTCATGCTGGAAGAGGGTGGGGTCGACGATCCGCGGATCCCCCTCGATCCGAAGCGATCGCCGCTCCTTGAGAATGCCGTCGTCGAGAATGAAGAGCTTCGGCGGTGACCAGCCCGCCATTTCGGGAACGACATAAGGATGGCCGTCCAGTTCGATCGTCGAAGGATAGGACATGTGCCCCTTTGCGACGGAGACCGTGCGCGGCCCGTCCGGCGTGACCAGGACGATCTCGCCGCGGCCGGAGCTGCCGCGAAGCGCCTCGACCAATATACCTCGTGGATCGGGAGTGAAGAAGGGGTCGGCGTAGAAGGTGTAACCCCGAGCAGGCTCGAGAGTCCGCCAGCTCTCCGCCTGTGGGAAGGTTGGCTGCACGAACAACTCGGGCACCGCCTGCGCCGGAAGCGGGGCGAGCGACACTTTCCATTTCTTCTCGAACAGGGCCCCGTAGACGAGGCGTCTGACGAAGGCGAAGGCCATCTTCGCGACGAAGCCGACGACCTGGGCGTTCGACGGCAGCCGATAATTCTTGCCCCGGCACGGCTTGGGCAAGGCCGAGCCAGCCAGTGCGTTGCGAATCGCCTCGTTGATGATCAGCGGCGAGTGGCGGTAGGATTCGATCAAGGTCGCGCGATAGGACCAGGGCAGGACCTTGGTTTCGGCGAACGCCAGGACCTGGCCGGCATCGAGCTTGTTGCCGATCGCCTGGACGATCTGCCCCATGGCCGGCTCCCCCGACATGATCTCCCAGAAGCCGCCAGGGCGGCCGCGATATTTGTCCGGATCGCCGTGATGATAGGAGAGGATCGGGACCGGCAGCTCTTCGGCCGGGGGCACTCGCAACAGACCCATCCCGAACTTCAGGATGAGATCATATTCGCGGAGCTCCCGAACGGTCTCTGCGGGCAGAGTCTGCCAGGCCCCTTCATAGCCGGATTCGAACGACGCCGCTCGGGAAACCCGTTTCGTCAGCCGCTCCAGCGGGACTGAACGAGTCCAGGGATTGACGACCGTCAACAGGTTCAGCGCGTAATAGAAGCCATGCTTGACCGGGCGCCGGCGCAGCCGGGTATTGGTGCAGGAGAAGATCGCGACCTCGTCGCAGCCGACGACCGCGTTCACCGCCTCGAGGGCAAAGCGCTGAAGCGCCTCGCCGTCGGTGATCACCGCCAACTTCAGTGTCGACCGAGCGCCCAGCTTATTTGATCCGAACGACCTTCTGGCCATCCACGACGGGATCGCGCGGTCCATTCATGCTGCCGGTCAATTCGCCCTCGTCCGGAGCGATGAGTTCGCTCAGCTTTGTTCGAATCGCATTGGCGCTGCCCGATTCGATCGCTTGCTGGAGGTCCTGGAGATGCCCCTCCAGTTCGTCGAGCGGCACCGAGCGTTCCTTCGCCATCCGGATCCGCGGGTGGGTCGTGTCCAGAGTCTCTTCGCCGACGAAGAGCTCCTCGTACAGCTTTTCGCCGGGCCGAAGACCGACATAGCGGATCTCGATATCGCCGGCCGGGTTCTGCTCGTCGAGAACGGTCATCCCCGACAGGGTGATCATGTTCCGGGCGAGGTCCGAAATCTTCACGGGTTCGCCCATGTCGAGCACGAACACCTCGCCGTTCAGCGCCATCGCGCTCGCCTGAAGGACGAGCTGGGTCGCCTCTGGGATCGACATGAAGAAACGGGTGATGTCCTTGTGAGTCACGGTCACCGGTCCGCCGGCGGCGATCTGCTTTCGGAACCGCTGGACGACGGAGCCCGAGGAATCGAGGACGTTACCGAAGCGGACGATGCCGAAGCGGGTCCGACAGTCGGAGCGGTCGGCGAGCCCTTGGATGATCAGTTCGGCGACCCTCTTGCTCGCGCCCATCACGCTCTTGGGCCGGACCGCCTTGTCGGTGGAGATCATCGTGAATCGGGTCAGCTTCGCATCGAAAGCTGCCCGAGCGAGGATGAGCGTTCCGACGACGTTGTTCTCGACTCCGATGACTTCGTTCTGCTCGAGCAAGGGGACATGCTTGTACGCCGCCGCGTGGTAGATCGTGTCCACTTCGAAGGTGGCGATCAGCTGCCTCACCAGCGCCTCGTTGAGCATCGATCCGACGATGGCGGAGATGGTGGGCCGGTCATGATCGGGGAGCCGCTCGCTTGCCTCGATCAGTTCCTGCTCGATCGCATAGAGCGCGAACTCGCTATGATCGAGAAGGACAAGCTTGCGCGGGCGCGCATGGAGGATCTGCCGGCAGATCTCCGAGCCGATCGAGCCGCCGGCGCCGGTGATCAGGATGCTGTGATCCTCCACCGCCTCGCGGATCAGCTGGGTCAGAGGCTCCACCGGATCCCGGCGAAGCAGATCGTTGACGCTGATCGGCCTCATGTCGCTGACCGTGAACCGGCCGGAGACGATTTCTTCCGGCGCGGGGATCGTCTTTACCTTGACGTTCAGCTCGGTGAGCCTGGAAATGGCGGCGAGACGCTGGGTACGGGTCGCGTTCGGCATCGCCAGGAAAACCTCGCTGAGGCGGGCGGTCCGGACAAGATCGGGAAGCGCCTTCGGCGAGTAGATCGGCACGCCTGCGACGATCTGGCCGTGGAGGGCGGCGTCGTCCTCGATGAAGGCCTTCAGCCGGAACTGGGCGTTGAGCCGGACTGAATCGGCGAGGCTGATGCCGGCCGAATTGGCGCCGTAGATGGCGACGTTCCGCCGCGCCTTCGTTGCGCTCGGCAGGGGCTCGCGTCCGGCGCTGGCGAGCAGAAGCGCCATCACGTAGCGGCCCATGAAAAGGAACAGGAACAGGAACCCGCAATAGATGAACCCGACCGAGCGCGGGACGCTGATGATCAGTCCTTCGACATTGATGCGTTCCTGGGTGAGATAGATCAGAACCACCCAGGACAAAGCGGCGATCGCCGAGGCCACGAAGATGCTGCTGACCGTCCGAAGATCGAAATAGCGAAGGACGATGTGGTAGACGCGCAGCCTGTAGAGCGCGAACACCCCGACCATGAACGAGATCGCGGCCGAAGCCACGACGATCGGGTTGTCGGGGAAATAGAGGAGTCCGAGGCGGGTGGAGAAGGCCGCCCAGAGGGCGACGCCCATCGCCGCAAGATCATAGGCGACAAGGATCGCCCGCTTGCGCGGACGGCTGAGCATGGACAGCCGCCTCATGAGGTCCACGATCATCTTTTACCCCAACACGTCAGCGCAGATCGACGCCAGCAATTCGGCGCGGCGCTCGAGCAGGTCGGGTCGAAGTGTTGGATGGACCTCCACCATCAGGCTGGTGCTCGTCAGCGTCCGGGCCACCGGGCAATCGGGTGTCGGCAGATCGCGAAACGCTTCTTCGAGATACATCTCCGAACAGGAGCCGGAGAAGAGCCTGAGCCCCGCCTCCGCAGCTCTTTGCAGGATTTCGCTTCGTCGCTGAGCGGCCTGATCGGTCGGCAGATCGAGATAGAAGTAGAATTTGTAATAAGCATGGACGATCCCCGCCGCCGGCATCGGCACTCGGAGTCCGGGCACCTGGTTCAGGGCCCTTGCCCAGATCGACGCGTTGCGGGTGCGAAGCCGGGTCCAATCCTCGAGCTTGGCCAGCTGGCGAAGGCCGATCGCCGCCTGCGGCCCGGTCAATCGCCAGTTGGTGCCGACGCTGTCGTGAAGCCATCGGAACATGCCGGACTGGACTGCCGGCATGTTGACCTTGTCCCAGTTCTTGCCGTGGTCCTTGAACGACCAGGCCCATTTCCAGGCGTCTTCGTCCTGGAGGCTGAGAAACCCTCCTTCTCCGCCGGTCGAGATGATCTTGTCCTGGCAGAAGGAAAAGGCGCCGGCGTCGCCGAAGCTGCCGACGCTCCGCCCGCCGATGCTGGCGCCATGCGCCTGGGCGCAATCTTCGATCACCTTGATGTCGCGGCCGCTCGCCAGCTTCATGATCGCGGGCATGTCGGCCGGCCAGCCGGCGAGGTGGACCGGAACGATGGCACGGGTGCGATCGGTAAGCACCCTGGCGATCGTCTCGGGCGTGATGTTGCCGCTGTCGGGATCGACGTCGGCAAAGACCGGCGTTGCGCCGACCAGCATCACCGTGAAAGCGGAGGCGACGAAGGAGCGGGGTGTGACGACGACTTCGTCCCCAGGGCCGATGCCGAAGGCACGGAGCGCCAGCTCGAGCGCAAGCGATCCGTTGGCGAGGGCGATGCCGTGGCCGCCGCTGAAATGCTTGGTGCAGGCTTCCTGGAAGGCGAAGACATCGGGGCCGGTCCACTGGTTGACCTGGCCGCTTCGAAGCACCGCGGCGGCTGCCTCGATCTCGTCTTCGGCATAGAAAGGCCAGGCTTCGTCGGGCCATGGCCGCCCGGCCGGCAAGGCGGCGGCAACGTCACTCCTGTTGGTCGCGTTCGTCATTTCCGGCTCTCTGCTTTCTGCCGTCCCCTAGCTTCTTGAAGGCGTTTAGGAAAGCAAGCCGATCAAGGTTCCTCGTCGGCCGGTGGCGAGCGGGCCGCGGAGCCCATGAACTCCGGCATCGTCGCCGATCCTTCGGAGCTGATTCCGCTCGGCCTGATCAGGTGGGCCAAGGTGACGAAGAGGATCTTGAGGTCCAGCCACATCGACTGATTGTCGACGTAATAAACGTCGAGCGCGAACTTCTCTTCCCAGCTGAGCGCGTTTCGGCCGTTGACCTGGGCCCAGCCGGTCAGGCCCGGCCGGACCAGGTTCCGCCGCGCCTGCTCCGGCGTGTAGCGATCCAGATATTGCATCAGCAGCGGGCGCGGGCCGACGAGGCTCATCTCGCCGCG